>SPCU01000098.1 GCA_004525545.1 Methanomassiliicoccus sp. | reverse complement strand
TCCTGAGGATCGACGATGTCATCGCCTCCAAGAAGGGCCCGCCCGGGGGTCCCGGCGGGCCCTTCTTGGAGGCGATGACATCGTCGATCCTCAGGATCATGTTAGCGACCTCTGCCGCAGATTTAACGGCCTGGGTCTTTACCCTTAAGGGCTCGATGACGTTAGACTTCAACATGTCTGCCGGCTTGCCGGCATCCAGGTCCAAGCCCATGTTCTTGGAGTTGGCGCCCTTCTTCTCGTGAGCCGACTTCAGCTGGATGACCATGTCTATGGCGTCCAAACCTGCGTTCTCGGCCAGGGCCCAGGGGATGATCTCCATGGCAGAGGCGAATGCCTCTATTGCCAGCTGCTCGCGGCCACCGACGGTGGAGGCGAAGTTGGCCAAGCGCAGGGACAGCTCCACTTCAGGGGCTCCGGCGCCCGGAACGATCTTACCGTCCTCCAAAGCGACACCTACGACGCGCAGTGCGTCATGCAGGGACCTCTCGACCTCATCAACAACGTGCTCGGTACCGCCGCGCACGATGACGCTTATGGCCTTGGGGTTCTTGCAGCCGGTGATGAATATCATGTCGTTCTCGCCGACCTTCTTCTGCTCGACCATGTCGGCCAATCCAAGGTCTGTCTTGGCGATGTTGCTGATCTTCCCGACGATGGTAGCTCCAGTGGCCTTGGCGAGCTTCTCCATGTCAGACTCCTTAAGCCTTCGGGCGGCGAATATTCCGGCCTTGGCCAGGTAGTGCTGAACTAGATCGTCCACTCCCTTCTGGCAGAACACTACGGTCGTGCCTACTGCGGCGATCTGGTCGACCATGCTCTTCAGGGTAGCCTCTTCCTCGTCCAGGAAGCGCTGCATCTGTGATGGGTCACGTATCTGGATCTTGGCGTCCACCTCGGTCTTCTTGACCTCCATGGGAACGCTGAGCAGGGCGATCTTGGCCTTCTTGACCTGTGTAGCCATGCGGGGGTGCACCCTCTCCTTATCGATGACGATGCCCTCGATGATCTCGGTCTCGGAGATAGATCCGCCGGTCCTCTTCTCCACCTTGATGTTGTCCACATCTACGGTGTAGTTCTTACCGGTCTTCTCGGCGACCGCCTTGATGGCCTTTACTGCGACCTCGGCCAGGAATTCTCCTTGGCCGCCTACGCTCTTGCCGGTCATGGCGGTCATTGCCACCATCTTCAACATCTCAGTGTCGGTGGGGGTGATGGGCACAGCTATGGTGTCCAGTATCTTTATTGCCTCGGCAGCGGCCATCTTGTAGCCGTTTGCGATAATGGTGGGGTGGATGCCCTGCTCCACCAAGGCCTCCGCCTTTTTCAACAGCTCCCCGGCAATAATTACCGAGGAAGTTGTACCGTCGCCGCACTCAGTGTCCTGGGTCTTGGCGATCTCCACGACCATCTTGGCTGCCGGGTGCTGAACGTCGATCTCCTTCAGGATCGTGACGCCATCGTTGGTGATGACGACGTCCCCCATGGAGTCGACCAGCATCTTATCCATCCCCTTTGGCCCCAAGGTCGACTTCACAGAGTCGGCGACCGCTCGGGCTGCGGCGATGTTGTTGTATTGCGCTTCCTTGTTCCTAGATCTCTCAGTACCTTCACGAAGAACTATGATAGGCTGATTACCTTGTCCCATTCCGTAAGCCATAATGAGCCTCCTTACGGTCGGTATTTTATCGCTTCTATATAAAATTGTCGGATTCAGCGTTCCCTAAAACAGTATGCTGACACCCCTGGTAATGACCATAGAATATAAAATAATAGCTATTAATCAAAGGAAGGAACATTTTTCTCCGGGTATCTCGTAGTCCCGACCATGGACGAGGACCTGGATTCGTTCCGCGTGGACGAGGGTTATTGCAAGGCTTGCCTAGATATTCAGGGAGGACGAGAGCAAAGGGTCTACCGCTTCCCTAATGGTTACGGCGCCTCACTGATCTCCCTGCCCAAACTTGGTGGGGCACGCCTTTGGATCGTCGTCGCCCTGCTGTTCATAGGAGATGAATACGAATCGGTGGAGCTGCCGGGGATGACCAACGGCATAACTCTTGACTGGGAACGATCCATGGATGCCCTGAGCATCATCAAGGACCATCCCCACTTTTAGTCTGCCTTGGAAAACGGTCATATATCCATTCCTCGGTAGAACGGTCGTTCATGAGGACCCTGGGGCCACTGCCGTTCGATGTGTCACCTTTCCCAGAGACGAACGTCTCCAGCTCTAGCCCCTGCCACATATGCAAAGGGAGCAAGAACCTCTGCGGCAAGGACCGTTGTCCTTTGATGATCAAGTTCTACTCCCATTCCCGTACCAAGAAGCTCATAGATACCCAGGACCTGCACGGCAGCTCTCCCCCAGGGGTCTTTGTCGGTCGTTACGGTTATCCTAAGGTGGACATCGGCCCCCTGGTGCCACCGGACCTGGGCGACACCCTGATCATGGACACCCCGGAGCAGTGGATGGGCAAGTCGATCGAAGAGATCGTGGACTTCCGTTTCCGCCTTGTCCGGGGAAAGTATCTGGTGGACGTTAAGAACTTCCAGAACGCAGGGCGAATCGTCGACTACACCAGGGAACTAGCGCTGGCCACAAATTCCGTGGACGTTGAGGCCAACTTCTCCAAGAAACCTTCGGGACGCATCGTTCTTGATGACAACATCCAACCGTTCGGTCCCTCGGCCAAGCTGGAGAGGCTTCGCATATCCACCCCCAAGTACGACCATAGGGTGGAGAAGGCCTACTATGACACGGACCTGAAGGCCGCCGAAGCGGTCAAGGGGCTGTACAAGGGCGAAGTGTTGATATCCCGCATACAGAAGGCCTTCAGCATCGGAGCTTTCGGTGTGGAGGAGAATCGACGATTAGTGCCCACCCGCTGGAGCATCACCGCGGTCGACGACATCCTGGGCAAGGACATGCTGAGGACCACCAAGACCTTCCCGCTCATCAACGAGTTCCGAGTGTACGACTGGGACCAGCTGGACAATCGATGGAGCGTCATGCTCACGCCGACCTCCTGGCGTTACGAGCTCATCGAGGCCTGGTACCCCAATACTGTGTGGAACCCCTTGGGGAAGCAGGTGGAGATCATCTCCTCACATGAGTTCTTCGAAGGTAGGAAGGATTACGCGGAGATAGGCGGCTGCTACTACGCCGCGCGTCTGGCGGTAAATGAGCTCCTGCAAAGAGAGAGGCGACAATCTGGAGCGATCATCTTCCGAGAGGCTCATCCTGGTTACCTTCTGCCGGTAGGGGTGTGGAACGTGAGGGAGAACGTGCGCATGGCCTTGACGCAGAGACCGAGGAAGTTCAACACCTTGGAACAGGCGATGGCGCATGTGCAGACCCGTATGGACATCCCTATACCTACCTGGACGAATCACAGTGCGGTGCTGCAGGACCTTAAGCACCAACGGAGGCTGGACGATTATGTCTAATCTGGATCTATTTTTGGCCATGGAGGAGGGCCGGCCGTTGCCCAGGGCTCCGAATGTCTCGGAGGTGCGTACGAAGGTGGCTCTGCCGCCATCCAGGTTGCCGGGGCTGGATTATGCCCTGAACCCATATGTAGGATGCCAGCATGATTGCCTTTACTGCTATGCGCCATATGTAACCAAACGTCCCCGTTCTGAATGGACCAACGTTCTGGCCCGGACCGATCTGCCGCTGGTCTTGTCTAGGGAGATCAAGGGCAAGAAGGGGGTCATCGGTCTGGGAACCGTCACTGACCCTTACCAGGAGGCGGAGAGGCACCTGCTCATCACCAGGCGCTGCCTTATGGAGATAATACCCCATGGCCTCAAGGTCAGCGTCCTCACCAAATCGGACCTGATACTGCGTGATCTGGAACTTTATCGCGAACTACCTGGAGAGGTCGGGCTTACCGTCACCTCGATCAGCGACGCACTCAGCCGGGAGTTCGAACCCGGCGCCCCCCTGCCAGCAAAACGCCTGGATGCCTTGAGGCAATTCTCTGATGCCGGTATCAACGCCTATGCTCTCGTCGGACCGCTGCTCCCGGTGTTGGAAGAAAAGGACGCCGCGGAACTCGTGGACGCCCTGGTCGACACCGGGATAAAATGGATCATGCTCGATCGTTTCCGATCCCGCCCCGGAATGTTCCATGACATCCGTTCACGCTGCGGAGGGGAGATCATCGGTGATCGTTTGGAAAGCGCCCACCTCAGGAAGGACTACAAAGGCCTGGAAGCTTTCATCAGGAAGAGATGTTCCGAGACCGGTCTGCGCTGCGTGGACGCCTTCTGATCAAGGCTCCAGGAGCTTGAACCCACTGCGGGGGTCGGTGATCCGTTTGGAGCCCAGGCCCATTAGCTCCATCACTATCACTTCCTGTATGATCCATGTCTTGACCCCGGGGCGTACGCAGCCGGTGACGCTCTTCTCCCCTCGGCCGCAGGAGGCATGTAGGTGCAATGACGGCATTCCGTCCTCGTCCGGGAACAGTGTGCCCACGCCGGCGATCTCCGATTCTCCGGCCAGCTCGGTCAACACTGGCAGTATATCGTCCTCCCGGCCGTCCTTAGGTCCTACCACCAAACGGCTGCCGCGATCGGCGCCACCCACTACGAGGACCGCCGCCCTTTGGATATTACTTTCGAATGCGGCCCTCTCGACGCACTCATGTAGTACGTCCCCGTCCTCCAGGCGTAGTACCAGCACTCGGCCGATCCGTCCCTCTGAATACCTCATTCCTTCCCCTCCATCGCCGTTTTAAGGCACCGGAAGGCGATGGAGTTGCTACGGTTCAGGTTCATGAAGGAACCGATCAACATCGCCTCAAGGATCGCGTCCTCGCTTACGCCTATCTTGATGGCCTGGGGGATGTGAACGCCGAGGCAGT
>SPCU01000077.1 GCA_004525545.1 Methanomassiliicoccus sp. | reverse complement strand
GGTACCGGAACGCAGACCCGGTCCTTCGGGGAGAAGTTCTGATTGGCCCCGGTCCAGTAACCGTTGTTGGTGATGTTGAAATGGGTGAGCATCACCCCTTTGGGGAAGCCAGTGGTACCGGAGGTGTACTGCATGTTGACCACGTCGTGCGGCGACAGCTCTCCCTGTCGCTGACGATATTCCTCATCACTTACCTGGACGTTCAAGGCTAACAGCTCGTTCCAGGAATACATGCCGCGATGTTTCTCCGGACCCAGGAAGAACACCCTCTTCAATTTAGGATAGTTATCAGAATTCAGACGATCGCGTGACCGGTCCTTCAGTTCCGGGATCAACTCATAGATGGTTTTGACATAGTCTGTGTCCCGATAACCGTCGATGATGAAGATGTTCTCGCAGTCCGATTGCTTCAACAGGTAATCGATCTCTGCGTTGCGATAGTTGATGTTGATGGTGAGCAAGATCGCCCCGATCCGGGCGGTGGCGAACTGCAGCGTCACCCAATGAGGCACGTTGGTTGCCCATACGGCCACCTTTTCGCCCTTCTTCACGCCCAATGCCATCAGGCCCTTGGCCGTCTTGTCCACGGTGTCCCGGAACTCCCGCCAGGTCAGTCGATAATCCCGATCGACGTAGACCACAGCGTCCTGGTCGGGCACCTTCTCGGTTATTTCGTCCAAAAGCTGGCCAATAGTGGCCTCCCGGGTGATATCCTCTCTTGCCATGCTTTCACCTCAGAAGGGGGTGTAGACCACCGCGTATATCTCGGCGTTCGCGTCGTTCGCCGCGCCCAGATGATGCGGCACGATCGAGTTGTAGTACATGGAATCGCCGGCTTTCAGTACGAACGTGGTCTTACCGTAGATGAGCTCTACCTCACCTTTCACCACGATGATAAGTTCCTCCCCTTCATGGGAGGATGTGTTCTTCTCGCTGTTCGGTTGGATGACGATGAAGAGGGGCTCCATGTGCCTGTCCGTCTTGCCTTTTCCCAGGGGATAGTAATGATACTGACCTCCTGCCCCGCCGTTGTGAGCGGCGGTCTCTTCTATACGGTCGGCGGCACGCACGATGACCGGGTCCTCCCTCACCTGATCGTCCATGAAGGTTCCCAGCCGCTGACCCAACGCTCGAGATATCTTCACCATTACGCCTAACGGAGGATAGACCCCTCCCTCCTCCACCTTTTGTATTAAGGCCGCGTCCACTCCTGCGTTCTTGGCTAGGTCGTCCATGGTCATTCCTAATCGCTCGCGGAATGTGTGAACACGCGTCCCGATCTTCTCAGAAGAGGTCAATTCGTCATCCTCCAAATCATGGCCAGTTCTCGACGAGGCTCGGCAATGCCTCTACCTAAACTGCCGACCGTTTATGAAACTTACCGTCAAGCCGATCACATGGCTCCCAATAAAATGAAAAATGAGCAGAGTGCCGAAACACCCGCTCAGAAATTGTTCGTTGACCATTCGAAGGCCGTCTGATACACCTTGCGATTCCTCTCGACGAGCTTAGGTTTGGCCGCGAAGCTCGCGTCCAAAGCGGCCAGGACATGTTCTTCGGGCAGCCCGTGGAGCCCCATCGCCGTCAACGCCCCCAGGAATGCGGTGTTGGCCGCTTTGGGCGTTCTGCTCTCGCCGGCTATCTTCGATGCCGGGAAGGCCAGAACACGTACCCCATCCCTAGGTTCTGGGCAGGGAAGGGACGCCTCATACACCATCACACCGCCGGGTCTGACGGTGTGGTAGTATTTCTCCATTGCTGGCTGGCTCATGACCACTAGCACCTCCGGATCGTCCACCGTGGGAGACCCTACCTCGTGGCCACTTACAACGACCGAACAAGATGCATAACCGCCCCGCTGCTCCGGTCCATAACTTGGTAGCCAGGATACGAAGCGTCCCGCCAGACCGGCAGCCTCTGCGATGACCAGTCCAAGCGAGAGCACACCTTGACCTCCGAACCCGGAGAACTTGAAGCTCTTCTCTTTAAATGCAGGATCGACCTCGGCGGCTTTTCCCTCCCGTCCCTCGCCGAACAATTGGGAAAGGGTCAGTTGCGGTATCTGGTTGGGTACGGGGGCGTGCTCGGCGCTGCGGTCCCTGAGACATCCTAGAGGGAATACCTTCTCCATACTCTCGGTGACGAACTCGGCGGAGGTCACCGGGTCCATGCGCCAGTTGGTTGGACAGGGGGAAAGGAACTCCACGAAGGCGTATCCCTTGCCGTCCCTTTGTATCTCCAATGCCTTTCTCACGGCCTTCTTGGCCTGCATTATCCTTTTAGTGTCGGCGACCGAGACCCTCTCGATATAGACTGGGGCTTGCAGCTGGTTCAGCACCTCGCACACTTTTAGTGGATAACCTTCCTTGACCGGGTCGCGTCCGAAGGGGGTGGTAGTGGTCTTCTGACCGATCAAGGTCGTGGGGGCCATCTGCCCTCCGGTCATGGCATAAATGGAATTGTTGACGAAGAAGCAGGCGAAATGTTCACCGCGGTTTGCTGCCTGGAAGGCGTTGTTGAAACCTATCGCTCCGAGGTCCCCGTCCCCCTGATAGGAGATGACCACGCTGCCAGGGAGCGCCCGAGATACGCCTGTGGCGATGGCGGAAGCGCGTCCGTGCGGACCGGCCACGTTGCCGCAGTCGAAGTAATAATAGCAGAAGGCGGCGCAGCCGACAGGGGAGACGAACACGGTACGGTCCTGTATGCCCAGATCGGCCATGGCCTCAGCAATGAGCTTGTTGATGATCCCATGTCCACAGCCAGGGCAATAGTGCGTCGCTTTTGTCCCCTTCTCCCTCCGATCGAACGTCTCATTGAAACCGGTGGCGCGCTTGATCATTGACTCCCCTCCCGCAACATTTTTTTGGCCTTCTCTACCACGTCCTTCACCTTCATCATGTTGCCACCCATGCGGTTGATGAGGTCCACTTGGCAAGGTATCTTCCTATCTAAGTGCAGCAACAGGTCGTCACGGTACTGACCGTTGCTAAGTTCTACGACCAGTATCTTTCCGGCCAGGGCCGCCCTCTGCAATTGCTCGGTAGGGAAAGGGAACAGGGTTATGGGCCTTAGCAATCCGGACTTGATACCCTCGTCCCTAAGCCGGTCCACCGCTGAGCGGGCGATGCGGGCGCTGGTGCCGTAGCCGGTGAGCACGATCTCCGCATCCTCCAAAAGGTAGGACTCGGCTAGAGCCTCTACCTGCATGGCGGAGTATTTCTCCTGCAGCGCCCAGTTGTGCCTTTCCTGCAGTTCGTTGTCCAGGTAGATGGAGGTGATCAGGTTGCAGCGGGTTTCGTGGTCCCCATGCACTGCCCATCCATCCGTCATGGGTTTGACCTTCATCTCTTCAGGGAATGTGAGGAACTCCATCATCTGTCCCAGCACCGCGTCCGCGAGAACGATGGCCGGATTGCGGTATTTGAACGAAAGCTCGAAGGCCTTCATGGTCAGATCGCACATCTCCTGTACCGAGGCGGGCGCCAGGACCAGGCTGTGATAATTGCCATGGCCGCCGCCCTTGACCGCCTGATTGTAATCCCCCTGCTCTGGGCCGATGTTGCCCAATCCAGGTCCTACCCTCATAACGTTGACCACTACTGCTGGCAGCTGTGCTCCGGCGAGGTATGACATGCCTTCCTGCATCAAGGATATTCCCGGTCCGGAGGAGGCGGTCATGCTCAACTTACCGGCCGCGGCCGCACCGAAGATCATGTTGATCGCCCCGGTCTCACACTCCGCCTGCAGATGCTCCCTTCCCAATTGTGGGAAGTATTCTGCCACCGCGTGCGCTATGTCGCTCGCAGGAGTGATAGGATATCCGAAGTACATCTCGCATCCGGCGTACACCGCTCCAATGGCCACCGCCTCATTTCCCTTGACGAACTTTCTCATTGGATCACTCCTCCCCCTTGCCGCGAACCTCAATGGCATAGGGTTCCGGGCAATTGTAGAAGCATATGGCGCAGCCAGTGCAGCCCTGACCGGAGTACAGGACCGGGTAAAATCCCCGGCGATTCATTTTGGACGATCTGACCAGAACCTTCTTAGGGCAAGCGCTGAGACAGCGTCCACACCCTTTGCACTCGTCCTCATCGATGATCGGTCGGGGGAGATCCTTCTCGGCGTCGCTCATCGTTAATCTGGAATGAAAGACGGTACTTAATATTATTCAACGAGACACGTTCCGATCACTGTTCGTATCATGATCTATCGATGGATCCCCTTCAATGGGATCATTTTAGCATGTCCTCTGGAAACCTCGTTGAAATGTGATTTAAAGGGTTTCAGCGGGTTTGGCCCGGAGCGATGACAACGGCCCCATAGCCTCGTATGGGTAGCAGGCCATGTGTGTCATCCAAACTCCCGTTCACCTCCAGGAATTCCGTGGCGACCGTCAGTCCGCCGAACTGGACGAGATCAGAGACCGAAAAGTAGACCACCAGGTCATTCCAGCCATCACGGTCGACGTCCCTGCATGTGAATTTGAACCGATCGTTCTTCTGGGTGGCGACACCGGCGTTCCCGATCCGGAGTGACGCAACGTCGATCCAGATGCCATCGGCGTCCTCGTTCCCGTAGATGATCACCCTCAACAGCCCCCCGCTCTTGATGCTGATCTTGTCCAGACCCTCGCTCGACCTGACGTCGATCCGAACATCGATAGCATGGGATCTTCCGGCCAATGCGAACCATCCGAGCTCGGTCACGTTTGCCCAAACGTAACCTGAATATCGGATTCCGAATATCTCCTGGTCTGTGGTGTTCACCCCGGTCATGTTAGATCCGAGCCCTGAGCCGATCCTTTCCCATCGACCATCGTCGCTGGAGAACGACCAGAGGCGAATGGACCGCTCATCGATGTCCAAGAGATCGTCAGTGTCCCCGTCCCCGTTCATGTCCAGCTCCTCGTCTGTGTAATATATGCGCACCAACGCCCCTTCCAGGGTCGTGTTCGGGTCATCGAGACTTAGCTCGACGTTCACGAATTTGTCCAGGTCCATCCATCCCGGTGCAATTCCCGTACTTGGTCCGATGGTAGATGGAGCCTCAGTCGCATTCACCTTGGTTACCTCGACCTCAAAGGTGTCCATGGACCCGAGCTTCGCCCAGATGAAGGTGTCTGTGAGGTGCATGCTGTCGATCAAATCGAGCTTGAAGCATGCTCGGGGATTGTGATATTGGACAAGGTAACCCTTTTCGCTGACGGTCATGCTCATGCTCTTGAGAACCCCGACCGCCCTGATGGCATCAGTATCATAGGTCATGGAGAACATGACCACGGTCTGGGTGGCGTTCCAGACCCCATACCTCACCGCTATCCGATCGATCGGCGATGATGTCATGCTGTCCAAAACGTTCCCCGAACCGGAAAGCAACTGGGAGATGAGCCCTCCGGCCGTACCCGCTCCATTCCCCGGATCGCCAACCAGCACGATGTATTTGGCTTCATAATGCTCGTCGATCAACTCCTGGGCGGTGACCACCGTGACGTTGACCCGGCTCGTCAGTTCATTGAAGAACGTATCGTTGAATTGGGCCGAATCGATCACTAGCATCACATCCTGGTCCAGGAACAACAGGTTGTCCGTATCTAGACCATCAGGGACACCGTCCCCGTCCGAGTCCTGGCTACGGGGGTTCAGGCCTGTCTCAAGTTCGAAGGAATCGTTCAGTCCGTCCCCGTCGGTGTCGTTTGAGAGGGGGTTCAGATAGGTCGCCACCTCGAAGCCATCGCTGAGGTTGTCATCGTCAGTATCTCCCTCCAAGGGATCGGTCTCGTAAAGGGACTCGTAACCGTCGCTGATCCCATCGTCATCAGAATCGTCATTGTTCATTCCTGTCCCGGTCTCGAACTCGGTGCCGTCGAACATGAAGTCATCGTCCGAGTCAGGGTCCATCAGGTCCGAACCGGCCAAGGCCTCCTGCAGGTCCCCTAGTCCATCCTGGTCCGTATCGTTCTTCCTCGGGTCGGACCCCAGATCGAACTCCGCCAGGTCGTTGAGACCATCTCCATCGGGATCGGGATGCAAGGGGTCACTGCCGAACTTTGCCTCCTTTCCGTCGCTCAGCCCGTCCCGGTCGGAATCCCAATGACAGGGGTCCGTGCCCAAGATGAGTTCAGTGGCGTCCTTGAGGTTGTCCTTGTCCGTGTCCACCGAACGGGGGTCGCTGCCGACGTCGAATTCCTGGGGGTCGGGTACTCCATCCTTGTCGGTATCAGTGGAGAAAGCGTCGCTGCTCACCCATATGGTCTCACCGACCGATCCTGGACCATGCTCCGTGGTCACGGCGATCTCCCAGCCCGTCTCCTCGGAGACGTCACTGAGACCGTCCCCGTCGGAATCGAGGACCTCTGGCGGAATTGGGCCTATCCAGGTTGTATTGTGCCAGAACTTCTCTATCCAACCGTTACCACCTTCGCCGATAT
>SPCU01000086.1 GCA_004525545.1 Methanomassiliicoccus sp. | reverse complement strand
GGTGCCGCAGGCCGGGCTCGAACCAGCGACTTCAAGATTTCGATCCTCCAGGCTTTCACCGTGAGGGACTTCAGTCTTGCACTCTCCCAACTGAGTTACTGCGGCTTAGGCACCCGATAATTGAGGACGATTAAATAATTTGCTCCTTGGCCTTCGATACGGTTCGAGACAGAAAACTGTTAGGAATCGGTTTTTTTCAATGATTTTCGCACCAAATTCACTTATAAGCCAGTCCTCAGTTTTTTTATTTTCATTTTTTCTCGACATATTTATATAGTCCGCATTACGTAAAACATCCAGACAATTTTGAGGTTACCAGCATGGGGGAACGTTCCGGAAACCAAAGACAATTAAGTGCGTCTAGTCGTTCCAAGTTCATCAAGAAGGACAAGGAAGGTGTTGCCTCCGTCATTGGTACCATTATGGCCCTGTTGGTCTTCCTGACATTTCTGACCTTGTTCACCAACACATACATACCAATATGGATGAAGGAGAATGAGAAGAACCATATGGACGAGGTATTGAACCAGTTCGGGGACATTAAAGGGAAGATAGATAGCCTGGTGGTCAACGCCCAGGTCACAGGCCAATCGACCATCAACATGTATCAGCCGTTCACCTTGGGATCTGATGGCGTGCCAGTTTTTGCCTCGGCCACTGCGGGGTACCTCTTCCTAAAACCTACGGGTTCAATTGATTCAGGGGTGAGAGAGAGCTTCTACTATTCCATCGAAAGTGGTAACTCTACCCCTTTTAATGAGAATGGTGGGGGGTGTGTGGAGTTCTACGGTCCTAATCGCTATTATGTTCAGCAGTGGTACGCCTACGAGAATGGAGCGCTCTTGATCTATCAGCAGGATGGCATGGCCATGCGGGCCGCGCCCTCCCTGAACTTCATATTGAACGGTGACGGGACCGTAAATGTCCAATTTGACCAGGTGGACCTCATCGGAAAGAACAGCTCCGTGAGCGGTCTGGGAAGTGCCGGAGCGACCATTGATCTGATCTATCACGACCCCCAAACCTATGACCTATGCCGATCCAACGGTGATGACAACGGTGATCTGACAATGGTCTTCACGACCAGATATAATACCACCTGGATGAGCTTCATCAGGGAGACCGCGATGGAGGCAGGATTGAATGAGACCGAGGGTGACTTCAATCTCACAGAGGAGGTTAAGATAGTTGAGTATCGTTCAGTATATGAAATCACATTGACGATATCGAACGTAGACCAGTTCACTCATAACCGTGGCTACGTCATTATTGAACTGGAGTACTAGGTGGAATGATGGAGAACGCTTCCAAGGAGCCGGAACCGGGGGACAAGAACTTCCCCGCACCCCAAAAGGACCAGGATCAAAAGGAATGGAGCACCATCAGCACCTCAGAACGCATGCGCAATTCCTATCTGAAATTACTGCGCAGGATGGCTCCCAACCGGGCCAGTCGGGTAATGGTTCCATCACGGGAACAGGCCGTATCGGTTCGCCCCGGTTCGGCAGTTACTCTGATCCCCGATATCACAGACCCGGCCATAGAGGTGCTGGACCAGTATACAGTGATTGCCGATTATGCGTTCGTGCGTATCACTTACAACAATACTCTGAGCGAATACCTGTACGAGGTCATCGAACCAGCGCTCACCTACGAGGAGCAGGAACTGCTGGACCTGATAAAGGACACCCTTCACCGAACTATGGGTTACGAGTGGGAGAAGCTTACCCAGCTTGACAAAGAGGAGTATCTACGCGAAAGCGTGGAAAGTTACATCCGCACCAGGGGGGTGAAGGTTGAGCAGCTCACAAAAAAGCGCATTGGATATTACATAACCCGCGATTTCGTAGGTCATGGCGTGATCGACGTCATGATGCGCGATGATATGGTGGAAGATATATCCTGTGACGGTTTCAACGTCCCACTCTTTGTCTTCCACGGCAAGTGGGAGAGCACGCGCAGCAACATTATCTTCACCAATGAGGACCTCCTGAACTCGTTCGTTGTCACTTTGGCTCAAAGGAGTGGCAAGCAGATATCGGTCGCCTCGCCGATCTTGGACGGAACTACCGTCGAAGGTCACCGTGTCCAGGCCACCTATTCCCGCGAGGTCACTACAAGAGGTTCTACCTTCACTATCCGACGTTTCAAGAACAGGCCCTTCACACCTACGGACCTCATGAGATACAAAACGGTCAGCCCAGAGATGATGGCCTACCTGTGGATCGGAGTAGAGAACGGCGAGTCCATGATACTGGTCGGAGGAACTGCAAGTGGCAAGACCAGCTCCCTCAATTCTCTGGCCATATTCATTCCACCGGGAGCAAAGATCGTCACGATAGAGGATACGCGTGAGATCAATCTCCCGCATGAGAACTGGATCCCAGGGGCTACCAGGACCGGCGTGGGGGAGAAGGACAGGGACGGCCATACTGCAGGGGAGATCGACATGTACGATCTTGTACGCGCGGCACTACGTCAAAGACCCAATTATATAATCGTGGGCGAGGTTCGTGGAAAAGAGACGTACATCATGTTCCAGGCCATGGCCACTGGCCATAGCACCTATTCCACCATGCATGCCGACTCCGTGAAAAGCATGGTAAATAGGCTGGAAAATCCACCGATCAACTGCCCCAGGATACTGTTGACCGCGTTACGCAACGTGCTCATTCAGTCCCAGGTGAAAGTGGGCAACGAGTTCGTTCGCCGAATGAAACAGATAGTGGAGATCGTGGGCTTTGAGCCGGAAACGAACGAGCTGATCACCAACACCGTTTATGAGTGGGACCCAGCAACCGACCGTTTCATTTTCAAGGGACATTCGTTCCTTTTTGACAAGATCATGGAGATGAGGTCCCTGACACACGACGAGATGATGGCCGAGTTCGATCGCCGGAAAGAGGTCCTCAACTACATGTTGAAGAAGGACATCCGCGATCACCGGGAGATCTGGAACTTGGTAAATTCATACTATAAGGATCACGTTAAGACCCTAGATCGCATACATAAGGACCTTGCAGCAATGGAGGTGAACTGATGGCTGGTGAAAGAGACCTTTTCACCCGTATTGATTCTACCAAGAAATCGTATCTGCGTACCAAGAGCCTGGTACCCCAGCACGATATCGAATTGGGGCCGCGCATCATCAAATTGCCTGACGGAGTGGTACCCGATTACGTAAAGCTCACCCCATATCAGGAATTCTGCTGGCGAACCATAGGCAAGATGGTCACCAGCCGCATGAAGCTCAACCCCAAATTGGAACTGTCCCTGCTGCAGGCCCATATGAGGTTACGCCAGGAGGAATACACCGCATACATTTGGATGTCGATCTTGATCGTGGGCATCTTTTCCGTCACGGCCTCGCTGTTTTTCGGCGGGATACTTATCGCCTTCCTCGGCATAGAGACCGGAATGGTACTGATAGTCTCCATAATGATCGTGGTGCTGCCCCCCGTCCTCACATATGTGGTCTTAGCCTCGATCCCTAGTTCTAAATCAAAAACTAGGATGAGGGACATAAATAAGCGCCTAGGCGCCGCCATGAGCTTCATCTCGGCCATGGCCAGCGCTGATGTCAATGTCGATATCATCTTCAAAGAGCTAGCTCGACAGCCCATATATGGCGAGATCAAGAACGAAGCGGAATGGATCACTAGGGACACTGAACTGCTGGGAACCGATATCCTGACCGCGATCAACAGGGCGGCCCAACGTACACCGTCCACTCGTTTCCAGGAATTTTTACAAGGAGTGGTCACGACCTCCACGTCAGGAGGTCAACTAAAACCGTATTTCCTACAGAAGGCCCAGCAGTTCGAGAAGGAGTATAAACTGGAGATAAAATCGCAATTGGAGACACTAGGATTGATGGCCGAGTCGTTCGTCACCGTGGTGGTGGCCTTCCCCCTTTTCCTCATCGTCATCATGGCCATCATGGCCATAGTGCCGGGAGCAGGAGGGAACACGGACACCACGATCCTACTGCTTTACCTGGTGGTCGGATTGATGGTTCCATTCTCCCAGTTCGGGTTCATATTCTTCATCTGGAATATGACCAAGGAGTCCACGATGTGAGGTGAGGAAATGGCTGAAAAAGAACTATTGGACATAGGTCAACTGACCCTCAAGAAGAGGGACTATAGCAAGAGCCTCCTCATTATCGGTGGGGTATTGATGGCTTTATTCTTCTTCATTGGCGTGCTGGACGCCATTGGGGGACTGGAGACCGGGTTGGAGTGGATAGATTGGGTGGCCATAGGTCTGATGGCGGTCTGCGGCCCTTATGGTTTCTATTCCACTTATCAGTTCAAGAAGACCAGGGAGATCGAGTCTAGATTACCCGATTTCCTACGTGATGTTTCAGAGGGCGGGCGCTTCGGCATGACCTTGGCCGAATCCATAAAGGTCTCATCTCGTGGTCGCTACGGTAGCCTGACCCCAGAGATTCAAAGGATGGCCGCACAGATAGATTGGGGAGTTCCAGCCACGGATGCCATCAAACTGTTCATTGACCGGGTAGATACTCCGTTAGTACGTAGGATGACCTCCATCGTCATAAAGGCTAACGACGCTGGCGGAAACGTTGCGGACGTGTTGGACATGGTGGCGCACGACGCCCGCGAGACATTGCTCAACCGAAACGAAAGAAGCATCGCCATGTCGACCTATACCGTGGTCATCTATGTGGCTTTCGCCGTTTTCCTGGCCACTATCTTCATTCTTAATTCCACGTTCCTGCCCCGAATGGTCGAGGCCGGGACGCAGATCAGTGAGGATGCCCCGGATATTGGAGGCGTGCCAGTGCAAGTGAAGGCGGATGTGGTGCCTCAGGTACAGCTGATATTCATCATCTCAGTGGTCATACATGCCTTCGGCGATGGAATACTAGCCGGAGTACTGCAGGACGGCAGGTTATCGAACGGGTTCCGTCACTCCTTCATCATGCTTGTATTGGGACTGATCGGCACCAGGGTATTGGGGTGATGAAGAATGTCCATAAGCGGAAAGGAGCCACTGAAAGACTTAGAGATGCTCATTGAGAAAGGTGACCTGCAGTTCGAACGACCTAGGAAACCGACCTTTAAAGACTATTATTTAGAGATGGTGCATCGCATCTCAAAAAAGCCAGTACGGGTAATGATACCTACCCATAACGAGGACAAGGATCGATTAAATGGTCTGATAACCGATATCCCCAAGATCTTCGAGAGCTACATCGACGAAGTGGAGATCGCCCCGGTGCTGGAACCCTATTCATACGTACGTATCAAGTTCGACAACATCGCATCCGAATATCTATATGAGGTAATCGAACCGTTTCTGTCCGAGGACGAAGCCATACTTCTGGAGATGCTGAAGAACAGTGTCGTGTTGACCATCAACCAGGCCGATTACGCCGCTATTCGTGAGAAGGAGACCATTCTACGAGAGGTGACGGACGACCTGCTCAAGATCATGGAGGTAAATCTGAACATGGATTCCAGAGAACGGATCCATTACTACCTTCGCAGGGACTTCATCGGTTATGGGGCCATCGATGCCATGATGACCGACCCCAACGTGGAAGATTGTTCCTGTGACGGGGTGAACATCCCGTTATACATATTCCATCGTAAGTATGGTTCCATCAAGTCCAATGTGAAATTCGAGACAGATGAGGAAGATGATTCGTTCGTCGTCTGGCTAGCCCAGAAGTGCGGAAAGCACATTTCGGTAGCCGAACCGTTGCTGGATGCCACAATACCAGACGGATCGAGATTGAACGCCACCTTGGGAAAGCACGTGACCAAACGTGGCTCCTCATTTACCATCAGGCGATTCAAGGAGAACCC
>SPCU01000101.1 GCA_004525545.1 Methanomassiliicoccus sp. | reverse complement strand
GTGATAGACCGGCGAGAGGATACTTGATCATGCCGTATTTGGATGGAACCGGTCCTTATGGATCTGGGCCAATGGGTAGGGGCATGGGCCCCTGTGGAGCAGTCGGCCGCATGGGTGGCGGAGGCATGGGACGGGGATGGGGCGCTGCCCATACTTCGTGATACTAGACACCAGCACTGGGAACATCGAGTCCCTGCAGAACCTTGCGGTCGAAGCTTCCAGCGGTGCCGGGACCAAGTCCAGAGCAGAGCATGACATGCATACTTACCTTAGCCAACAGTTCCGGGGGCATGCCTACATCGCCCATGTGCTCGCTGGTGTTATCGATGTACGCTAATTCATGGGTCTCGGTATCGATGATAGCGTACGCCGGTACCTTTCCAAAGCGGACCCCGACCGTGGCCGACGTTCCATCGCGGTTCATTAGTGGTATTGATACCTTCATCTTTCACCTTTTATAATCTTATTAACGCCGTGAATAATGTGCATACACATAAAATATTCTTCAAAGACCCCGCAAAATGGTAAAATATACCTCTCGCCCTCGGAGACGCGATGAACGTCCGGGACGTCTTGGAAAGATATCGCCTGGGTAAGATCGATCTTCAGAGGGCGGAACAGCTTCTGCGCATGGACTTCCTGGAACGGGTGGGCGAGCACACGCTCTTTGATCATGCCCGCGAGGCTCGTCGGGGCATTCCCGAGGTCATATGGGGGGAGAACAAGTCCCCTACAATGGTGGCGGACATAGTCCAGGCGGTGCTCAAGGACCGCGACGCAGTGCTGATCTCCCGAGCAACGCCCGAACAGCTCGAGGCGCTGCGCGGGGTCGTGGACCCGGCTCACATACGTTACATTGAGATATCCCGGATGATCGTGGTCGACAAGCGGCCGGACCGGCCTAAGGTCGGGATGATCGGCATCTTGACCGCCGGCAGTTCGGACATCGCGGTGGCCGAGGAGGCCAAGGCCATGGCCGAGATCATGGGGTGCCAGGTGCTCACCGAATACGATATCGGAGTGGCCGCGTTGCATCGTTTCCTAGAACCCTTGGCCAAGATGTTGGACCAGGGGGTGGACGCTTTAGTTGTGATCGCAGGCATGGAGGGCGCGCTTCCCACGGTCGTCTCCGGTCTCGCCGACGTCCCGATCATAGGCGTTCCCACATCGGTCGGCTACGGCTACGGGGGTAAGGGAGAGGCGGCGCTCATGGGCATGCTGCAGACCTGCTCGCCCGGACTGGTCGTGGTCAACATCGACAACGGCATCGCCGCTGGCGCCACCGCTGCCCTGATCAGCCTGCGTTGCCGACGCGGGAGGTGAATCGATGGAGGTCAGGCCATTAAGGTCGGAGGACATACCACGGTCGCAGGTCCTCATGGTAAAGACCTGGACCGAGCAATTGAAGCTATCCACCGGTCTGGACATCGAATATCCGGTCAGGCGGTCCAATTGGTACGCATCACGCTTGGAGGTCGAACCCGAAGGATGCATATGCATTTTTGACGGGGATGAGATGCTGGCGGCAGGTTTCGCCCTCAAATGCGGTACATCAGGATGGATCGGACCGATCGAAGTATTGCCGGAGGGCCAGGGGCAGGGGCTGGGAAAGGTCCTGCTCAACGCCCTGGAGGACCACCTGAGGGGAAGGGGTTGCCAATTCATCGGTCTGGAGACGATAAAGGATTCGCCGAAAAATGTGGCCTTCTATGAGAAAGCTGGCTACCGCAATGACGGGGAAACGCTCTATCTGGAGAAGGTATTGATGAAAGATCGGTTCATTTTTGGATCGCGCCCCTACGCTCATAAAGAAAAGGAGATCGGACGCTTGGGGAATGCAGTCTCTCCCGGATACGATCCATCCTCGGAGTTCTTCATGGCTGTGAAGAGCGGTCAAGGACGGTCCGTCGGCCTCAAAGGGGTGGCAGCGCTGCTTCTCCAGGACCCCATTCTCGGATCGGGGAAATCCTATCTGAGATCGATACTTTGCGATTCCGAGGAACGAATGGAATCGGCAATGAAATTGATCCGATGGAGCGAGAACGAGATGATGAAGGGGGGCGCAAGTTCCATATTCACCCTGTTGAGGAGCGACAGTCTGTTCCTACCCCGGTTATTGAGGGTCGGTTACCTGCCGAAAGGGGTGGACCTGCGCATGGTCAAAGGTGATTTCCCTCAGAACCACCGGGCTTCCATAATCTCCTGGTCCGGTTAGGGGTTCTTGGGCAGAACTATGGCCAGGATAAGGTAGGCCACCAGGAACGTGCCTGCGGAGACCAGTATTCCCACGACCCACAGCACCCTCATTAGGAACGGGTCCAAGTTCAAGTACTCGGCCATGCCGCCGCACACACCGGCAAAAACCTTGTCCCTACTGGAACGTCCCAATTTTTTTGCCGGATAATATGGTTGAGAGGGCTGAGCCCCGTCGTTATAGATAGGTCCCGAAGCGGCCGGAGGTATCACCTGAGGCGGCTGGGGGCGATCGGCCCTCATTATCACGCCTATATAGCCGATCAGCAGCACCAGCAAAAATATGATATATAGTATGGAGAACAGCAGCGTCGCTATTGTCTCCAGTTCGTTCACGTCATTAGAACTGCCCAGCAGGTCCATGATGTTCGCCAAAATCCACAGGACGAAGGTGATGATGATGGCGGCGATGAGCGGCGACAGCACGGAGTACTCCTTGGCGTATCGCCTGGAGGAATAACCGGAATAGGCGGCCAGCAGCAAGATGAGGAATATCAACAACAGGTTGTCATTGAGGAAATTACCGAACCGGTTGGCAAAGGACGATTCCCCTGACAGCGCGTTCACCACCTCGACGATCAACAGCACCAATATGAAACCCAGAAAAGCCTTCAGCAACGGACCGGCACCTTTGAAGGAACGGTCGAACGGGGTCTGAGCGTAACCAGTGTACGAGGGCGCCGGCGGCGATGATAGCGAGTTGCCGCACTTTGGGCAGAAGGTCGCCTGTTCTTCGTTTAACGCGCCGCACGTGGGGCAGTAGGCCATGTCGTTAACTCTCCAGAATGCCCTATGCCCCCATGCCCTTATTGTCTTTTTGCCGATCTCGTGATGAAAAGTATTTCCCTGTCGAAATGAATTGACGATCGATCCAATGGCCTTACGCATCGTAGAGGTGATCCTGGAATCGGGGAACGAGGAGAACGTCAGGGACGCCGTCAAGGACATCGACGTAGTGGATATGTGGTGCAGTCCAACGTCCAAGGGGCGCCTGGAGGTCCACCTGTTGGTCAAAGCTGAGAAAAGCGAGGCTTTGGTGGACGCCCTCGGTAAAGCTTTCGATTCTCTGGTCATATTTCGTCTGTTGATCCTCCCGGTAGAAGCCACTCTACCCAAGGTGGAGGAGCCCCCAAAAGAAGAGCCGGTCCCCGAGGTCGTGGAAGAGGTCAAGAACGGCGAAAAGAACCGTTGGATAAAGCGCATCAGCCGGGAGGAACTGCAGGAAGACGTCGAGGACTCCAGTGACCTCAACCTGGTATACTTGATCACCGTGATACTCTCGGTCCTGGTGGCGGCCATAGGGCTGCTGAAGGATAATGTGGCAGTGGTCATAGGTGCCATGGTCATCGCCCCTCTACTAGGTCCAAACGTGGCCATGTCGCTGGCCACCTCCCTGGGGGACAATAAGATGATAGCCAAGTCTGCCAAGACCTTGTTGGCAGGCATATTCCTGGCCCTATCCTTATCGGTGATCATCGGGATGATCTTCACGGTGGACACTACCGTACCGGAGATAGCCTACCGCACCAACATCGACCTTAGCGATGTAGTGCTCGCACTGGCATCGGGAGCCGCCGGGGCGCTCTTCTTCACCATCGGTACCTCCACCGCTCTGGTCGGGGTGATGGTGGCAGTGGCCTTGCTCCCTCCCCTTGTGGTCATGGGCATGCTTCTGGGTTCCGGACATTTCGATCTTGCATACGAGACCCTGTTGCTTTTCATGACCAACTTCATATGCGTCAACCTGGCCGGAGTGGCCGTGTTCGTGGCACAGGGGGTCAAGCCATCACACTGGTGGCATGCGGCCCTGGCCAAAAAATCGGTATCATACGCCCTGCTGATATGGGTGGCGTTGCTCATCGTCATGATCGTGCTGTTGTTGTTCTTTTCCTAAAGGTCCATAATTTGATTTAGCTCGTTCGGCCATTATCGATCAGCATGGCCACGAACGAGGAGGATCAGAGCGAAAAGGTGGAAAGGGTGCTGGATCGGATCAGAGAGGAGTACGGTTTCGTCCCTTTGGTATCTCAGATCATGTCCGGACGCCCGGACATATTTATTCCGTATTCCGAGATGTCCAGCAACCTGTTCTTAAAACCCAAGCACCTGGACCGACAGACCGCTGAGCTGGCGGCCATAGCAGCCGGGGCCGCCCTGGGAAGCGAGTACTGCCTCGGCGTTCACATCCCCCAGGCCATCAAGATAGGCGTAAGCGAGGACGCGATCCTTGAGGCGATGTTGATCGGTTCCTTCATGAACCTGAACCGTAGCAACTCCATCGCCTTCCGGTGCCTTAAAACGGCGATGG
>SPCU01000072.1 GCA_004525545.1 Methanomassiliicoccus sp. | reverse complement strand
TACTAATTATAATATTAATACTGTCTGTAATCACAATAACCGCACCCGTGGCGTTGATTGTAATATTATATTGGTACTATATCATCATCAAGGACCTCAACGATCACTTCCAAGCGCAGTGGCAGTTCGAGGACCAGTTGATGGCCCAGCTCCGGTAAAAAAAGAAAAAATGTTTGGGAAACCTTTTTCCCATTTTTTATATTTTTCTCATCCTGCCCAATACTGGCTCATAAACGAATCCCTTGTCCAGTAATGAGTTGGCGATAGTGTCGAGCTCCTCCCGTTCGATGCCCTGTTCCTTGGACTTCTTGACCACTTCGTCCCAAGCCGCTCCTCGGCCGGAATCCAAGCTCTCTATCATGGCCAGGACCAATGCTTCCTTGTCCACATCGTCCTCCTCGGCTATCTCGATCTCCTCAGGCACGGCGGCATCCGCCGACATGTCCGGACCGGTCTGGTACTCGGGCAATAGGAACTTGAGCGCGTCCACTACCATGGCATGATAGCGGGTAAGGTTCTCGGGGTGGTAGTGCTTGACGCTTAGCGCGGCGCCTTCGGCCAGTGGTAGGCTGAATCCGATCTGCATGAGCTTATCGGCGTCAGGCTCTCCTAGCTTCATGGCCTCTTCCATGGCGGAGATTCGGTCAGAGGAAGCCTTGCACGTCTCCAGGACCCAATTGTCACGGATGGCCGCTTCCACCTTGCCGATCCTTTCCGGCCGGATGGACACGTACAACTTACCCTCTTCCGGAGAGTATGTGCGGAACTTTCCAACCACGGCGACGAAACAAGGGGGCTGCAGCTTGGCCAGTGCCATGCTTGCCTCAGGCTGATACTGTCCAGCGGTAAGGTAGAAGGTACCGGTCGGGTCAGTGATCTTGGCCCGCCACACCGGTTCGTTCTCGTTGCCTACGTTCTCGTTGTCAGTGAGAACTCCCACCACGAATATGCGGTTGATCTTGGCACCTAGTGGCGAGATGAGGAAGGAAGGCGCCTTCTCACCCTCACCCTTGATCTCATAGCTCGAGGAGTTGAACTCGGCGGCGAAGATCCTCCACGCAACTTCCCTGGAGATCAATTGAATCCCTCCAGTTCAGTAAGGAGCTTTGCGCCCTCCTCCCTCACGTCCTGTTCCACGAAGTGTACATCTTTTGCTATCATCATTGGACCATAGTCGTCACTGCGCACCATGCCCCGGACCTCTATGGACCGGGCGAAGAGCTTTTCCTCGGCCATCTCCTTGATCAGGTCCGGGTTCCTCTCCTCCGTGGTGAGCTTGATCGCCTCGTCCATGGTCACGCCGATCATCTGCTCGGTCAGTTCCTTGGCGAAGATCACGTTCAAAGAAGATGTACCATCATCCAGTATGGCCTTGATCCTCAGATCGTCCACGCCCTTGACCTTTCCGTGCACCCGGCAGGTGCTCTTTTGCAGTACCCGACGGCAATCGGGGCAGCGCATGATAAGTCCGCTGCCCTCACGCACATCCACCAAGGTCCCGCGGACCAAGGTGTCCATGGCTCCACCGGCACGTTCTATCTCTTCAAGGGTCTGAACCTTGGTCAAGGTAAGGTCTCCCAGGGACCCCTTATCCAACACCTGGACCTCAGCTCGGTCGCCCAAGTTCAGCTTGGGCATGCCTCTCCAGCTCTTGACGTAGGCGCCAATGATCCGCACCTCATCATCCTTGTTCAGCTTGGTCTGCCCCCAGACAGTGAACTCCACACTGCCGGTGTCGTCGGTCAGCACACCGGTCAGGATGTTCTTTTTCTCTCCTGAAGCGGTGATCTCCTTCTCTTCCAAGCTAACTACCTTACCAGAGACGATGACATAGTTCATGCCCTCGCCCAGCTCGGAGATCTTGGCTTCACGGGACCCCACGCTGTTTGTGGGTGCTCCGACCACGGTGAGGCTCTCCTCAGTGACCTCAACGGTGGCCCGGTTGCCCAAATTGAGCTGTGGTGATCCATTATACTCCTTGGTATAAGCGTTGCGAATGAGCACGGTGGATCCTTCTTTCAGCTGTACACGGTCAGTCTCCCAAACAGTGTAAGGGACCGTCCCTGTCTCATCGCCCAGCAACCCGTAGACAATGTTCTTACTAGCTCCACCGACCTCGATTGACTTGGGATTGACGGTGAGAACTTTTACCATGAGGTCCACCGACTGCTCCGTTCCAGTGAGCGTCTCAACGGTCTTCCGTGTCCCCTTCTGTAGGGCGTTGGGATCGCCGCCAAAGTTCTTGACGATGCTCCGCTTGGCCGTCTCCAGAGACACTCTGTATAAGGTCAGGTATGTCTCCATCTCCTTCTCTATCGCTTCTTTGTCTGCCTTTTCCCCGAGCACCCTGGCAACTTCTTCCACGTGGGGTGCGAGTTCCTCTTTGTCCATGTCATGCCTCCTTTCCTTTGATAATAAGGCAGGCTCATTATGCCCATTACGTTTAATAGTATTATTCACCGACAATTGAAAATGAGAAGATAAAAGCCTCATTCCTACTGAGGCCAGTAAAAAATTGATGATCGTGAGCCGATTGAAAATGGCTCACTCGGTGAATGTCTCACCGCGTTCATACTTCTCTTTGAGGTGAGAGATCAGTATGTCCCGATTGTTGCGCAGGTGGGATTCATACCACGCCAGAACGACATCGGCCAAACGCTCGTGGAACCGGTCCATTTCGAACTTCGATAGGGGGGAGTCGTAGACCACGAACTGCCCGAATATCCGCTTCCAACCGGCGTATTTGTAATAATGCTCGCCTTCGCAATAGTCGAAGACAACGCGCAGGCAGGGCGTGGAATCCACGGCGTAATACATGATCTTGAGGGAATCGCCCATGCGCCCCTGGGTCTGGGTTCGGTCGACCAGTTGGACCTTGGAGACCGCTTCAAAGTCGTACTCGGTCTTGAAACGCCACTTGTTGGGGAACTCCTCGAACTGGGCAAATTCGCTATAGGTGGGTTCCATGTTCAACTGGACGTTGATCTTGGAGAAACGGTTCAATACGTTCCAGATATCACCTATGATAGTCCGATTAATAGTGGTCTTTTGGAAGTTGATCTCTTCCTTGTCCTTGGAGATGGCATCGGTACGGGCCGAGAGCTCGGCATCAAGCTTGGCGAACCAATCTTCGTCCTTTGCCTTTCCCACCTTTTTATCTGGAACCATTGAAGTCTCCCCTGGCTTAATTGCCATACGAACATAAAAAGATATCTCATTCTTATTATAACCCAGCATTTATTATGGCTTGGTCTGAATCCCAATAACCTTTTCTAACCGCATGTTGTTACTCGCGCAATGGGCTTGATCGAGGACCTATGGTTGTTCTTTGGGTCGATATTAGAACAGATCCAAGGAGACCCAATAGTTTACGGTCCAGTCTTTTTCATATATGCCATCGCGGCAGCCGTCTTCCTGCCCATACCAGTGGAGTTTGGCCTGTTATTGAGCCCCGCCACACCAATGGTCATCAAGGCTTTGATCTTGGGATTGGGAAAGGCCGCAGGAAGCATTTTGGTTTTCTATATCGGCGTTAACGTAGAAGGCCCGATCATCAGATTTACTGAACGCTGGAACTGGTTCAGGAAACTCGTCGACGCTTGTCAACGGTTCGTGGAGAAATTCGGGTACCTGGGTCTGTACGTCATACTCAGCATACCATTCATGGTAGACACCGTGCCGATCTATCTGTTCTCAATCTTCAACAAGGGAGGCAAGACCCTGAATGTACGCTACTTCGCTCTGGTGAACTTCGCGGCCGGCGTGACCAGAGCGGCTATCATTTATGCGGCTTACGAATTATTTAATGTCATACTCATAAACTGAGATGCTTAGAAAAGTTTATATTCGTCAGGAAAATTTTGAGGTAATGGTCCCGAAAGGCAAAATTCTAAAGATACTCGACGAGTACGACAAGGACAAGCTCACTGTGGCCACCCTCTGCTCACACTCTTCCCTGCAAATTTTCAACGGAGCCAAGAAGGAAGGTTTCAAAACCTTGGGGTTGACGGTCAAGGATAATTTCCGTTACTACGACGCTTTTCCTTTAGGTAAACCGGACGAGTTCATCAAGCTGGAAAGTTACAATGACCTACTTGACAACGTCGATGAGCTGCTCGCTCGCAACGTGATAGTCGTACCCCACGGCTCCTTCGTAGAGTACATGGGTACCGACAAGTTCGAGAATATGCCCGTGCCCACCTTCGGCAACAGGAACGTTCTGAGATGGGAGTCCAATCGGGACCGAATGAGGGAATGGCTGGAGACGGCAGGTATCGCCATGCCGAACGTCATCGAGGATCCCAAGACCATCGACCGACCGGTGCTGGTAAAATACCACGGGGCCAAGGGCGGCCGGGGATTCTTCATCGCCAAGGACTACAACGAGTTCAAGATGGGGCTGGATATGGAACAGGAGTATACCATCCAGGAGTATATTTTAGGCACCAGGTACTACCTGCACTACTTCTACTCGCCTATTAGGCAGGACGGGTTCCGAGTGAGCGACGGCTCCCTCGAGCTCATGTCCATGGACCGACGCGATGAGAGCAACATAGATGAGCTATACAAATTGGGAGCGTCCGAAGAACTGAAGAAGCTAGGACTGTTCCCCTCATTCGTCGTCACCGGCAATGTGCCCGTGGTCATCAGGGAGAGCTTGTTGCCCAAGGTGTTCGACATGGGCGAACAGGTGGTAAAGCGCGCTTACGAGCTTTTCGGAGGCATGATTGGGCCGTTCTGTCTGGAAGGCATCGTGACCGATAAGCTGGAGTTCAAGGTCTTCGAGATATCCTCCAGGATAGTGGCTGGTTCCAACCCGTTCATCTCCGGTTCTCCCTACTCCGACCTGGTGGAAGTGGGAATGAGCACCGGGCGTCGCATCTCTCGGGAGATCAACAACGCCGTCAAGACCGACACGATGGACAAAGTGATCTCATGATCACCCTGCTCCTGGCCGATGCCGAGATGGAATGGTATCGGTCAGGGGACCGAACGATCCTCCTGGACCGATACCGGGGCGGGCCGGAAGATCTTTTGACCGACACGCGCCGGGGAAGGCCCGATGTGGTCCACTCCTTCCTCAACATGTCCCTCCGTTCTCCGTTACGGGGGAAAGGATTGGAGGTGATGGTGCATACCCGGCAGGACAAGCTGCTCATTTTCGGCCAAGATGCCAGCGTACCGGCCGACTACCTCCAATTCCTCCAGCTCCTCGACCCGTTGATGAGAAACGGATCCATAGGTGAGGGGGAAGCGGCCATACGCCTTCTGGACGCATCATTCGAGAAGGTCGTGGATGGCCGTAAGGTATTGGTGTTCTCACCTCAGGGACGTCGGTCCGATCTATCGAAGGTTCTAAAAAGTAAAGAAGAAGGTTGGACGGCGGTCATCGGCGGGTTCACCGAGGGAGATTTCCTCAGCCCCGTTTATCAGAGGGCGGACGAGGTCGTTTCCCTGGGCGGTGAGCTTCTCACCGTGCCGCTTGTCCTTTGCCAGGCGCTGAACGCCCTGGAATGATCACCAGCCGCGTTCCTGCATCCGCTGTTCCTTGGGCAGGGTGGAGATCTCAATGCCGTGCATGGCCTCCCCCAATCCCCTGGACACCTCGGCGATCACCTTAGGGTCATCGAAATGGGTGACCGCTTCGACGATGGCCCTGGCCCTGACGGCCGGATCGTTGCTCTTGAAGATGCCTGAACCTACGAACACTCCATCGCTGCCCAACTGCATCATCAGCGCTGCATCGGCCGGCGTAGCAATTCCACCAGCGGCGAAGTTGATGACCGGAAGGCGCTGCAGACCGGCGACCTCCTTGACCAGATAGAAGGGGGCGTCGATCTGTCGGGCGACGACCACCAGCTCCGGGTCGTTCATGCCCTTCAGCTCCCTTACCTTGCCCATGATGATGCGCTGATGCCTGACCGCCTCGATGATGTTACCGGTGCCAGGCTCCCCTTTGGTCCGCATCATTGCCGCTCCCTCATCGATGCGCCTTAGGGCTTCCCCAAGATCCCTGGCCCCGCATACGAAAGGTACTGTGAAACCTTCCTTGACCACGTGCATGAACGGGTCTGCCGGGGTCAGTACCTCCGATTCGTCGATCATGTCCACGCCCAATGATTCCAATATCTGAGCTTCAACGAAATGCCCGATGCGACACTTGGCCATGACCGGTATGGTCACCGTGTCCATGATCTCCAGTATCTTGACCGGGTCGGCCATGCGAGCCACTCCGCCCTGTGCACGAATATCTGCCGGGACCCGTTCCAAAGCCATCACGGCCACAGCGCCAGCTTCCTCGGCTATCTGGGCCTGCTCGGCGTTGGTCACGTCCATGACCACACCGCCCTGCTGCATCTTGGCGAACCCTCTTTTCACCAGGTCCGTTCCGTGGCGTAGTCCGGATAGGTCCAACTTGAACACCATATTAGTCACCAAATCGACTTACCTGCAGTGCGTTATTTATCACTTTTCCTACAATGCCCCAGGATGATTGGCATTAGGCATTGAGAAAAGCATAAAGATATTGGGCTCGTTCCTCGGCGTAATGTTCGCGAGAAGGATGGAGAACGTCCCCGAATCCGGAACGGTGAAGATCGCCAACCTGGTCAGTAAGCTTAAGGCCGAAGGGGTTGACATCATCTCGTTCTCTATGGGGGAGCCAGATTTCCATACCCCTGACAACATCAAGGACGCCTGTGCGCGGTCCTTGGACAACGATTTCACCTATTATACGCCCTCGGCCGGCATCCCCGAACTGCGCAAGGTGGTGTCCCAGAGGTGCCGCCGGATCAATAACATTCCCTGCGAGGCCTCCAATATCCTCATCACCCCGACCAAGCAGGCCATCTTCATGACCATGCTGGCCATGGTGGACGACGGCGACGAGGTCGTGATCCCGGACATTGCCTGGGGCACTTTCGAGGCTTGCGCCAAACTTGCCGGCGGGAAGGTACGCCATGCTGAACTGTCCTCGGAGAAGGCTTTCCGCATGACACCGGAGAGCATTGCTGAAAAGATAACCAAAAAGACGAAGCTGGTGGTGCTGAACTCCCCCTCTAATCCTTGCGGTGCCGTGCTGACAAAGGAGGACGTCAAGGGCGTAGCGGACCTGGCCAACGATCACGATCTTTTCGTCCTGGCCGACGAGATATACGATCAATTGGTGTTCGAAGGGGAGCATCTTTCCATATCCTCGTTTGACGGCATGTTCGATCGTACCATCACTGTCAACGGTTTCTCGAAGACCTATGCCATGACCGGCTGGCGGGCCGGATGGGCCGTAGCCCCCATGCCCATCTTCAAAGAGCTGAACAAGCTGCAGACCCAGTCCATCACCTGCGTGACGTCGTTCGTGCAACAGGC
>SPCU01000139.1 GCA_004525545.1 Methanomassiliicoccus sp. | reverse complement strand
ACCGGAGAGGCCGCCATCGCGGTTCGACAGGACCGGCCTTCTCACGTCCACGTCGATCCTCATCGCCTTCAAGGTATTGATGGCCACGATGGCGTCGGCTCCCGCTTCCTCTGCGGAAATAGCCACGTCGATAAGTCTGTGAGTGTTAGGGGTCAGTTTTGCGAAGACCGGTACGTTAATCTCGCATTTCACCGCCCTGATGACCCCGGCCACGATCTCCGGGTCGACACCCATCTCCATGCCGTATCCTTTGGCGTGAGGACAGCTGAGGTTGAGCTCCACCGCTCTCGCGCCGTAATCCTCCATCTTCTTGGCCAGGGAGGCGAACTCCTCCGCCGACGAACCGAAGACGCTGCCGATGATGGGCACATCTCCTTTGAGCGCTTCGACCATCTCCTCCCCGAAGGCCTCTATGCCCGGGTTGGGCAATCCCATGGCGTTCATGTAGCCGTGCTCTAGCTCGACCAGAGTGGGGTTCTTGTGCCCCTGCCGCGGAACGCTGCCTATGGACTTGGTAACCAGGGCTCCAGCTCCTCCCTTGGCCATGGCCAATAGAGAACCTCCCGTTTCACCCATGATGCCGGATGCCAGCATGGTAGGGTTGTTCAGCTCTATTCCGGCCAGGACCACCTTCAGGGAAGTCATCACCGAGCGCATGCCATCCATCCTTATTAATTTCCTCTCTCGTTCGGCGAGGCGATCATCACGAACCACCCTTCGCTTTCTTCGGTAAAGGTCGTTATTTCCTGGAAGCCGGCCCTGACCAGCAGCTCCCGGTATCCTTCCAGGCTGTGGAACGTCATCCTGAACCCTTTCTGCCATGATTCGTTCCTTTCCCTCCATTGCGGCGCATCCCAGGTCTCTTGGACCAAGAAGAGCCGGCCGTCGTCACTGAGGACGCGCCGACATTCCTTGAGGTCCTGACCGAGCTCTGGCCAGAAGTATGTGGTCTCGCAGGCGAGCACCGCATCGAAAGAACCGTCCTTGAACGGCAGGGAGGATACCGACCCCCAGAGCGGGCTCAGCCTCTGTTCGTCCTTGAGATCGCAGTTCACCTTGCAGGTCATACGCAACATGTCCCGGGAAAGGTCCAGGGCCACGTACTTGGCGTCGGGTGCTTGCTTGCTCAACATGGACAACGGACCGCCCCCGCCGCAGCCCAGGTCGAGCATTCTTTTTACGGAGGAGATGTCCATCCGCCCCATGGCCCATTTCATCAGTCCCCGGTGGTTATGGTTCATGCGTCTCGCCATCATGATGCCCTGCACCACCGCCGGTCTCCGTACCTGACCATAGAAATTCATTTTCATGCCTCTACTGGACGTTTTACCTAATGTCCTTACGAACCATTAATAAGAGGGTGCAACAATAATGAGGACTGGGGTTCGAAACTTGTTGACCGAGGACGGCAAGGCCATGATAGCTCGCTCTGTCAGGGCCAACCTGAGCATGGATCCGAATAGGAAGACGGAGATCAAGAAGAAGGTCCTACGTCACTTCCTGGATTACAGGGAGGCCTTTGGTGGAGGGAAGGCGTCGACCGCCTTAGTTAAGGAAGTGGAGGGGTACATCGACAAGGTAATGATGACCTGACCTCTCCCAAATTTTTTCTTCGTACCAAAGGCGTTAATAATCGTTATTTCGTTCCCAGCATGACTGGAATGGACGTTCAAAAACTACGTAAGGACTTCCCCCTGTATCAGCAGGAGAAGCCGCCCATCTACTTGGACAGCGCCTGTCAGAGCCTGCGCCCAAAGCAGGTCGTCGAGGCCATGAACGAGTATTATTACGATTTTCCGGCCTGCAGCGGCCGCAGCATTCATAGAATGGCGACGGAGGTGTCCATCCGCATGGACCAGGCTCGGGAGGACATCGCCTCGTTCGTCGGCGCCCCCTACCCGGAATGCATCATCTTCACCAAGAGCGCCACCGAGGCGATGAACCTAGTGGCCAGGGGATTCCCCTTCATGAAAGGTGACAAGGTGGTCACCACCAATATGGAGCATAACAGCAACCACGTGCCTTGGGTGCATCTCTCCCGGAAGATCGGACTGAAACGTGGTATCATCTCTTTCGAAGCAACGGAATCGGGGGACCTGGAGCCTCTGAAGGAAGCGGTGGAGAAGGGCGTTCGCCTGGTCAGTGTGGTGCACACCAACAACGTTGACGGAAGCACCATACCCTTGAAGGACGTGGTGGAGATCGCTCATGACCATGGCGCATTGGTCATGGCCGACGGATGCCAGACGGCGCCGCACAACCCCATGGACCTGAAGAAGCTGGATGTGGACCTCTACGCCTGGTCGATGCACAAGATGCTCGGCCCGTCCGGATCCGGCATATTGTACGGGAAACGGGAGGTCCTGGAACAGATCGAGCCGCTGATCACCGGGGGCGGCGGCGTCTCCATAACCTCCTACGATATGGCGGAGATATTGCCGATACCGGACAAGTTCGAGTCTGGACTGCAGAACTACGCCGGGATAATCGGCAGCGGGGCGGCGGTGCGGTATCTGAAGCAGATAGGTATGGAGGAGATCGCGCAGCACGAGCAACGCTTGAACGTGCTTCTCACAAAGGAGCTGTCCGGCCTTCCCGAACTGTCCTT
>SPCU01000105.1 GCA_004525545.1 Methanomassiliicoccus sp. | reverse complement strand
ATCATGACCGTGGGTGATGAACACCGCATCCAGCTCTTCCGGCCTAATGCCCAGCACGCTCAAGTTGTGTGAGAACACCTGTTCCGATGAACCGGTGTCCATGATCACCTTCTTTCCATCATTGTTCTCGATGAGCAGGGAAAGCCCGTGTTCGGAAATGAATTTGCCAGGCGCCTTCAGCACTGAACGAGAATTACCATTCGTTCCAGTGCAGTCGTCTACTACGCACGTGATGCGCAATTATGGGTCCTCTCCTTTCTTTACGATCTTAAAGGCGCTGAAATTGTAGACGTCCTCTGGACAGACCGCCTGGCACTTCTTGCAGGCCGTTCCCAGACAATGCTCGGTGTTGATCCTGACCTGGAACTTCTTTTCTCCGATCTTTGATACCTGTAGGGCACACTCTGGACACGCCTTCTGGCACTTCTTGCAGCCGATGCATCCTTCGAACGATCCTACAAGGAACACGCCGACATCGTCCAGGGTCTTTAGGCCCTGGGCGCCGATGACCGGGATATCCGAAACGACCAGACGGATCGTCTCTTTGGGGCGCTTGATCTCCGGTAGAGGCTGTAGCCCGGCGTACCTGATCATATCGTTGTACATTTCGAGCGACATCCCTTCGGTCCAATAGGCGATCTCGTTAACGTACATGTCCTCGAAGATCTTGCTGGTGGCGAACATTATGTGCTTGCTGGCAATGGAATTGGCCACGTCCTGCATGTGGTCCAGGCCGTCGTCGTCGACCAATATGTCATAGGACATCATCAGCGAGGTGTTCCCTGCCTGCACCGTCTTGTCCAGTATCCTGGGGATCAATCCTACGGTCTGAGCCTTGAGCGGGTCCACATATGTGCCTGAGGCCCCGGCCATGTACATGGTCCTGACGTCAATGTCCTTTATGCCCACCTCTTCGATCAAGGTGCGGTGACCGGCGCGGATGGCTCCGAAGGCCTTTCCAGCCTCGCCCACGTCATCCTCGCCGAAGTAGATGCCGTTGGTCATGTGGATTCGATGGTCAGGGGTTTCGATCCTCGGTAACTTGATGATACCGGACTCCAACCCTACCGCCATGGCGGCCACTACCCCTGTGCCGGTAATTCCCCGAGCGATCACACCGTCGAGACGATGCTCCTCACCGGTACGCGGATCGACCAGGGCGGACTTGACCGGGTGCAGCTTGTCGTTCAGGACCACGTTGTACCAGCGGCCGTCGTCGGTAGGTATGACATCGGAGATGGCCTGCGGTGCGGCCAGCATGCCGAAGTCGATGGATTGTCCTTCCATGGCCGGCCCGGCGGCAGCGCTGCCGGTATACAGCTCACCTTTATGGAACAGTCCCATTTCGGCGTTGGTGCCGTAGTCGGTCACCATGCAGGTCTCCTTCTTCTCCATGAGACCGGTCTTCATGATCATCGCCAATGCATCGGCGCCGATCTCGTGGCGTATGGACGGAGGAATGCGCACCTCGGCGGTTCGCTTGACCGAATTCATACCCAGTTCTTCGGCCTTGATCGAATGGGCCCTTCGTTCCGGTACCTTGACGTTCAATCTTTTCAATATCGATTGTCCGGCGAAGGCCAGGTCCCGTATCTCGATGTTCTCGAACATGGACATCTGGGCTGGATTGCCGCACACCGATACTCGGGATATATCCTCGGGCTTGGCCCCCATGGTGGAGATCAACTTGTCGACCGTCTCAATGACTATCCGGTGCCCCACGTCGGAACCGTTCTCCAACCAGAAGTGGAGATGGTCCATAATATTGGCACCCGGTAGGGGATGCCTCATTGTTATGGCCGTGGCCAAGATCTTGCCATTCTTATCCAGATCGACCAGGTGACCCCTGTAACCACTTGTTCCCAAGTCGAGCGCTACTCCCAATGCCATGGAAAACCTCGAAGAGGGAATGACACCGCCCCGTTATTAATACTGTTCCCGAAACAATCGCCCGTTTTTTTGTTCCAGTCCCTCAAATTTAACACCGATGACCGTGTGTTGCGGGACAACGGAATTATAGTGAAACGGACTTTAGGACCTCAGTGTGATTTCATGAGGATCGCCCAGGTGACCGGATTCTTGGGGAGCGGAAAGACCACCTTTCTTATCGAGGTGGCCAAAGAGCTGAATTCAAGAGGTTTGAAGGTAGCGACCATCGTCAACGATGTTGGTCATATCAACGTGGACCGCAAGTGCATGGAGATCCACGGCATAGACACCATGGAGATATCTGGCGGATGCATATGCTGTGAAGTGCAAGGTACTTTGACGACCACCGTCACAAACATCTATATGAGCTTCCACCCGGACGTCATTCTGGTTGAACCTACCGGCGTTGCCATACCTTTGGGTCTGAAGATGGCCGCGGCGGAGACCGTGAAAAAGATGCCGAAGATACTGGAACAATCACCTATCGTCACCTTTGTCGACGCTCTGCGCATCGATAAGCTGATGAACAATGTGCGTCGGTTGGTGGAGACCCAGATAATCGAGGCGGACGCAGTGTTGATCAACAAGGTCGATGCCGTCGACGAGGATCGACTGGACCGGGTGACGAAGATGGTGAGGGAACTGAATCCTGAGGTCCAATTGTACTACGGCTCCTCTCGTACCGGAAAAGGTGTCAAGGAGATAGCTGACATCATGGTCAACGGTACAGCGGTGATATACGACCTAAATGACGCTGAGAAACGCTTTGATCGGAAATACGGAGAGTGAGGTGCGTGGACCAGAAATCAAGGGAACTGCTGACACATCGGGCCACGGACGAGCTGGGTAAGTTCTCTGTGTGGGTACGGCTGTACATTCCCGATCCATTGAGCGGTGAACAATCCGAGGACCTGGTGGTGGGATTGATGAACGATATCACCATGGAGTGCTTCCGACGGGGGGCGGACATGATAGGACATGTCAAATCGTTCCTGACAGCGGAAGGCGGCAAGACCATCAGCGCGAGCCTGATCGACATGGACATCGGACCGACCGTTCAGAACCGATTCGATGGAACGATGATGACACGGGGGGAGCTCATAGTCCACGTAATCGTGCACGGTATGTGGGACCCGGAGGTCCGGGAGACGTCCCTGAACATAACCAAGGAGTTCATGGCCAAAAGAGGCATTGATTACGAGATCATCAACGACTTCTTCGAGAAGGAGAAGAGGGTGAAGGACTAGGTTGGTCCTGTCGAACAACCATTTAATCCTTCCAACGCCTAAGATATGCTCATGACGCCTAGAGAAAGGTTCGAGGGGGCTCTATCACTTATACCGGTGGACCGACCGCCGATCATGTATCAGCACCTAGGGGCAGCCAAGACGGTCCTGTCTGCGGCAGGGCTCACCATGCGGCAGGGCTTCCGCGACCCCGAGACCTTCGCTCGCATCGCCATCATGGCACAGAGGATCACCGGCTTCGACAACGTCATGGCCGGTTGGGGCGATATCCTGGTCGAGGCCCGGGCTCACGGTACGCGGTGGATGTGGCCGGAGCGGGACTTCTACCCCAGGGTGGAAAAGTACGCCGTAATGTCGCCGGCATATGTTGATAAGGTCCACCCTGTGGACCCCATGAGGGACGAATACTGGTCCGTTCCATTGAAGGCCGCAGGGATCATGAACGAACGGGTCGGGAACGAGGTGGCGGTCCTGGGGTGCATAAATTCGCCTATGCTCATCGTCAGCGAGATCATGGGTTTGGAGGGTCTGCTCGTGGCGACCATCACCGACCCGGACGTGGTGGACCAGCTCCTCGGTGTGGTAATGGAGTCCACTAAAGCCTACTCGGAGCATCTGGCCGGCATGGGCGTCACCACGGTCTTCGTGGAGAACGGCACCGCCGGATTGGAGATCAATTCACAGGAGAACATCGAACGGTTCGACCTGAGCAATCTGAAGAAGTCCATCGATGATTTTCACCATCGTGGTATTAAGGTCACTGCCCATAATTGCGCCGCGAACCCCTACCTGGACGGTTATCCAGGCGTTGGTGCGGATGCTGTTCATTTCCACTTGACGGCCGTGGACAAGAACGAAGTGTTCACCAAGCTTAAGGGGCGCACCGCGGTCATGGCCGGTATCGACCATATGTTCCTGTTGTTCAAAGGTACGCCCCAAGAGATCGATCGGGAGGTGGCCGACATCGTGGAGGCCTGGGGGGACGGGCCAGGGCTCATGATCAGCCCGGGCTGTGAGATGCCGTTCAAGACCCCGATGGATAGCATAGTCGCATTGCGAGAGGCGGTCGCTCGACACGGAACTGCCCCGAATCGTTGACGGTCATTGGTTGAACATTTGTTAATTTAT
>SPCU01000114.1 GCA_004525545.1 Methanomassiliicoccus sp. | reverse complement strand
GCTCCACGCGCAGCACCCCCTCGCCCGTCAGACGGCCGTCGGGGTCGGCTGCCAGGCCGTTCGACCACTGGGCATCGAACCCATATTCCTTGGCCAGCTTGTCGGCGATGAGGTCCAGCCCCCCGCTAATGATGACCGTTCTCACCCCTTTTTCCTGCAAAGCCTGCACGGTCTTTCCGATGCCGGGATTGATAGGTAATCTTAACAGTTCCCTCTCCACCTCGGGGAGTCGCAGACCGGGGCGGTGCCTGAGCCAAAGCGCGATGTCTCGACGCATGAACTCCAGATCGTCTATCTCCCCATCCATGAAAGAGATGACCGACTCCTCGTTGGTGACGCCGAAGCGGTCATGGACCCATGTCCAGGAGGAAAGATAGTCAACCAGCACTCCGTCCATGTCGAAGGCCACCAGATCGAACTTTCGGCCGTTGGAGAGCATCTTTCATTGCCAGGAGGGAATCATTATAAGAAGGTTGCTCCCATCAGCGGGACATGATCGTGCTGGTGGGGGTGGCTCACGTCATAGACGTCTCAGCGCAGATAGAAGCGCTGGTGAGCTATCACACCCCGGGAGCGGTAGGTGTGGAGCTGGACCCGGCACGATACCGGTCTATGATGGAGAAGAGGCCCCGCGGTGACATTCCCCTTTCCTATCGATTCCTGGCATTGATGCAAAGGCGCCTGGCCGATCAGTTCGGCGGAGAAGTGGGGGCAGAGATGCTAGCGGCCATAGATTCCGCCAACCGCAACGGGGCGCAGGTACTATTCATCGACATGGAGGCTGGACGACTGTTCAACTCCCTCCTCCGCCAGATGAGCTTCAAGGAAAAAGTGCTGATGATGTTCTCCTCCTTTGCGGGTCTTTTCATGAGCCGTAAACGGGTGGAGCGAGAACTTGAGCAGTTCCAGCACAACGAGGATGAGTACATGGGGGTCATGGCCCAGACCTACCCCACGGTAAAGAGGGTGCTGATCGATGAGCGCAACGTTCACATGGCCAAGGCGATCCTAAAGGCCGAAGGGGAGCACGGCGACATCCTGGCTGTGGTTGGTGACGGCCACGTGGAAGGCATTCGCCAGATTCTGTCAGGTGGGGATCCGATCGTGTACCGGCTCAAGGACCTTAAGGACCTGAAATTGAGCCAACCTAAGAGCAACGCTGAAGCTTCCTTCTCGTTCGTAGTTCAGAACTGAGGGAAATCCTTTTTTCCTGAATAGCATACCCTTTCCGATGAAGGTCGTCCTGCTATCATACACGAAGGACGCGGAGAGGCTATGCGCCGCTGCCGCCCACTCCTGCTACTCAACAGACCCGGCCAGCGAGATCCTGGAGAACGTGACCGAGGCCAAGGCCGGCGGCTTCATCGATAGAGTGGTGGGAATGGGGCATCATTCGGTGATCGAGCATGCCTCCTACACCTTCAGTTTGGAAGGGGTATCGCGCTCCCTCACGCATCAGTTGGTGAGGCATCGGCTGGCCAGTTACTCGCAGCAGAGCCAACGGTACGTTTCATTGCTGGAACCGGACTTCGTTACCCCCGGGCCAGTGCTAGCGGACCCGGAGGCCAACCGCATATTCGAGGAGGCCATGCAGAACGCGTGGGAGGCGTATCAGCAGCTTGTGTCCATCGTTCCGGTCGAGGACGCTCGTTATGTACTTCCGAACGCCTGCACCACCAATATCGTCGTCACTATGAACGCCCGAGAGCTATGGCATTTCTTCACGTTGCGGACATGCCGCCGCGCCCAGCAGGAGATCAGGACCGCGGCCGAGCTGATGCTGAAAGAGGTACGAGAGATATCCCCTAGCATATTCCGGGATGCCGGGCCTTCATGTATAAGGGGAAAGTGCCGGGAAGGCAAGCTAAGTTGTGGCAAGCCCCGGTTGGAGCTAAAATATATATAATGTGATGACTTTGGCGGGATTTATCTGGGAAGATTGCTATGGGCAACATCAGACCAACTTACATAAAAAGGGTGGCCATCGAATTGGTCCACAGGTACCCAAGGGCCTTCAGCGCCGACTTTGAGAACAACAAAGTGCTGGTCCAGAGGCTTACCAGTGTGGGTTCCATCACCATGAGGAACCGCATAGCAGGGTACGCTAGCCGGTACTGGCAGTCCAGAGAGTTCTAAACATCATTCTGCGCATCATCGCATACGCGGAAGAACTTGATCCCCTGAGGGATCTTTTCTAGGTTTTCATCTGGCGTCCAACCTTTGGCCGCATTCTGGAACTTATGCTATGGGCCGGTCGCTCCATCGATTTCCGGATTTTACGCGATTGAAAATCAATGCCGGCTCGCGATGATGGATGGAGTGCAGTAATAACGCTTTAGTAATTGGAGCATATTCTCCACAATCTAAGCCCGGGTGGGGTAGTTTGGATATCCTAAGAGGTTGCGGACCTCTGGACCCGGATTCGAATTCCGGCCCGGGCGCTCTTTTTCACTCAATGCTCACTCCATGAGCTTCCTTGATGGCCATGTCTCCAGGCGGAAGTATGCGGGAGATCTCCTCCTCCGGCACCTGAAAAGCCCGGGCCAATGCCGCTGACATCTTCCCCCGGGGGGTCTTTCCCGGGGTGATGATCACGTACTTCACGGAACGATCGGCGACGCTCTCTCGGGGGGCGCACATGACCTTTCGCGCCCCCTCGACCTCCAGTTCGGCCACAAGCATCTCCAACGGCAGGTGGTAGATGTAGTTCCTCTTGCCCCTGATTATGAAAGCACCTCGAGGGGCGAACTCACCGGCCTCTGGCCGTTTGGAAACCTGATCGGGCAACACCCAGTAGGCAGTACCCTCGGCAGCCCCAGCGTTCCAGGCCTTGGAATGGCATAGAGCGAACTGGCAGACCTCCCGCATCTCCTCCTCCGAAGCGCCGGCTCCGTTCTTGAGCACAATAGAGGGGGCACCATGCATGTCGGCGTGTGCGTACCGCTCTTTCTCCCCCAGATGTTTCTTCACCACCTGGTCGTTGCTCTTGACATCCCGGCCCCCGACCACCAATCGTCCTCCGGAGGTGAGGAACCACTTATAGCTCTCATACCAGAAGCGTTTGGTCGGCGCCACCTTGTCCTTGTTCAGCAACGCTTCCTTCTCTCCCTTGACCACTCTCTTCCCGATCGCCCGGCGGGTCTCCTCCATGGCCGTCCTGGCCCCGGAGGTCTTCTCCCGCAGCTCCTTGGCCTGGGTGTACAGACGATTGGCGTTCTCGTCGATGCCAACGTCGTAGTCGAGGGCCACATCCTCCTCCCCCACTTTCATGTGGAAGCTCTTCTTCCGGGGGTCCACCGAGGTCACCAGTGGCACCTTCACTCCCTCCTCCTTCAGATGCTCCCAGTTGTTCTTCTGGGCCAACGCCTTCATTCTTCCCAGCGTCAGGCTGACCTCGGCGTAACTGGTGTAAAGCAGGTCGCCCTGGGCCTGTAGGACCGCAGCCTCGCTTTCGGTGGCCTCGATGCCCTTGATCTGCTGGTCCAGCTGGCGCTGCAGCCGCTCCAGTTCGCTATCCTTCTTCTCCACGACCTTCTTCCGCTGAGCCAGGAACACGACCAATGCCTGGGACAGTGTAGGCAGGTCCTGTACGGTTAGCCCGGAGTTGACCAGCAATGGGATGGGCGTAGCATCGACGGTGTCCTCCGAGTCCTTCACCAAGCAGGGTCTGGGGGACTCTCGGAGCTCATGGAACATGGCCAAGGTCGCCTCATAGATGGAGACTATCTCCTCGTGGGTCAGTGAGGACGCCTTCCTCCCTTTGTCTAAAGAGGTGCGCAGGCATATCTCCTCACCGTACTGACCGCCCAGGTTCACTGATGTGGCCAGCGTCCTCACCAGATCGGACTTGGAAGCCAGAACCGCCTTTTCGTAATCCTCCATGGAAGCGTTCCGAGGATCGAAACGCGAAGGAGGGTAGGCGTACTCCGCACCAATGATCACGTCTCGGTGCCGCCACTTCTTTTGTTCCAGAGCATTGATGAT
>SPCU01000079.1 GCA_004525545.1 Methanomassiliicoccus sp. | reverse complement strand
GCCGGACTTATCGAGGCCGGGGCTGAACCATACCGAGCGGGAATGATCCCCACGCCAACACTGGCCTACGCCGCGTCCCATTTCGATTGCGGACTCATGGTCACCGCCTCGCACAACCCCCCGGAGTACAACGGGGTGAAGATGTGGAACCAGGATGGCAGTGCCTTCGATGGAGAACAGACCGCAGAGGTGGAACGGCTCATAACTAGCGGAGGCAAGAGGACCACTTGGGATTCCATGTTCCAGGAGCAGAGATGGGAGGGAGCTGTCGACGAGCACCTCAACGCTATCCTCGAAGAGGTGGGTCAGGCCGATCGTCCTTTGGTGTTGGACTGCGGTTGTGGGGCTACCGGACCGGTCAGTCCCCGCACGTTAAGGGAGATGGGCTGCAAGGTGGTGACCCTCAACACCAATCCGGATGGAATGTTCCCTGGTCGGCCCTCGGAGCCTTCTGAGGAGAACTTGAAGGACCTGATGAACTTGGCCAAGGCCAAGGGCGTGATGGGCATCGCACACGATGGCGACGGGGACCGCATGGTGGCTGTGGACGAGAAAGGTCACTACGTCAGCGGAGATCGCCTGTTGGCCTTGTTCGCCTCCTTGATGGAGATCGATGATATGGCCGCACCGGTCGATGCCTCCATGGTATTGGATGATATCGTAGGACGACCGGTAACGCGCACCAAGGTGGGGGATGCGTTCGTCTCTGAGGTTCTGAAGAAGAAGGGGCTGCCTTTCGGAGGAGAACCATCTGGTACGTTCATCTTCCCCCGGATCAGCTACTGTCCCGACGGTATCCTGGCCGGAGCCACCTTGATAAAGCTCCTTGAAGGGAGACCGTTATATGAAATGGTAAATGCTCTGCCCAGCTATTGTTCGGCGCGCTCATCCTTCTCTTTCAATGCTGCAGATAGGGAGAGAGTGCATTCTAGGCTGGCCGAGGAGATGGGGTCCGTGGAAGGGGACCTCAGCACTGTGGACGGATTCCGAGTCGACCTCGGCCACGGTTGGATGCTGGTCCGCCTCTCCGGCACAGAACCGAAGATCAGGCTCACCGCCGAGGCCCGGGACCAGAAGGACCTGGAAGCGATCGTGGACCTGGCTAGTGCGCGGGTGAGGAAGGCTTTGGGCTAGGCAGACATTTATTAGATAGCATCTATTGACAAGTGGAAGGAGAGAAATGAAAGCCCTCATCCTAGCCGCCGGCGAAGGCACCCGACTTAGACCTCTTACCAGCAACAAACCCAAGCCTCTGCTCACTGTGGCGGGGAAACCTTACCTGGCACACCTGGTACAAGCTCTGAAGGACGCGGGTATCAAGGAGCAGACCATCCTGGTCGGCTGGAAGAGCAATAAGGTGAGGGAGTTTTTTGGCGACGGACAGCATATGGGGGTGGACCTCACATACCTGGAACAGAAGGATCGGTTAGGCACCGCCAACGCTGTCGGCGTGGCCGAAGGGTTCATCCAGGAAGATTTTGTATGCGTCAACGGGGATGTGGTCATGGCTCCGGAGTCGGTAGCGGAGCTGGTCACCGCGTTCCAAAAGGACCGGCGGCCTATCATGGGGACGGTGGAGGTGCCCGATCCCTCCCGCTTCGGAGTGGTCGAGCAAAAAGATGGGAAATTGGTACACATCTGGGAGAAGCCTTCGAACCCTCCGTCCAACCTTATCAACGGCGGTATCTTCGGTCTCACTCCCGAGGTCTTCGATCTGATCCATAGGACCGAACGGTCCTCCCGAGGCGAGTACGAGTTCACTGACACCCTGAACATGATGTCAACTGAGATGGACGTGATGGTCCATCGCATCGTGGGGGAATGGATAGACGTAGGTTATCCTTGGGAATTGTTACGGGCCAATGAATATCTCATGGGACGTTTGCAACGGGATGTTCGCGGCACGGTGGAGGAAGGTGCTGTGATCAAGGGCAACGTGGTCGTCGAGGAAGGCGCTCTGATCCGTAGCGGGAGCTACATCGAAGGACCGGTCTACATCTCCAAGAGATGCGATGTCGGACCGAACTGTTACATCCGCCCGTCCGCCTGCCTCGGTGAGGGGGTCAGGGTAGGGAACGCGGTGGAGGTGAAGAACTCCATCATCATGCAAGGGACCCACGTACCGCACCACAATTACATCGGGGACAGCGTGATCGGTGAAAGGTGCAATTTCGGCTCAGGGACCAAGGTGGCCAACCTGCGTTTCGACGACCGCGCGGTCAGGGTATCGACCAGGGGACAGATCGTCAACTCCGGAAGGAGGAAGTTGGGCGCCATCATCGGTGATGACGTGAAGACCGGCATAAACGCCATGATAGAGCCGGGGGCCATCATCTGGGAAGGTACCATAATCGGGATGGGGGCGTTGGCCCGGGGGAACATCGGGCCGAACAGCAGGGTCCTTTAGAGGTCCACAACTGGAAGCTCGATACTAAGACCCTGATGATCGTATGCTTGCCAACTATGTTCATCGTACGGCAAGCAGGTGATGATGTGGATCATGCCATAGCGACGGAAAAGTTCCAGGTCCTGCCTGGAAGGTCGGTTGCTGTAGCCGGGGTGGGAATGGATGGTGCCGACCACCGTATAATCGATGGGCAACATGTGCAACATCACCAGCACGGAGTCATTCCCCTGAAGTGTTCCCGGCACCAGCAACAGTTCCGAGACAACGCCTTCCTCGGCCCTCAGCATAGCCATGAACTCGTTCGGCAGACTGTCCCTGGCCGCTTGGTTCACCATTTCCATGAGGGAGCGGTCGATACCCTTGACCCTCTTCAGCACAAAGCCCCCATGAGCTTTTCTCGTGTGCGGGCGTAAAAACCCTTGCCGAAGTTGACGAAACGAGCCTTTTCGGGCGCTGCCTGGAACTCCACGGTCTCATTCCCGGCCATCATCATCTCCTGTTGCCCATCGACCACGACCACGCACTCCTTCGGCCGGACTATCTGAACTGAAATATGACTACTGGCCGGCACCACCACTGGGCGAGCGGCGAACTTGAACGGGGCCATAGGGGCGATGACAAGGGCCTCCACCCGTGGGTCGATGAGGGGAGCCCCCAGGCTCATGGCGTAACAGGTGGAGCCGGTCGGGGTCGCCACCACGATTCCGTCCGCTCGAACGTTGACCGCCATCTCCCCGTCCACGAACACCTGGAAGTGGCGGATCTTGGCCACATGGGCCGTGTGCAGCACCGCCTCGTTCATTTCGTCGAGCATACGTCTGCCCCCGACCACGGTCTTCAGCTTCGTCCTCCCCTCCAATTCGTAATTGCCGTTCAGGAGGTTGTCGATCCCCTCTTCCATCTCCTCCTCTGAAACCACCGTCAGGAAGCCCAGATCACCAGCGTTGATACCGAACATCGGTGCCTTGTTGTGCTGCAATGCACGCAGGATGGTGCCGTCACCGCCCACGGTGACCATTATGTCAACATCCATATCATCGATGCGGTGCCCTTTGACCTTGAATCGCTGGGCCATCTCATTTTCCAGCAGCACCTCGTGTCCTTCAAGGAGATCGATCGCTTTCCTCGCGATGCGCGGGGCATCGGGTATGTCCATGTTCACGCTCATACCGAACTTCATAGTAACCACCTCAGGGCCGCGGGGTCGCCAACGGCCAGCGTATTCGCTCTGGACTTGAGGTCCAACGGCATATCAAGCACGGATCCGTTCATATCGTAGAGTTCCCCACCAGCCTCCCTAAGGACCAATGCACTGGCGGCTATGTCCACCACACGCAAGGACCTTCCATAGACCTCGGAATTGAGATAGAAGCCGTCAGCCAGGCCGGCAGCAACCAGGCACATCTCCAAAGAGGAGCACCCCATCGAACGGGTCCGCCGTGCCTTGTGGACCACTGCGTTGGTGTCCTTGGAAGAATATTTTCCCAGATAGACCATGAGCACCGATCCGTCCTCCTGGAATGGGCGAGCGTGAATGGTACGCCCGTTCCAAGTGGCCCCTTTCCCCTTCTCCGCGTAGAACGTATCCTCGGTGACCAGATTGCGTACGATGCCGTGGGTCACATCGTTCATGCTCTCTGTCCCCACGGCCAAGGAAACGCTGTAGAACGGTATTCCCATCAAAGCATTGTATGTGCCATCGACAGGGTCCATGATCAGTGTTCGATCGAAACCACGATCGATGAAGCCGGCCTCCTCGCTCAGCACATTGAGGGGGACGTTCTTCTCGTCCATCATTCCAAGGAGAGCCTCCTCGGCTACTTGGTCGATGAGGCAAGTAGGGGTACCATCCGCCCCCATGCTCACCTCTTCCGCCCTATCTCCGAACTCGCAGTGGTCATCGATCTCACCGGCCACCTTCTCGGCCAGCCAATACAATATCTCCTTCATCGCTCTGGATATTGACGGGGGATTATACATAATTGCACCGGTGGAAATAGCTTATACATTGCAGGGCGTTGCCTCAATGCCTCAGTGGGCTTGAGGGATCTTTTGAGCGAGGACATCATTTCATTATCTGGAAAAGGGGAGTCCAAGGACATCGGCGGCAAAGCTCGCAACCTGACGGACCTAATGGCGGACGGGTTCCCGGTCCCTGAGGGGATCGTCATCGGTACCGCAGCCTACGAACGGTTCCTGAACGCCAATGGATTAAGGTCGCGCATCGAGGAGATATTACGGACGCTGGATCACAGCGATGGTCTGAAGGTGGCGCGCTGTGCGGAATCGATACGCGGATGGGTGCTATCGACAAAAATGGAAAAAGGGTTGGTGGACCGCCTGCACCTGGAAATGTCCACCTTAGGACCAGAGGGCCTATGGGCGGTTCGTTCGTCGGCCATCGCAGAAGACCTGGAGCAGGCATCCTTCGCCGGTCAGCAGGACACCTTCCTGAACGTTTCCCTTGAACTTGTAAGCGACCATATCAAAAAGTGCTGGGCCTCGTATTGGAACGACAGGGCGATCAGCTACCGCCACGACAATGGGATCGGACACCTGGACTCAGGCATGGCCGTCATAGTCCAACGCATGGTCAATGCTGACTCCTCGGGCATCATGTTCACCTCAGACCCTGTCAGCGGGGAGGAGCGCATCATCATAGAATCGAGCTGGGGACTGGGAGAGTCGATCGCCTCCGGCTTGGTGACGCCGGACCGTTTCGTCTGCGACCCCCGAACCGGTGAGCTCAGGGAATCCGTCATCGGCAGTAAGACCAAGGCCATTTTCCTCTCCCCCGAGGGGGAGAAGGTGGTGGACGTTCCCGTCTCAGAGCAGAAGCGAGCCTCCCTGAGCCGAGCGAACGTGGAGAGGGTCGCCAAACTGGGGCGTGCCCTTCAGGAACATATGGGGGGTCCACAGGACATCGAATGGGCGGCCGAGGGGGATAGTATATACCTGCTACAGTCACGCCCGATCACTACCATCGGCGGGGACCACACCTTGTGGACCCGAGCCTATGGTGATGAGTATTGGGCGGACGTTACCTCGCCCTTGTTCTTTTCCGTGTTAGGACCATGGTTGACCAAATACGTCAATTGGGAGGGCAGCGCCATCATGGGCTATTACGAGCTGACCGACAAGGAACTGCTGCACATACACAAAGGACACATCTATTTCAACGCCGAGGTACTGGAGGGAATGCTGGTCTACAACCCCAAGTTCTCACGCACCAAGGAACTGCTCAATTACTTCCCGGAAAAGGAGCAGGCTCGCATAGCTAACGCCAAGACCAGGACGTTCAGGAGATTGCTGGCGGAGGTCAGGATCGCCCTGCTGGACCGAGACGGCGTCATACTTAGCACCGACAAGGCCTATAAGAAATGGGCCTATGGCTTCCTGGAATGGGCCGAGACCTTCGACGCCATGGACCTAACGGAGATACCGGACGAGAAGCTGGAAGACCTTGTGTGGGAAATGGAACGGCGGATCGTCAAGCATTACCGCCTCATTCGTTACGGAATGGTAACCCACTCCATAGGCACCAACATGATGGTCAAACGTTGGCTGCAGGATTGGCTAAACGACAGTTCGGGTGCTCTCTACTCCAAGGTGATCAGCGGCCTTAAGGGCAACAAGACCATCGAGACCAATATAGCGCTCAACAAACTAGCCGATGTGGCAAGGGAGGACCCATACGTTCGAGGGAACGTCCTCGATCTGAGTTCCAGGGAGATAACGGCAAAGATGAATGATGATCCCAAGATGAGCGGTTATCGGGAAGAGTTCGCCTCTTTCCTCAAAGATTACGGTCACCGCTCGCATACCAGGGAGCTGTACTTTCCTCGCTGGGGCGACGATCCTCG
>SPCU01000066.1 GCA_004525545.1 Methanomassiliicoccus sp. | reverse complement strand
GTGGTGGGCATAACATCGCCAGTGGGGCCACGTTCCCCTTGGGAAAGGAGATCGATTTCATTCAGGCCTTAGACGATATTGTCTCAAAACAGATGGGGCGGACTACCGCCAAGTGACATCGACCTGATCGGTACGGAATCGCTGGTCAACCACGGTCGATGCCAATGAATGCCTTATGCCAGATTGGTGCATCACTATTCCGGTCCAAGCGATCATAGCCCCATTGTCCATGCACAAGGTACGGTCGGGAACGTACATGCGGGCTCCACGGGCCTCGGCCATTTCATGGACCATCTTCTGCAGGCGCTTGTTCTGCACCACGCCTCCGCCCAGCAGGACCTCCTCCTTCTCGATATGGGCCATGGCGCGTTCAGTCACCTCGGTGAGCATGGCGAAACAGGTCTCCTGCACGCTGTAGCAGACATCCTCCACACGCTCACCACGGTTACGGTGAGCAACCGCCGCCGTTAAAATGCCGGAGAAGGCCATGTCCATACCCTTCACCGAATAGGGCAGGTCCAGCAGCTTGCTCCCTTGAGCGGCGGCCTTTTCGATCTTTGGTCCGGCGTAGTAACCCAGACCGATCTCGCGGCCAAGTTTGTCCAGCATATTTCCGATGCCGATGTCCAATGTCTCTCCGAAAATGCGGTAACGGCCGTTGGCGAAAGCGATCACCTGAGTGTTGCCACCGGAGGCATATAACAGAACCGGGTCCTGGGCCATCGTCTTGATTCTTCCGATCTCCAGGTGTGAAATGCAGTGGTTGACGCCCACTATCGGGACGCCTAGACTTAGGGAGAGGGCCCTGGCGCCTGTTGCCACGGTACGTAGACAGGGACCGAGCCCGGGACCTTTGGAGAAACAGACCAGGTCGATGTCCTTGAAGGACAATCCAGAATGGTCGACTGCCAGGTGGACAAGAGGTACTAAACGTTCGGCGTGATGGTTGGCCGCCTCCCGGGGATGAATACCACCCTCGACCGGTCGATACATCTCAATCTCGTTCGCCAGCACATTTCCGTCCTGGTCCACGATGCCCACCCCCACTGTGTGGGCGGTGCCCTCTATCCCCAGACAGTACATCTTCTTATTACTGGCCCTCGGCCAGTCTCTTAAGTTTGTTCAGGATTATGATGGCCCCTTCGAACACCTCATCGTCCACCACCAGTATAGGAAGGTTTCGATTGAGCAGTTCATAATAGGCGGCCTCGGCCAATCCTTCGGCCTCCGAGGTATTCACTACACGCATATCTAGACCGTCTGGCAATCGTGCCTTGATGTAATCACATTTCTGGCAGTCGGGCTTAGTGAAAAGAATGGTCTCCGTCATTTCGCTCAGAACATGCAAGAAACTGCTACTAATAAAATTTGCTCGGACCAACCATTGTTCCAGTCCGATTATTATGTGGACAGGACTACGAAAGGCATATACATTAGAACATCTTACGGCCAAATCCTAAGGGCTCATGGTCTAGCGGTTATGACGTCTCCCTGACATCCCTTCCCCGGAAGGGTCAGAGCGGAGGAGGTCTCCGGTTCAAATCCGGATGAGCCCACCATCTTCTTCTCCTTTGATGAATTAAGGCTATTTTCAATATTATTTCAATGCTCCAGATAAGGGTGGGACTGTCCATTTTCGGTCCTCTCGGTAATGACCTTATAATTCGGTCGCCACTTCTTTTTCATATGAGCAAGGTCCATGTTGTCATCCACATTCAGACAAGCGTCGACGCCAAAGTGAGCGGGTTCGAAATAGATATGGGAACCTTTTATCAGCTGGCGGAGACGTTCGAACCGGATGCGATCATCTCCGGGGCGGACACCATTCTCAATGGTGAGATGGATGAGGAAGTACCTGATTGGTCTTACGAGGTGGCCAAGAACTTCCCTAGCTGTAGCCGATCCATCATGGCCATCGTGGACAGCCAGGGACGGGTACACAATTGGCGGTCATTGAAGAAACAACCTTTCTGGAAAATGCCGGTGGCACTATGCAGCGAGTCCACGCCCAAGGAGCATTTGGAATATCTCTCGAAAGAGGGTGTGGAGACGGTCATAGCCGGGAAGGATAAGGTCGATCTACGGAAGGCCTTGGGAGTCCTGCATGCTCGATATGGGGTCAGGAGGGTACGCGTGGACAGCGGCGGCACCTTGTCCGCCGCGCTGATCAAGGAGGGCCTGGTGAACGAGATAAGTCTGATACTCAGTCCCTTCATCGTCGGCGATCTCTCCACGACCTCGCTGGTTAACCCCAAAGTCCTCGAATCGACCAGATGTATCGCTCTAAAGCTCAAGCACGTCGAGGAATTGGACGATGGGCTGGTCTGGCTTAAGTATGATGTTATAAAAAAGAGATGATCGATTTAGAGATGGACGGTTGAAGATCGAGATGATTAGGAACTTATCAACAACGCTCTTTTTAATTTTTATAACATTGTCTATAATTTTATATTAACCCACGTAATTATTGGATAAATAATAATATTAATGGTGGGTAATATTGATCCGATGTCTCTATATTGATGACGAACCTGGGTTGTTGGATATCGCTAAGGAATTCCTTGAATTGAAGAACGATATCAATATCACAATTTATGATTCTCCCATCCAGGTGAATGAGGCATTACAGGAGATGTAATGCGACATTATTATCTCGGATGATCAGATGCCTGAGATGGATGGGATAGAGTTCTATAAAGCGATCAGAGCGACGGTTCGATCACGTACTTGCACATGTTGAAACCAACACCGAAGGTGTCCTTCTCAACCACCCTGAGGGGCATGCTCAACCTCTCTTCGAAGATAGCTTCCAACATACCCTCGTTGAGCAGGCACAGCGTTCTGCCCACGTCCGGTGCCTTGGAACAATCGTACTCATCCCTGATGATCAGGGTAACTGGGTGTAGGGAGAACACGACCAATTCGCCAAGCTCATGAGCTAAATAAAAGTCCTTGATCTCGTGGATGAGCCCCTCGACATCGTTGGCCTTCATGCGCGTTGATATCTCGGCCCCCATCTGGCGTCCGATGTCCTTTAGGATGGGGTCCATGTTGAACCCGATGGCCTCCATCCCTATGACGATAGACCGTATGGTGCCCTTGAGGAATGTACTGGGTGTGCCGATGGAGCGACCTATGGTGTTGGACACCGCCTTCTTGAGCTCTTCTCTAGGGACCACCGAGCTGCCCACGGGGCGGGAGATGACATAGAATATCTTGCGGCGGTTGTCGTTCGGATCGTCCCTATATCCGATCAACCCTTCCTTGACCATCTTATCCAGGTGGACGGAAAGAGTGCTCTGAGCCTTGCTGGTAAGAACTGCGATCTCGCTCAAGCTCAGGTCCCTGCGTTGCAGTTCGCTCAATATCTTCTGCCGGACCGGGTTTGATATCTGCCGGAGACCGGTGGTTGTAGAATAAACGTCAAAATCCGAGGACCTGCTGGGCAAAATAATCGTCAAGATACAGATTAATGGTTTCTGTAAATAAACCTATCGTAATGATACGAAACATCGTCTTCCACATAACTTAATTAGATTGGCGGTCCTCCAGTTGACTAGAGAGAATGAAGATCGTCATAGGTGGTGCGGTTCGCGAGATGCGAGCGGTCTGGTATGAGGAGGGTGCTGTGCACATGTTGGACCAAAAGCTCCTCCCTCATAAGGTCCAAGTGGTCAAGATGACCACTTACCACCAGGTGGCCGAGGCCATTCGGGACATGACCGTCCGGGGCGCCCCGGCCATAGGTGTGGCAGCGGCCTACGGAATGCTCTTGGCAGCAAACAATCGAGAGGACTTGGAGGCGGCTACCGAAGAGCTCAAAGGGACCCGGCCGACGGCCTTCGATCTGTTCTTTGCCGTCGATCATATGAATGCTAAGATCGCCGCTGGCATCGATCCTATCAGGGCCGCGGACGATTATGCTGACACAATAGTGGAACGCTGCAGGCGCATCGGTGAACATGGTGAGCACCTCATTAAGGACGGCGACCGCATCATGACCCACTGCAACGCCGGAGCCCTGGCCACAGTGGATTGGGGAACCGCTCTGGCACCGATACGGGAAGCGTGGCGCAGGGGCAAAGAGATATTCGTCTACGTTTCGGAGACCAGACCGAGGCTCCAGGGAATGAAGCTCACGGCCTTCGAACTATTGAACGAGGGTATACCCCACGCCATAATCCCTGACGGTGCCTCCGGCCACTTCATGCGGGAGGGTGTCGACCTTATCATCGTGGGGGCGGACCGCATAGCGGCCAATGGGGATTTCGCCAATAAGATAGGGACATACGAGAAAGCGGTGCTGGCCAAGGAATTGGGAGTACCGTTCTATACTGCCGCCCCTCTCTCGACGTTCGATCTTTCAATAGAAAGGGGGGAGGACATCCCCATCGAGTACCGTGGCGAGGAAGAGGTGACGATGATCGACGGAGTGAGGATAGCTCCCATAGGCTCTAAGGCATTGAACCCCGGGTTCGATGTGACCCCAAGCAAATATCTGAGCGGGATAATCACTGAGAACGGGGTGCTTGATCCCAAGGACATACGAGAGAATTTGAAGGGTGCACGGTTATGAAACAGGCTGCCATGGATGTGGTCCGTTACGGACGTTTGCTGTACGAGAGGGGTCTGACCAACGGCACGGGGGGGAACATCAGCGCCCGGGTCGGTGAAATGATGGTCATAACACCGTCAGGTACCTGCAAGGGGATGCTGGAACCGACGGAACTGGTTACGGTTGACATCGCAAGCGGCAAGGCCGTCAGCGGAACACCCTCCATGGAGACGCCATTTCACCTGACCGTATACCAGGAGAGAAAGGACGTGAACGGCGTAGTGCACGTCCACCCCCGATTCTGCACCCTATTGGCCTGTGCCGGTATCGAGATCATCCCGGGATTGACGCCGGAAGGATTGATGGTCCTGGGAAGGCATGTTCCCACGGTGCCTTACGCCACCCCAGGTTCGCAAGACCTGGCCTCGGCCTTGCGCCAGAAGATCAAACATGCTGATGCCTTTCTAATGGAGAGCCATGGGGCCATTTCTGTGGGCAAGGACCTAAAGGACGCCTACTATCGATTGGAAACGCTGGAGTTCCACGCCGAACTGCAGTATCGCTGCCTGATGTTGAACAAGGGAGGTCCGCTCCCTGAAGCGGAGATAAAACGCATTCTGAGGAATTGATATCATGATACTGATCACTAAATGGTTCGGGGTCTTCTTGTGTGAGGACACAGAGGTCCGCCGGTTCAAATTGTTCGAGAAGGAACCGAAAATGGTCGCTATGAAGCTGGCAGCCATCCAGCGGGGAGAGATATTGCCGGAGGAACGAGAGCTGGCCGTGAGGCGCATGAAGGTGGCCGATCCGCGCCTCAAGCCCCTGGGCAAGCCCATGGTCTTCGACTCCTCCTTCATCAAGCCGGAGAAGTACGGACTGACGTCGGACCTGATGCAGAAGGTCATGGTGGAACTTGGCAAGATAAGAGTGCGGGAGCCGTTGAGCGAGGACCGGTCCATAGCACAGGCTATCCGGGCAACCGATGATCTGATCGAAGAGATCAATCTGCTCAGTGAACGTTTGCACGAATGGTATGGGGTCTACTTTCCGGAACTGGCCGACCACGCCGTGGACGCGGAGTACGCCCGCCTCATCCATGAGATGGGTGACCGGCATGTCATCATGGAGCATCTAGGTATCTCCCTGGAGTCAGTAGGCACCGACCTTGTGGACAGGGACCTGAATGTCATTCGAGGAATGGGAGGCACGCTGTATGAGCTGTACCGGCGGAAGGAGACCTTGGACGCTTACATCCTGGAAGGAATGAACAGGGTGGCCCCTAACCTCACTTCGTTACTAAACCCCAATCTAGCGGCGCGCCTTATATCCTTGGCCGGAGGGTTACAACGGCTGGCCAAGCTGCCTTCCAGCACCGTTCAGTTATTAGGAGCGGAGAAGGCGTTGTTCCTGCACCTTCGTTCCGGAAAGAATCCGCCTAAGCACGGGGTCATCTTCCAGCACCCCTGGGTGAACCGTTCACCTTTCTGGCAGAGGGGAAAGGTGTCGAGAAGTCTAGGAGGCAAGATCAGCATCGCCGCCAAGGTTGACGCCTACCGCGGTGAGTTCATAGCCGACAGGTTGAAGGAGCAGATGGAGAAGAGGGTGGCGGAGATCAGAGAGAAATACCCCAATCCGCCCCAAAGACAGCAACGGCCGCAGAACAGGGGCCAAAACCAGCGGCATGGCCAGGGTCAGCGGTATGCCCAAGGTCGCCGGCGATAAGCAAACTATATAAACGCTCTGTCATTTCCCTCCAGAGGTAGCTATGTCGTGGACTCAACAGGAAGTCAGGGAGCTCAAAGAGGGGCGTTACATGCTGATCGATGGGGAACCCTGCAAGATCACTAACATTTCCACCTCCAAGCCCGGGAAGCACGGAGAAGCAAAAGCCAATATCGATGCAGTGGGCATCTTTGACAATAAGAAACGCAACATCGTTCACCCGGTCAAACACAAGATCCAGGTGCCGATGATAGATAAGCGCAAGGCGCAGGTCCTATCCATCATGGGCGAGGAGGTCCAGCTTATGGACCTCGAGACCTATGAGACCTTTCAATTGCCCATACCCGAAGAGTACGTAGGGCAGTTAAATTCCGGCGAGGAGATCATGTACATGATCGCCATGGACCGCCGCAAGATCACCAAGGTGTGATCATAGATCGGAGGCCTCATGGCCCGCAGTGACCTTTTTGCCATGGCCAATTCCACCTTCGAGGAGGCGGAGTTCGTCATCATGGGGGTGCCATACGATGGTACCACCCGGCTACGTTCCGGGACCAGGAAGGCGCCAGCAGCGATCCGAAAGGCATCAAACATATTCGACCCCTATCTTTTTGAGCATAAGTTAGACCTATCCAAAGTCAAAGTGCACGATGCCGGGGACGTGGATTGCGGGTCCTCCTGCGACGACATGTTCAAGGCAGTGGAGGAGAAGGCCAGGAGGATCATCAATACTGGCAAGTTCCCCATACTCATAGGCGGAGAGCGCAGTATCACCTATCCTCTGGTAAAGGCATATGATGAGGTCGGCGTCATCAGCATCGATGCTCACCTGGACTTTCGGTCGGAATGCAACATGAAGTTCAACCACGCTTGCACGATGAAGCGGGTGGCGGAGGTCGTGGGCATTGAGAACATCGTCCCCTTCGGCGTGCGCTCCATCTCCAAAGAGGAACTTTTCGGGGAGCTGCCCAATTACGTTGATGCTTACCAGATAAGGGAGGGAGGATTGGACAACTCCTGGAAGAAAGCGCTCAACATGATGCGCAGGGAGAACGTCCTGCTCAGTTTGGACATGGACGGCATCGATCCCGGGTTCGCTCCTGGAACGTCCCGTCCCGAACCGTTCGGCCTGACCGGTTACGAGGTCAAACGGTGCATAGACATGGTGGGAGACCGCCTGGTAGGCTTCGATATATCCGAGGTGCTACCCTCGCACGACCCGGGTGCCACCGCGGCCTTGGCGGCACGTTTCATCATGGAGGTCATAGCCATAGTCCATACCCGCCGGGGAGAGAAGTAGATGGATTGGGCACCCCTGATCTCAGCTTTCATACTGATATCGTTGACCGAGCTGGGGGACAAGACCATGGTAGCGGTCATCACCCTTTCATCCAAGTACCCCAAGCGAACGGTGTTCCTCGGGTCCTTCCTGGCCTTGGCCGCGGTCACCGCGGTGGGCGTCCTGATAGGAGAGGTGCTCTTTCAATTAGTCCCCTCATGGATCGTGGGGTCGGCCGCTGGAGCGGTGTTCATCCTCTTCGGGATCTTGGCACTCCTGCGCCCGGAGAATGCTGAAGAGGAGAGTACCAAGGAAAGAGGATGCTGGGGCGGGTTCATGACCGCCTTTGGCTTCGTTGCCTTGATGGAGCTGGGCGATAAGTCGCAGATCTCGGTCATCACCCTCT
>SPCU01000134.1 GCA_004525545.1 Methanomassiliicoccus sp. | reverse complement strand
CTAAGGTCATACGAGAAATCGGCGTACCGCCATTCCAGCACTGCCATGCGTATGCTTCCCATGAGCATCAGAGAGAACGCTTCCCCATCGATGTCGACAGCGAAGGAGCCATCATGTTGCCCTTCTCGTACCAATTGACGTATGAGCGAAGCCCGCGAGGACCTTCGCAGATCGAATCGTGCCTTTACCGAGGGGAACTCACGGAAGATATCCTCCTGGAAGAGCACCGAGGTGTGTAAAGGGTTCTTCTGGAACAGCTCCAGCTGCCAGACCAACATATTCTCCAGGGCTCGCCAGGCCCCTTCCCCCTTGGGGTAGAACTGGTTCTCGTCGAACACCATGCTGGCGAGCGAATCCACTATGTCCTCCTTCCCCTTGAAATGCCGGAACAGGGCTGCCTCGCTAACCCCCACGCTGTCGGCGATCTCCCGGAGCGTCAGTGAGCGTATGCCCTGCTTGTGAACGATCTTCAAGGCCGCCTCTAGGATCTGCTCTTTACGGGTCTCGGTGTCCATCCGTGCGTTCATGTTAATCCCTTAGTTAGTAATCACTTACTAACATGAGCGAACGAGGTATATTAGGTTTGGTTAGAAAAGAAGAAACATCATGCTAGCAGCAGCAAACCCGTCCAGACATAGGTGTCCTTCGGGGGAAGCTCGATTGGCATACCAGCGTTCTCCGCCGTCTGGATCACGTCTATGCCCAATGATTCCATTGACGGTCGTGCCTTGAAGGGATGACGACAGTCCTCTCCTTCCGAGGCGTTGCATTGTTCGCAATAGGGACACGGCCCTCCGCCCAGGCCGGCAGCGAATCGGTAGCCCATGTACAAGGCGTCCCTTTCCAGCTTGGCTATCACATCGTTGAGCTTCAGGACCTGTTCCCTAGCTAGTTTCTCACGGTCGGTCCCGGTCTCCAATGCCGGTTGAGCCACTTGCACTAAAATAGCGAATCGGTATCTGCAAAGGACCGCGGAGAACTTCTCTGCCGACATGACGAACAGAGGGCAGATATGACTGCGGCCATAGTTTTGACATATCGGCACCTGGCACTTGAAGTTGACCCGGGGATCGACAATGACATAGGAAGTGGGTATAGGGGTAACCTTGCTCGCTCCGTATATCGTCGCGTTGGCGCAGAGCGCCTGCAAATGCTCTTCAATGTTCATGGTCCGGTCTCCGTATGTATATGCCTAGAACGGCTAAAATCCTTATCACGACAATGGTCAATTTTTTATTCTTGCACGTTCTCTAATATTCGAGGGATATTGTGCTTGAATCGACCTGGCTCAACGAGGCGAACAAGGATGTTCTGAATAATGGGGAGCGCATAGGCCAGATCGCGGGAGTGATCATCACCATACTGGTGGCGTCGTTCCTGCTGTCACATTGGACCGGGGATACCGGTTTCTATACCGCAGAGTTCAACGAGTGGGATGCCCTGGTGCTTTTCGTACCCTTGCTCTATGGCATAGTTCCTTCTTCCTATCGCGCACTGGTCGGCCGCAAGAACGTTGTGCGGCCGGTCGACATTCTGGGAATGGTCCTCTTCGTGATCTCCGCCGCATATTTCCTGAGCGCCTTCCACTTTGACATGCAGTTCTTCGCAGATCCCTTGCCGGAGTGGTTGCGATTCATTATCGATTGGATAGACGAGGGTTGGGCCAGGCTGTTCCTGGTGTTAGGTATGATCGGCGGGACCGCAGGTATCGGCTGGACGACCATTTCGTATATCAAGGTCAAGGAACTGCTGTAAAAGAGGAGCGAAGAGGGTCATCCGCCCCTCCTTTCCCCGGTGAGCATGAAAAGCAGGGAAAGTGCCGCGATGCTCATGACGATGCCGTAGGCGAACGTTCCCCACGCACCTACGGAATCCCACAGCAGGCCAGCGATTATACCTCCCGGGAGCATTACCAATCCTATTCCAGTATGATAGACGCCCAAGGCGGTGCCGCGCAGGTTCTTGGGAACGACGTCGATGACGAATGCTTTGAAAACGCCTTCGCTCGAGCCTTTGTAGATACCGAACAGGGCGAAACCTAAAACCAGTAGCACCAGACCATTCGCCGAGGCCATGACCAGGCATGTAGCGGCGAACAGAACGAAGGAAAAGGCCAGGACCGGTCTCCGGCCTAGCCGGTCGGAGAGGATCCCTGAGGGCAGGGAGACCAGGACGAAGACCAGATTGAACAGCACGTAAAGCAGGATGGTGGTCACGGTGCTCATTCCTAAAGCCTCCGATCGAAGCACGAAGAAAGCGTAGCTGATCTCTCCCGAGAAGAACACCAGCACCACCGTGTTCAATAGCCAGAATCTCCTCCCCAGGTGTCTGGAATCCTGGACCATCCTTTTACCGGGGCGCGGGAGGTGACCGCCGACGTCCTTGACGTAGAGGATAATGACCACCACGGCCAGGGCGGCGGGGATGGTGGCGAGCAGGAAAATGAGGCGGTACGTGTCCGTGGTGATGGACGAGGCCATCAGCAACACCGGGATGAACAGCAACGGCCCTATGACCGCCCCGGTGGAGTCCATGGCCTTGTGCAATCCGTATGCGCGACCCAAGTACTCCGCGCTAGTGGAATCGGCGATCAGCGCGTCCCGGGGGGCGCTCCTTATCCCCTTTCCAAGGCGCTCGGTGATGCGTACTCCTAGGACCTGCCAGTACGAGGAGGCGATGAACAGCAACGGTTTGGCCAGGGTGCTCAGCCCATATCCCCCGGCGAGGAAGGGTTTGCGTTTGCCGAAGCGGTCCGAGAGCCATCCGGAAACGACCTTGAGCAACGAGGCGGTGGTCTCCGCCGCCCCTTCGATCAGGCCGATGATAGCTCCGGTAGCGCCAATGCCTGTCAGGAAGAGAGGGAGGATCGGGAAGATCATCTCGCTGCTCATGTCGGTGAGCAGG
>SPCU01000040.1 GCA_004525545.1 Methanomassiliicoccus sp. | reverse complement strand
AGCTTGCCCATCCCGAGATCGACTATACTGTAGGGATCGATTTTACCGGCACTTGATCCCGACTCATAGCGATGATCTATCAGTATGATCTGCCAGTAGTTGTTGAGCAGGTTCCTGAATAGCACAACATACCCTTCGTCTGTACCGACTACAAAGTCGAGATAGGCGTCCCCATCCACGTCCCCTATGACCACGCTAATCACCGTCCCTGTGGCGCTACCGAGGTTGGCGGCCAAGGTGGCCTGGATGAACACGAAGGTTCCAGTGGTCGAATGGTCCAGAACGTACGCGTTCGTGGTGGTAAGGATCAATATGTCTAGGAGCCCGTTCTTCGGCCCCATGACATAACCGACCGCCAGGTCTTTGGCGTTCGATATACTTGTGCTGATGGGGCCGGCGAGGTCAGAGTGTATTCCTTTGGATACGTACGAGTAATGGGCGATCCACAGCCTCCCTCCGCTGTCTAACAACACCACTTCATTGCGGTATTTGGTTAACGCATTGGAGGATCCTGGATCCAGATTGGATACCGCCAAGCCAGAGATGGACGTTATCGTGCTAGTGGTCGTGGTCACCGAATGTATGCTCACCTTGTCGATATGAACGCTGTTCGATGTAAGATCATACCCGCCAGAAGCCACGGATTGGACCTTGATGAATACCGGTCCTGTATAATCATTGTAACCCGTTGGCAGCTGGAACGTGAGATTGCCATCTATCAAACCGCTTATCACACCAGCCTGGGTGTAGGTTCCAGTGGACAACTTGGCAACCGATACCATGAACGATTGATCCGCTGCTGAGGAATGCGCATTCATGTTCAGGGTGTAAGTGGTGGTTCCACCAGCCACGTCGGTTACATCCGCTTGCAAAATATGCTCAAGGCTGCTCGAACCGTCGGTCATTGACACCCGGAGACTCCAGGAATCGAAGTACAGGTATCTGCCTGCGTTGTTACCAGCTGTGCTTTGGCAGTAGAATTCCAGCTTGGTCACGTCATTGATGTTGGTCAGTCCGTGCACATCCGGATCGATTGATACCGAAACGGTAGTCGCGGTAGTCGACATTGGAACTGATATATTCTGGATTCCACTGGTCGGGCTTATCCAATGTATGTATTGCGGGGTGGTAATGCTTGCTCCCGTATAGTATCTGAGGTCGAAATTAAGGGAGGTTACGGTACCAGCGGTGTTCACAATATTACTGGACAGAGCCCACTGATTGATACCTATGGCGGGATCCCCAAATGTTAGGGTCACGTAAGTACCGTCATTTGCAGATAATGCTTGCAGTGTGGCAGCTTTGTAGGTTATGAAGGTCGAGGATGTCATAACCGTCCACAAATCCAGCGGGAAGTTGGAACCCGTTTGGGGTGCTGGAACCTCGGTGATCACCTCATACACACCATCGTCATTGGCAAGGCTGGTATAGTCGCCAGTGGTTAAAACACCGGTCACTAGCTCTTCGCTTATTACCGAGAAGTCTCCCTGATCAATGATGATCTGACCATCGTACTTGTAATAGTTCCAGTTCAGGCCGACACCGTCTTGATTCTTATAGACGTCGATACCTCCAGAGGCCCTTCCCACCAGGACATCCATGGAACGGTTGGCGACGTTTGTTGGCCTGTCATTATCCAGATCGGCCATCAGCACCTTGGTGACCGCGGCCCCGGTCGCTGACAGTTCGATGGGTGTCCAAATTCCGTCGTTACGATATATGGTCACCTTGCCATTGGCGAAACCGACGACAACGTCCTTGTCATTGTCGAAGTCTATGTTGCCCAGCGCCAATCCTGTCGGAGTGCCGACCAATGTGGCCATTCGTACGATGGTCCACTTTCCATCGTTCAGGTAGAGATTCAACTGCAGATCTCCCTCCCCGTCCACTATGGCCACGATATCGCCCTTCTGGTCCCCGTTCATATCGGCTGTCTCAACGAATAGACCGACAGCCCCTTTGTTCCGGTCCGGGTAACCCTGAATTATCTCTCCAGGAGACCATAGGTTGTCGTTCTCATAATAGACCATGGTGTCTTTGGATGTGTGTGGTGCGGATTTATCAAATTCAATCGCCGCTACTATGTCCAGCTTGAACTTGGGTGCTGCAACCTTCACTTTTTCAACCAACGAGTAACTCTCTGACGATTGAGTGTCTGGATCGTAGGTTTTGAAGATATCATAGGACATGAGATAGGTGTTCGTTCCGGCTAACCAGGGATCCTGGTTAGCCTTCTTTAGGTCTATCTTGAAATAATATACGTTGGCGGTCTGCTTAACATATTCGACCGGGTTCACAGGGTCCGTCACTGGATCTGTTGTCTCACTTGGTATCCTCTTGACCTGCTGCCCACCGAAGAAGTCACTGATTATGACATCCCCGCCATATTGCAGCCAGGGATATTGATATTGGGTTGTCACCGTGAAATATATGGTCTCGGTGGCATCGAATGGATCCGAGGAGCTGTATGGCTGAGAGTAGTTACTATTGTAGAATATATTCACGTCTGGGTAGAGTAGTCCCCCCACGCTTATCTGCGCTACGGCGAACAATATGTTGTTCGGTATCCAGCTGTCCTTCAATTGGATCTGCAGGAGGTAGTTACCAAGGTACCCAGTGGTATCCAGCGTTACCGAGTAGATATAATATCCAGAGTAAAAATCGTAATAGTCCAGTTCCAGGGTGTCGATCACGTACTTGTCCCAAGACTGCATCACATAGGTGATGTTTTCAGTGTCCAGGTTTACCAGATATTTACTGACGACCACCAGCTCGACATCGTCCCCGGTGTCAAAATCGCTGCGGGGAGTGGCGTTGAACTTGTTTGCATCCCAGTCCGTGGCTAGGAAGGTGTTGAACCCCTGCAGACCGCTGTAATCGATGTTCTGGGGGGGAACTCCCGTTCCACCTCCGTTGCCGCCACTGGATGTAGAATCGTAGACCACTACGGACATGAGAGCACTGCCGGTGTTACCAGCGAGGTCGCTGGCGGTAATGATCACGGTGGTTCCTTCCTCACTTACCACGGTAGGAGTGAGCACCGCGGAGAACATGTTTCCCCCATCATAGGTCAATAGAACATTACTGTCTCCGTTCAGATATGAAGCGTCCAGTCTGGCGCTGGTATAATCCAGGTCATCGTTTGGATCGATGATTGTGATGTGGAAGGTGAGAGGCTTGTTCTTGGTACCGATCATAGGCACGGTCCAGCGGTTTCCAATGATCGGAGGGAGGGCTATATCGCTGGCCCCTCCAATTAGATCGGATTGCCACACTATAGCATTGGTATCCTTGTCCACCACGAGCATGGATAGGGAGGTTAGATTACCGCTGTAGTTTTGGTCATAAACCCATACGTCCCCGGTCTCCCATTTTTCATCATCTATCCCACCACTGGTGATGTATAATTCACCAGTATACGCACCATTAACGAAGATGTAGATGCCTGTGGTCCAGTTGTTCAATGTCTGCCCACCTTTGTGGGTGACGGAGATGAGGACGCTGTTATTGTCGGCAGATATGCTTGGTTCCAGATCTGTGAAGGTGGCCTCAGCAGGGGCGGGCATACTAGTGACGAAGAAAAGTACAGTGGAGAATAAAGAGACGGTGATGGCCAGGATCAATAGGTTACCGATTATATCGGATACTCCGGACCTCGATTTGGATAACTTCTTGTTGAATTTACTCATGGCGGTCACCGCCTGTTGATAGCATGTGCTACTAAGTAATAGTCAGCAAATTACTATTTAACCATTTGTATCCTGGAATTAAATAATAAATCAATATTCTATGCCCTTCCTGGCTTCCAGGCCGCTGTCATAAGGGTGCTTCTCGACGACCATAACGGTCACCAGGTCCGCCTCTCTCTTCAGTTCCTCGGGGGCGTTCCTCCCAGTACATATAACCTCCACCCCACGGTCCCTCTCCCGTAGCATGTTTATCGCATCGTTGCATGATATCAGGCCGAAATAGACGGCCACGTTCACCTCGTCCAGTATGACCAGGTCATACTCTCCGGACACCAGGGTCGCACGGGAGAATTCCAACGCGTGGCGGGCGCAGTCTAGGTCGTCCTGGCAGTGACGGCCCTTGACGATCAACTTCCCCGAACCGAATTGGAATACCTCCACGCCCATCTTACGCAATCCACGAACCTCACCGTAATCCTCGCCTTTCTTCATGAACTGGATAACGCAAATTCGAAGGCCGTGCCCCCAGGCACGCAACGCCAGCCCTATGGCGGCGGTGGTCTTTCCTTTGCCCTCGCCAGTGTATACTTGCAACAGGCCCAGCTCGTTCTTTTCCATGCGATCGCATACTTCATTAGATTCCAGTAATTTATATATTGCAATCGGGAGTAGGGATTGAGCCCATGATCGAGCTGGAGATAAAGGTGCCCTGCCCGGACCTGAACGGGTTGGAACGCCGACTGAAAGAGCTTGGCGCCGAGCACGTCGAGGACCTTGACCAGGAAGACGTATACTTCTCTCACCCAGTGCGTGATTTCGGGGTCACGGATGAGGCCTTGAGGCTGAGAAGGGAGAACGACCGATCCCGCATCACCTACAAGGGACCAAAAATGGACTCGGACACAAAGATGCGAGAGGAGATCGAACTGGGTGTGGAGGACCTATCACGCATGTCCTCTGTACTGGAGAGGGTAGGGTTCAAACCGTTTTTACGCGTGGCTAAAAGCCGCACGGTGTATTCGTACCAGGATGTGGAGATATGCTTGGACCGGGTGGAAGGTCTGGGTGATTACGTCGAACTGGAGTACGAAGGCGAGGACCTAGTTGCCGGTAAAGAGAAGATCATGCTGTTGAAGCGGCAACTTGAGCTAATAGGGAACGAGCGCCGATCATATCTTGAGCTGATAATGGAGAAGTAAGATTGATAACGCTCACATCGAGCGTATCTTCTCTATGACGAAGTTCTTGATCGCCGGATCATCTGGAATGGTCACGGATTTCTTGAACCGCTCAGTGCCGTCGGGCAGGTAATATCCCCGTGAGAGCGAAATGAACTCGTTCTCACCATCATCGGTGATAGCCTTCTTACGCGCCACCTCGATGAAGTTGTTGCGGCCAAAGGGGATCTTTTCAGAACTCATTGTAACGAAATCGACTTTCTTACCCGGCGCATCGTCATCCATTGCGGTTGCCTCCATTTTATTGCCTATGGAACATTTAGTAAAACTATAAAGGTTTGCTTAGCACCTTTTTCATACTGGCCTTATTTATGGGCAAAAATATATTCAGAAACTGAATTTCAAGGGGTGAGGTCTGAATCGACAGTTAAAAATAGAGCGCCCAAGATGAAAGGGGGTATGGACCACGGTGAGCCTCGCGCGTGCCCACGTTGTGCGTCGCCTATGCCGCAGGACGCTATGTTCTGCCCTCATTGCGGCATGCCGTTGACACGGCAGGACGAGGCTACCTCCCGACAGTACGATCATTATGCTCCGCCACCCCGGCCGATCGTACAGAAGAGCAGCATACAGACCGCACGGGAGGTGACACGGGGTATTGGCGCCGTCATGACCTTGATCATTCTGGCCCTGGTGTCTTTGAACGTCGGCATTATGTTATGGGGCATGGGCCTGGTCATTCCGGAGGCTTGGGACAAGACGACCTCGCTCTACGTCGCCCTTCCCTGGCTGGTACGTTTCCTTAGCCTGCCCGGCCTGGCATTCGTCATCTTCTATATACTGCTGGTGGCCTCGGTGCTGCTATCGTTCATGTTCATGCTCTACCTGAGCCGGAAAGAGTTCGGTAGGGAATTGCGTTTCCTGCCCACGAAGCACTCCCCCATCTACGTCATCAGCACATTGTTCATGGCCGTCCTGACGATGAACGCCGCCTATTACCTGACCCTGGGATTATTCGGGATCGATCCCTCTAGTGGTGGCACCGCCGGCTCTGAGTTTTGGGAGCTGCTTTACAGCCTCTTGCGTGCTTCTGTCTGGGAGGAGGTCATCTGCCGCATACTTTTCATAGGCCTGCCATTGGCGGTCGTGTACGCGGTAAAGGGAAAAGCGGGCCCCTACCGCCGATACATCCTTGGCGGAGGTTTCCAGATAGGTTCCTGGGAAAGGTTGTTCCTGATCTTCTCCTCGGCCATGTTCGCCTTCGCCCACGTGTTCAGCTGGGACCTGTACAAGGTCCTACCGACCTTCCTGGCCGGACTGGCACTGGGATACCTGTTCCTAAAATATGGCATCTACGCCAGCATCATGTTGCACTTCTTCATCGATTATCTCTCCATGCCTATGGAGGTCTGGCCAGGAGATGGTACCGACCTAGCCATGGGATTGTTCCTACTGGTGGCCATGATCGTCGGGGCGGTATACCTGATCTATTATTCCATCCGAGGCTTGGAACTCCTCAGTGGGAGGACCTTCCTGGTGTGGGAGAGCAAGAGACCTTTGGCCGCTTACTATCAGCCCATGGCGTCGGCCCAACCGTACCAACCCCACTCCGGTCCGACCTATGGACCCTCGTTCGGTTTCGTCTGCATGAGCTGCGGCAGCACCGAGGCTAGCTACCAGGAAGGTCGCTTCGTATGCTCCCGCTGCGGAAAAGATAGTTAATCTCTATCCAAGGAGGAGAGGATGGCAGACAGTCTGTCTCGGGATAACAGGGAGTGATCGAACTCCCGAGCCTCAATGACGTATCTCCCCGTATATGGCCGAAACGCCCCTAGCCATTTCCGGAAATCTATATTGCCCTCTCCGATCACCAGATGCTGGTCCCGGTCACCGACGTTGTCGTGTACGTGCATGTTAATGAACCGTTCCTTCATCTCCAAGAAATCGGGGATGTTGCCAACGGTGTTGGCATGACCTAGGTCGAAGCACGCCCCCATTTCGGTCCCCTCAAGGAAATCGCACAGCTCCCTGGGGTCTTTTGCCATGGACACTGGCATCTTCGGCATGTTCTCCAGAGCGGCGCGTATTCCCAGGTCCTTGGCCTTTGCATCTATGACTTTCATCGATGCCTTGGTGGCGATCACCGCCGCCTCGCGGTCCAGCCTGGCCAGCGGGGAGATGAAACCGGGATGTACGGTCACCAGGTCCACCCCCATCCGGTATGCGAGCTCCAAACAATCCAGTACCTCTTTCAGAGACGCTTCTCTGAGCCGGGGATTGAGCCCCCCGACGTTGATGTCGCTCAGAGGGGCGTGAATGGAGTAATGAAGATCGTATGAGGGCGTCAGTTCCAGGAAATCATCAATGATATCCCGAAGGAGATGCCGCCCTTCGGCAACTATCTCCCATGCTTGGTAATGCTCTGCAACCTTCCCAACGGCGTATGGGAAGTCCCATCTGGAGATATGCGGTGAAGAGATGGCTATCATGGAATTACACCGTCAACGGTGCCTGGAGCCACGTCATCGACGATCGCCTCCGGGTCCGAGACGGTCATCTCTACCGTTATGGGGCCGGGCGGCGGCCTTCCCTCGGCGAAGCTTATCTTGCTTACATAGGCCGCCTGCTTGTTCAGCTGGAAGGTGATCCTTCCCTCCGACGCCCCGCGCAGCATGACCGCCCTGGTGCTGTCCAAGATCCGATGGTTGCGGATCAGTTCCTTGAAACGGGACAGGTCCCCTGTGTGGGCGATCATCTCATCCCCCTCCGTCGTCACCTCGGCCGCGGGGAAGAGGTTCAACAGGGCTTTCCTCACCTTTTCGGGGTCCTCGGTCGGGAACAACCTGGCCCGGGCCACGGTATCAACCATCGAATGATGATATTTGAAGAAACTATTTAAAATGGGGGCGGCATGAGAATCTCGAATGCGGAGCAGGATCGTCGAGGCCTTGGCCAACGATGGTTTCCTTTTGGACCACGAGACCGAGGAGTACATTCTGGGTCAGGACGCCCCATTGCAATTCGCCCGCCAGGTCATATCTCAGATGGTCCACCGTCCATTGGTGGTGACCATGAGGGATGTGCGCACGGTGGTACGGGTTGAGACCCCCCGGCTTACGAGCTTGCCTCGTCCGATGGTCTCAGGGACGAGAACGATCGGTGAGGTGGAGGTCCTCCGCGACATCACCTCGCACTCAGAATGCCTGGCCTCTGTAGAGGGTTTCGCCCGATATTTCCAAGATCGTTATGCCTCCCTGCGCCAGCTTCTATTGCGGCGCATGGACCTGGCCGGGGCGCAGACCATCCAGAGGGTGTTGGACCCCAACCGGACCTCTGATTCGAACAAGGAGATAAAGGTCATCGGTATGGTCAACGAGGTGCGGACCACGCGCAGCGGGGAGATGATCCTGGAGATCGAGGACGATACCGCCCGCTGCACTGTCATGGTGCCGAAGGACCATAAATTGATCCAGGATTCGATATTGCAGGACGAGGTCGTTGGTATCATAGGCAAGCTGACGCAGAAGGATCGCAAGATCATCCTGAAAAAGCTGGTCCGTCCCGACGTTCCCATCCGGTCCGGGATGGAGGAGAACGATTCTACCACCCAGGTCGCGTTCATGTCCGATGTGCACATAGGCAGCAACACCTTCCTAGAGGAACGTTGGAGGAACATGATCTCCTGGCTGAAGGACGAGGCCGATGGCCTGAACCTGCAGTACATCGTGATCCCGGGCGATTGCGTGGACGGTGTGGGGATATTTCCAGGTCAGGAGGAGGAACTGCTCATCGAGGACATCATCGATCAGTACAAGTCCTTGGCCGAGCACCTAAAGGATATCCCTGACAACATCCGTATCGTGATGCAGCCGGGGAACCATGACATGGTACGCCCGGCGGAACCTCAGCCAGCGTTGAACGGTGAGGTAAGCAGGCTCTTCGATTCCAACATCATGCAGATCGGGAACCCAGCGTATCTGCGTATAGAGGGGCGGACCATCCTATCCTACCATGGGAAGAGCTTCGATGACATGGTCAACGGCATCAAAGGTCTGTCATACTCTCAACCGCTGAAGGCGATGGAGGAAATGCTGAAGCGGCGGCACTTGGCACCCACTTATGGAGGGAAGACCCCTTTCGCCCCGGAGAGGCAGGACTATCTGGTGATCGACGAGGTGCCAGACATCTTCGTCACCGGTCACGTTCACGGTGCCGGCGTGTCATCATACAACGGCATCCGCCTCATCAATGCCTCGACATGGCAGGACCAGACCTCCTTTCAGAAGATGCATAACTTCGTGCCGGACCCGGCCAAGCTGACCCTGGTGCATCTGGGTACCGGGAAGCCTTCGATAGCGGCCTTCTGATGAGCAATGGTTAAATGTCCGTTCACGTCCTTGGATAATATCCACGATCCCACCCTGCGAAAAGGATGGTAGCGATCTTTTATCGATGGCCTGAAATGAGGAAATGAACACTGGCAGATCTCCTATCCTGGGCATCCAAGGTTCGGCGGCTCGGCCAAGGCTGTGATATTGACCCGCATGGACTCCAGAACACCACTGTTGGAGATTTTGTGAGATCAGCCATCCCAAAAGATGATAATAAGCAAGTATCCTAGGAGCAACATAAAAAGGGAAATGAGCCAGGTCCACCTCAGCCAGCGGGCCTTTTTCTCCGGGGTATCGAAGAGTTTAATAAGGATTCTTTCGAGGTTCATCCGTGTGCTTCCGCCTTCTGCTTGATACGCTTCAGCCGGAAGATGTTCTCCCTCTCCATCTCTTCGAGGCGCAGACGGATGAACGCCTCGGCCTCCTGCAGATCAGGGATGACCTTGAACTCCAGGGCGTTGACCCGGCGTTTGGTCTTCTCGACCTCGTCCAGCAGTTTCTTCATGGTGGTCTCGATCTCCGCCGCCTCGATGACCGTCTTAATCAGGCTCTCGAAGGACTTGGCCGCCTCGTCTATGTAGACGGAAGTGCCGATGACGCCGTAACCGCGCTGGTCCATAGGGATGCGGATCGAGGTGGCCTCGATCTCCGGGACCACGATGCCCATGATGTTCTTGGAGCGTAGCGACAGCTCCGGGTGGGTCTTGAGAGCGAAGGCGGAGCTCTGCACCGCGATCGCGCCGTCGACCGCCTTGGCCACAGCAATGCGTTCCATCGCTTCCTGGTAATCGTGGTTGACCTTCTCCCTGATGTCCTTGGCCTGCTCCAGGATCTTGAAGAACTCAAGGATCAGACCATCCCTCTTCATCTTGAGGATCTTATATCCGGACTTGGTCAGCTTGATCTTCTTCTTGATCTCCAGGAGCTCGGAGCGGGTTGGTTTGACGTCAGCGGTTGGCATCCTTATTCCTTCTTGCGGTACTTCGGATGGTACTTCTCGATGTACTTGCGGTCGATCCTGGTCAGCTGCCTCTCGTCCAAGAACGCCAACAGCTCCCACATCAGGTCTAAGGTGACCTCGATGGTGCGGTCCTCTTCCCTGCCTTGCCGAACGATGCGCTTCTCGAACATGTCAGCGAAGTCCAGGAAGTGCCGGTCCCTCTCGGAGAGAGCTTCCTTTCCGACGATGGCCACGAGTCCGCGCAGATCGCGTCCTTCCGCATAGGCGGCGTAGCACTGATCGGAGACGGCCTTGTGGTCTTCCCTGGTGCGGCCCTTGCCGATACCTTCGTTCATCAAACGGGACAGGGAGGAACCGACGTCGATGGGCGGGTATATGCTCGCCCTCAGCAGTTCCCTCTTGGCTACGATCTGCCCCTCGGTGATATATCCGGTCAGGTCTGGGATCGGATGGGTGATATCATCACCTGGCATGGACAGGATGGGGATCTGTGTGATGCTTCCCTTCTTGCCCTTGATTCTACCGGCGCGCTCGTACAGCATCGCCAGATCGGTGTACATGTACCCCGGATAACCGCGTCGGCCAGGCACTTCCTCACGGGCGGCGCCGATCTGTCTCAGCGCCTCACAATAGTTCGTAAGGTCGGTCAGGATGACCAACACGTGCATGTCCAAGGTGAAGGCCAGGTATTCCGCGGTGGTTAACGCTAAACGAGGGGTGATGATCCTTTCGATAGCTGGATCATCGGCCAGGTTCAAGAACACCACCGCCCTCTTCAGAGCACCGGTCCTCTCAAAGTCCTTCATGAAATACTGAGCTTCCTCGGCGGTAATTCCCATGGCGGCGAACACCACGGCGAAGTCTTCGGTAGAACCGAGCACCTTCGCCTGACGAGCGATCTGTAGAGCGATCTCGTTGTGCGGCAGACCAGACCCGGAGAAGATGGGCAGCTTCTGCCCCCTGACCAGGGTGTTCATGCCGTCGATGGTCGATATGCCGGTCTGAATGAACTCGGACGGGTTGTCGCGAGCCCAGGGGTTGATGGCGGCACCGACGATCTCCAGACGGTCCTCTGGAATGATGGCCGGGCCTCCGTCCAACGGCTTACCGGAACCGGACAATATCCTGCCCAGCATGTCCTTGGACACTGGCATCTTCATGGTCTCGCCCAAGAAGCGGGCGCCCGCCGTCCGGGGGATACCAGAGGTTCCCTCGAACATCTGGATGACGACCACGGTGTCGGAACTGTCCAGCACCTGCCCCATCCTTTCTGTGCCGTCGGGCAAGGTGACCACGGCCAGCTCGTTGTATCCTACAGGCTCGGTCTTCTCCACGAAGACCAGTGGCCCGGCGATCTGTGTGATCGAGCGGTATTCCTTGGATGTCATTTACTTACCTCCCAGGGCTTCGAACTCCTTGTCCATGGTCTCGGCGATGGCCTTCAGCTCGTCGTCGATGTTATCCTCGAACTTGGACTTGGCCATACGGCTCCTGATGGCCATGTTGGCTATGTCTTCCACAGACACCTCGTTCTCTACCGCCTTGGTGGCGTTTATCGAGAAACGGTTGATGAGCTTAAGGTAGATGTACTGTCTGCTCATCGGTGAGTAGGTGTCCACGGGGTGATAGGCGTTCTGCTGCAGGAATATCTCGCGTATCATCCTGGTGATCTCCAGGGTGAGCTTCTGCTCATCTGGGAGGGCATCAGACCCGACCAGCTGCACGATCTCCTGCAATTCGGCCTCCTTCTGCAACAGTTCTATGGCCCAGTTACGCAGCTCGGGGAAATCCTCGGCAACGTTCTTCTTGTACCATCCGTCCAGCTGTCCTGAGTATAGAGAGTACGAGGTCAACCAGTTGATGGCGGGGAAGTGCCTTCTCTCCCTCAACTTGGTATCCAAGGCCCAGAAGACGCGGACGATACGCAGGGTGTTCTGCGTGATCGGCTCGCTCAAATCTCCGCCAGGCGGGGAAACTGCCCCGACCACGGAGATGGACCCGTTGGCGCCGGATAGGGCGACGACCTTGCCAGCCCTCTCGTAGAACTCGGAAAGCCTGGCGGACAGGTATGCGGGGTATCCTTCCTCACCAGGCATTTCTTCCAGACGAGAGGATATCTCCCTCATGGCCTCGGCCCATCTGGAGGTCGAGTCGGCCATCAGTGAAACGTTAAGGCCCATGTCACGGAAGTATTCGGCGATGGTCAGACCGGTGTAGACGCTTGCTTCACGAGCAGCCACGGGCATGTTCGAGGTGTTGGCGATGAGCACGGTCCTGTTCATCAGCGGCTTGCCGGACTTGGGATCCACCAGTTCTGGGAAGGAGGTCAGCACCTCGGTCATCTCGTT
>SPCU01000071.1 GCA_004525545.1 Methanomassiliicoccus sp. | reverse complement strand
CGAACCTGTCTGAGCTTCTGTCCGAGATATACAAGATGACGGACAGGAAGAAGGACCCATACCGGTTTCCCAAGCAGATGTGCTTCAGCGTGGATACCAACCTCCTGTACCGTCGATTGTTCTCCCGACTTCTCCTGGCGGGCTCCGCCTGCGGAGTACGGAGGTTCGACCCGGAAAAGGTGCAGGTGATCATTCCCGCCCTGGCGGAAGAGGAGCTATCCCGACGCGTGGGCCGGAAATACGACCGTCGAGACCTGGAGGAACTGAAGAGGGCATTGAAGGACAGGACGGTGGTTGACGATCTGTACAACTGCCTTTACAAATATGGGCGGAAGGCCATGAACGGACAGACGGAAGTGGCGCTGCTCAAGGAGCGATACAACTGCTGGTCTGCGCAAGGCGGTAAGTTCGACGACGACAAGGAGCTGAGGGACGACGAGATGCTGCGTTCCCTGGCCGAAGAGGTCTACGAGCAGAAGATAGAGGTGCTCTTCCTGACCAACGATGATAAGGCCAGGGCGCATGCCAATGCTCACAAGGTCCCTTCACTGGTCATCGGTTATCCTTACGATGTCCCTACCAGCCTGACCTATGACCCCTGGCTTTTAATGGAACTGCTGTACGACCTCAGCCTTCTCCACATCTCCATATCTCTAAAGGGGACCGGTGTCAAGGTCCGGGGGGAGTGGATGGGCAAGACCGTGGAGGACTACCGGAACGAGCGTCTGAGGATATGGGCCGCGGAGGACTCGGCGATCGGCAAGGCTCTGAGAACAGATCTGAACATTGTAAAAGGGGTCAAAGAACGATTTCCTTGGCGTGATCTACGATAAGAGCGGACACAAGAAAAAGTGATCGCCATACGCTTTTCGGTGAGAACATTTTATTCTTTGAAACCCAACTGGTTACCACTTTCCCAACCCATTATTTTAAAAATTATAAAGGAGTCCCCGCAAAACGATTTATGGTGGGGAAGTTGGAGAAGGTCCGCGGGGACTCCCGTCCTACCAATTTATTTTTCGATTATAAAAGGTGTGCGTTAATAGTAACGTATCTGATAAAACAGTAACGTATCCGATAAAACTGTCAATGCCAGTATCAATGGGCTCCCATCGATCCATTCATTATATGGCACCGATCTCCCCGATCCATGGACCGGGAAAGCGACCAAGGTGGTTAGATCGGTGCCGAGGTCCCCTCCTCTCGCTTCTCACCGCATCACTTTCTTTGAGCCGGTTGGGAAAAGGTTTTCAAGAAAGAAGCGTTCCTCTTCTGGTGAGGACCCGATGGCTGTCCTCGTAATACATCAGCCTTATATAGGAAAATATGAATGTAGCCATCCCGTCGCTATACTTTAGCATAGGTGATATGATATGGCCAGAAAGCCGGCAAGGATGTACAGGAGACTCACGGGACAGGCCTTTACCCGCAGGGAATACATGGGTGGCGTGCCCGCACTGAGGATCAACACTTTCGATCTGGGGATCACCAATGGCGATTTCCCGGTTACCATCAACCTCAAGGTCAAGGAGACATGTCAGATCAGGCACACCGCCATGGAGGCTGCCCGTATAGCATGCAACAGGATAATGTCCAGAACCCCCGGTGGTAACTATCACCTGAAGTTCAGGATCTATCCTCACCACGTGCTGAGGGAGAACAAGCTAGCTACCGGAGCCGGTGCTGACCGTATCTCCAGCGGTATGAGGCATTCTTATGGCAAGAACGTGGGCACCGCCGCTCGGGTCCATGCCGGTCAGGTAGTCCTCACCCTCAGGGTGACCACCTCGAATTTCGCTAGTGCAAAGACGGCGTTGTGGAAGGCATCTCTCAAGCTGCCCACCCCCTGCTTCATAGAAATCGTGAAGGGTGCTGAGCTGGTGAAGTAGAACCCCTTTCCAAAATCCTTTCTATCCATTCTCATTTTTTGCTTGCAAGCATTATTTATCCTTAAGCAATTTACACCGAGGGGAAGAACTTGGACGTTGACACTTTATTTCTGGCCGGGGGCGCCATCATTTTCACAGGTTTCATTTCCAACTACCTGTTCAGGCGGTTCAAGGCTCCAGATGTCCTGATACTGATGTTCCTCGGCATGATCATGGGTCCCGGTGCCATAGGTCTCATCTCCAGTGAGGTGGCCCAGAACATGGAGGCCGTAACCCCATACGTGGCCTCCCTGGCCCTGGCGGTCATCATGTTCCAGGCTGGAATGGACCTGCACATCGGGGAGGTCGTGAGGTCCTTCAAGAGATCGCTCATCCAGACGATAGTGGCCTTCGTGGCCTCCATGCTGGTGACGACCTTGCTCTGTCTAGGGCTCACCGACTGGAACTTTAACACATGCCTATTGCTGGGGGCGATCCTAGGCGGAACCAGCGGTGCCATAGTCATTCCCATGGTGTCCGGCCTGGGAATATCCAAGTCGGTGAAGATGATCCTGACCTTGGAATCGGCCATCACTGACGTGCTGGTGATAGTCATCGCCACCTCCATCATCGTGTTCATGAGCCAGGACGGGGCGAACATCACCTCCGGTGTCAGCCTGCTGGTGATATCGTTCATGGTCTCCATCATGATAGGGGTCATCGCCGGGCTGGTATGGACACGAGTGCTGTTACGTCTGAGCGCCCAACCCTTCTCCTACATGATCACCATCGCCGCCATGTTGCTGGTATTCGCCATCACGAACTTCCTGGTCGATAAGGCCGGTGGCGGAGCCATCGCGGTACTGGTCTTCGGTCTGACCTTAGGCAACCGAAGCGAGTTCGTCCGCATACTTAAGATCAAGGAGGAATGCTATTCCCTGGAGGATAAGGTCAAACGTTTCCACGATGAGATATCGTTCCTCATACGCACGTTCTTCTTCGTCTACCTGGGATTGGTGGTGACCACCATCGCCTTCACCGCATGGTACATACTATTGAGCCTCATCATATTCCTCGGCCTGCTCGTGGCCCGCTATATCTCCATGAAGCTGGCCGATAAATGCATCGGACTGGACGACAAGGACCAGATGGGGCTGTTCTACATGATGCCCCGTGGCCTGGCCGCGGCGGTCATGGCCTCCATTCCCTTCTCCTATCCGGCGGTGTTCAGCGAGGTCACTGCCGGTTCCATACTGGGCGTCACGGTCATGGTGGTCCTTCTCACCACCGCATTGGCATCGGTGGGCGCCTTCTACCTGGAACTGCACATTAGACGTCAGAAAAAGAACGGCAATGGGCAGAAGGCAGGGGGCGGAACATGATGGACCTTCAGACCGAGAGGGCCATCGAGGAGATCAGGGCGCGCAGGGCGGTCGTGGTCGGATTGCAGATGCCCGAAGGCCTAAAGGTCCGGGCAAGGGAGATGGCCAGAGAGTTGGAGGATGCCACCGGTTGCGAGGTGGTGATCGTCGGCGACCCTTGCTATGGAGCCTGCGACCTGAGGTCGTTCGAGGGAATGGACCTACTGGTACACGTCGGCCATGCACCGATCCCTGACCTGAAGCCAAAGGTCCCCACGGTGTTCCTGGAGGTGCGAATGGACTTCGACGTCCGCACAGGATTGCAGGACGTCATGGACCGCATCGCCTCCAAGGTGGGGTTGGTGGCCACCGCGCAGCATCTGCATCTTCTCCCTTTGATCGAAAGGGTGCTTTCCGAGAACGGCCGTGAGGTGCATATCGGAAAGGGAGATGCTAGGACGGCCTCTCCGGGTCAAGTGCTGGGCTGCAACGTCAGCTCCGCTCAAGCGGTGGAAGGTTCGGTGGAGCAGTTCATCTTCCTAGGTAGCGGTTACTTCCACCCCTTGGCTGTCGCATTAGGTACCGGCAGGCCAGTGATGTGCCTGGACCCTTACAGAGGGGTAGTGGACGACATGCAGGAGATGAGGGACAAGGTCCTCCGGCAACGCTACGCCGCCATGGCCAAGGCCCAAGAGGCCAAGGACTGGCTGGTGCTGGTGTGCGACCGGCCTGGTCAACGAAGGTTAACATTGGCAAGGAAATGCCGCGATATGCTGCGGGAGAAAGGAATGAAAGCAGAGGTCCTTTTGCTGAACGAGGTAAGGGCCGAGGCTCTGTTGCCCTATCGGGCGGAGGCGGCGGTGAGCACCGCCTGCCCGCGATTGGCCATCGATGATGGTCCGTATTACCCGATACCGCTCCTCACCCCCTGGGAGCTGGAGATGGTATTGGGGGTTCGGGAGATGAACGATTATCGCCTGGACCAGATACTGGAAGGGGACACACCCGGCTAAACTTAATATGAGGAGCGGATTGGAGTTGTTCGTGCCCAGCGCTTCAAGGAACGGCGCGAAATTGAAAGAGGACGTCAAAGCATATTTGTCCAAGGACATCGACGACTATCAGACCGATCACCTCAAATTACTGGGAAACGAGGTCTCCCGTTCTCGCTCCTCGCCGATATACGGGGAGGGCTACGGCGACATCAAGGATTGGGAGGACCTCAACCGACTTCCGGCCATAGGCTACGACAATCTGGACCGCGCCTTCAAGGAACATGGTCTGGAACGTTCTTTGCTGGTCCCGGCGGACCGTTACTATCACACCTCCGGATATACCGGGGTCTCAAAGCGGATATACTACACCGCCTCGGACGTTGAATGGATGGCGAACAACTACGCACTGTTCGGATACTTGATCGGGATGCGTCCTGCCATGACCGCGTGGAACATCGCCGGCGAGGAACCGCTGGTATCCGGTCCTACCTTGGCCAACGCCGGCGAGGTACTGGGGCTCGATATTCTATCCACACTTCTGGCGCAGGACACCGACCTCCGCCGGGCAGTGTCCAAAGCATCCCGGGTCGATCGGTTCGATATCATGGCCGGCACTCCATTGCTATTCTACATCATCGGGCGCATGGCGCACGATCCTGATTATCTACGGTCCATGATCGAGAGGGCGGCGCATAACAACTATCATTTTCCCGGCCCACTGGCAAAATTGGTCTCCCATCTGATGATGGTCGGCATGGACCTCGAAGATCTGAAACGCAATGTGCGCAATGTGCGTCTGGCCATAACCTACGCTGAGCCTTTGAGCCCCTACCTGAAGGGACTGGGCGATTACTATCCTCAAATGAAGGCGTACGATGTGCTGGGAAGTACCGAGTGCCCCCTCATCGCCTCGCAGTACCGTTTTGCCCAGGACGGTCTGCAGCTCTTCCTGCCGGGGATGGTGGCGGAGATCGCCGATCCCCGGGACGTGGCAACGTCCAAGAAGAACGGCACGCCATTGAAGGCCATTCCCTGGCCTGACTGGCGTCCCGGTCTAAAGGGCGAGCTGCTGATCAGTAGGCCCGGCGAATGCCTTCCTTTGATACGATATGCCACTGGGGACCTGATCGAGGTCCTGGACCCGAAATGCTCCACCGACATCATGCTGGACGACGGTCCCGTCGCGGTCATATCACCTTCCATCAAGGTCATGGGACGCTCCGTTGACACCCTCGATTTCGAGGCCCAAGATGAAAGCGGCAACTATCTCGGATGCAAGATATACTCTTGTCATATCAACGAGGCGCTGCAGCGTTCGGAAAACGTCAGGTGGTGGGAGCTTTACGACGTGGGGGAACGACCTTCCCGATTGGTGTTCGTCATCATCCCGGAGCATTCGGTCGCAGACATGGAGACCTTCCACAAGGACCTGGAGAGGAGGTTGCTGCACGAATGCAATGACCTGCTCGGAACTCTAAGGATAGGGCGGGACCTGGACCGATTGCAGATAATGGTGGTGGAACCGTCCGCCTACGCTCAGATCCAGACCGAGATCGATGCCCGGGCCAAGGCCGGTCGCTCGCTTGGCCAGCTCAAACCCAAGCACATATTCCGATATGAGAACGAAACGGAGTTCCAGGAGAGGCTGAAAATTAGGATGCGGTAGGCTAGGCATCGGGTCGGAAGTGAAATGCCCGGTGGTGATGAAATTAATATATCCGTAAGAGGGAATCACCCTTCATGCTTGCCCCCGAGCAAATTTTCATGAGGGCCAGGGATAACCGGGCTCGGGTAGGCATAGGTCTCGGTAATGATGCTAGCAAGGTGAAGGGCACAGCACTTTCGGCGATGAAGAAAGGGTACGCTGAAGTGATCATCTTCGATTCCCCGGATGAAATGGTCAAGGCCTTAGCTAAAGGCGAGGTGCAGGCGGCGGTGCGGGGCGATCTCAGCGCCAACGAGACCATGGTCGCGATCAAAAGGCAGTTCGGCCTCGAACATATACTGCGGGCGGCCCTGATGCAGCCCAAAGGAGGGAAGATGTTCTTCCTGGCCCCGGTAGGCGTTGACGAGGGTGGGGACATCGAGAGCAAGATGGAGATCATCAGGCTCTCCGCAAAGCTCTTCGCCTCCATCGGGGAGGAGATGCAGGCCGGCGTTCTTTCCGGAGGCCGCCTGGGGGACATGGGGAGAAGCGAGGAGGTGGACCGCACCATCCGCGAGGGTTTAGAACTAGAGGCGGTCGCCAAAAGGGAAGGCTATGCCGTGGAGCATTGCCAGATCCTCATAGAGGATGCGGTGAGGACCAAGAACCTGATCATCGCTCCGAACGGGATGACCGGTAACATCATCTTCCGCACGATGCACTTGGTGGACGGATGCGTCTCCATGGGCGCTCCCATATTGAACATGGACCGGATATTCGTAGACACTTCACGGGCCAAAAGGTGCTATACGGACTCCATTGCCCTGGCCTCGGCCCTGGTCGTCAAGGGAAAATGATTATTGGGTATAACAGACAATTAGGGGTTGGTACTGAGATGAGATTGGAGATAGACGGGGAATTCGCTGGGATCCGCTTCTCGGCATGTCATTTTATCGCCGGCCACCAAAAGTGCGGCAGGCTTCATGGTCACACGTATGTGGTCAGCCTTAAGCTTCATGGGGAAGTGGGCTCGGACGGCATGATGATGGACTTCATACCTCTGAAGCGGGAGATGAGGGTCATCGCGGACCAACTGGACCACCGGGTGCTCATACCGGCCAACTCCAAGAAGCTCACCATTTCGCTGGGCGAGGAGATGCTCATCAGGACAGATGACAAGAAGTACGTCCTGCCCAAGGAGGACGTTGTGCTGCTGCCGACCGAGGAGAGCAGTGCCGAAGAGCTCAGCCATTTCATACTGACGAAGATCCTGGAACTGGTGGACTTCCCCTCCAACGTTAAAGAGGTGGAGGTCGGGGTGCACGAGGAGCTGGGGCAGAGCGCCTGGGTCAGCCAGAAGTTGGAGGGTAGTAAATGAAATCAATATGCTTATTATCGGGCGGAATGGATTCCACAGTGACCATGGCTTATGCGATTCGCGAAGGGTTCGAAGTGACGGCCCTGACCATCAACTACGGGCAACGACATCAACGGGAATTGGAGGCCGCCAAGGCCATCGCCGAGCATTACGGGG
>SPCU01000130.1 GCA_004525545.1 Methanomassiliicoccus sp. | reverse complement strand
TCTCGAAGCCGATGGAGAAAAGGGCGTATAGGGAGATAACCACGGCGATGACTATCCCTATGACGTTCAAGGTCGTGCTGACCCGGCTCATGAAGGAGCCCGCCCCCTGCACGGAGTTCCTGACGGCGGTAAAAGCTTGCTTGAACAGCTTCCAGGTACTTTCCAACCCGGTCTTTACCATGTTCCCCACGGCCACGAAGGCCTCGGAGAAGGCGTAGGCCGTGGTAATTATCTCCACCTGGAACATGAGAATGTCGATGGCCCCCAGCCCAATGCTCAGTATGGTGTCCACCGTTTCGCTTATGAACCCCCCTTCCGGAAAGTTGAATTCCATTGGTACGGAGTTGACATGGGTCACCGTGACCTCTCCAACGCACCAGCTCGCCATGAGGCCGGTCAGGCTTGCCAGTTCGTCTGTGGTCAAACCCCAGGATCCCATGGTCTGTACGATCTCATGGAGGTCCAGCGGTTGTTCGTCGTCATCCTCATACCAGCTGGTCTTGAGAAGGCGCGAGGTCACCAGGTCCACATTATCAAGGTCCATCACCAACGTGCCGTTGATGTCCGTGGCCATCGCCACATCCGACATCTCGATGCATCTGGAACGATCGATGAACGCGGTGATGTAGAACGCTAGGCCGACTCCGCTGGCGTTCTCTCTGGCCATCGGCATCATCAAAGTGGTAATGGCCCTTGCAGCCTCATCGCTGGTTGCAAAGCCGGCGGTCTGCATGCGGTAGATGAGGTCATGATCGTCGAGCATGTCGTCGATGTCCGGAATGTCGTTCTCCGGGTCGCGCAGGAACTCATATGCCATGATCAGATTGGCCGCCACCATGTTCTGTTCATCATCCCCATACACCAAGGCGACATCGGTCCCGTGGTTCTCCTCGGCCGACAGGCCGGTCAGGGTGAAGTCTTCGTAATAGTAGGCCAAGGTCACGGTGTGCTTCCTGAACCCCAGGTCCTCCTTGATGAACTCGTCCATCCCTTCGCCCTCGTTGCCATCGGCCCTGATGTTGCCATCCCAGTCCGCAGCCAGATCGTTGCCGTTGAAGGCGGTCAATCTAACGCTCCCGCCCTCCGAATAGATCCTGGTTAAGACCGTGCTCTCCTCGATGTTACCAGATGAGAAATCGACAGACCCGTTGTCATCGACGTTGAGATAGAGGCCGTTGGAACCGACGATGGCCACCTTCCCGCCCCCCAGCTCCGTCCATTCCAGGGTCTCGTTGTCCGATACCTCTCCGTAGGAGATGGTCGCCTTGCCTTCCGGATCCAATGCCAGATGCCCCCCATCGATCCATTCCAGGGACGCGATGGGCACGTCCGTCTTCCCGTTGACCTTCCAGATCAGTTCGGCCGTTAGGTCCAGGGTCTGAGGGGACCCCAGGGAGGGGACGTACATACGGGCCTTCAAGGCCACTACGTTCCCCATCTCCCACACCGGGAACAATGGCACGTATATGCTTCCCTCCTCAACGACCATCCCATATTCGAGTATGTCCTCCTGGGGCGGAAGGATCGAGCTATCCACCTTGAGCATCGGGGCTATGGTGATGTCCTCGGCCGATTTGTCCAGGTCCTTCATGGTCCCCGCGCGGTCATCGGGCCAATCCCAAGTTTGGAACAGGAGCTTCATGTGGTCAGGGTCGGCGGTCCTAAGTTGGAATGTTACGAAAAGGGGATCGCCACTATAGCTGACCTCGACCTGGGTCTCGCTGATCAAGGACGTTGAAGCGAAGGGGGACAGGTCGAGATAGTCCACAACACCGTCCCCGTCGTTGTCCCAGTCCCATGCATTGGGCTGTCCATCCCCGTCAAGATCGATGGGCACGCCCACGACCTCCTTGTAATCTGGAAACTTGTCATTGTTCGAATCAGGCGATTCGGGGTCCATGCTCAACAATATCTCTTCGTAATCGTTCAGGCCGTCAAAATCGGAATCATCGTTAAAAGGGTCCGTACCTATGACCCATTCGACCGAATCTGGCATCCCATCAGCGTCAGAATGGTTGGTGTCGGACGTCACCTGCATCAGCTCTTCTACGAGGACGGTGAGGTCCTGATATGCCGTCTCCACTACCGAACCGTCTCCAACGCCATCCTCCGTTCCGACCATGGAATTCGGGTCCAATGTCATCGGTTGGAACGCTAGGAGCAGGAAGAGCCCCCCAACTATCAGTGCCATGCCCCCTTTCAACACAGGTATTCACCTCGTTTCACGTAGGTGCTGAGAAAAAGGAACCAAGTGGATCATTTTCGCCGGTAGGCCCGAGCCCTACTGCTCAGCTAGATCGATCATACAATCGTTTCCTACGTTTTAGTATACATATTGACCGCAGGTCACCTTAAAACTTACCTTTTTATTCAAAAAGGAAGGATTTCACAACCTGGGTCCATATTTCACAGGCTACCGTAGGTACGTACATGCTCCCAGGACCTGAACAGTTCCGGGTCCTTTTCGGGATCATCGTACAGGCCGAGGTCCTTCCTACCGTAGAGCTTTCGATCTTCGCCAACGGGACACACCTTGATGCATATGCCGCATGGGGATCGGAACTTCTTCTGGAGGTTGATGCTGCGACGAGTGCATCGGCCTTTGTCAATTGAGATATGGGGGTATTCCACCCCTCCTATGGCCTGCACCGGGCAGGCCTTGATGCAACGCTTGCAGCGGATGCAGAGCTGCTTGTCCATCGGTTTCCCGGCGGGTATCTCGGCAGTGGTGAACACGGAGACGAACCGCACTCTCGGCCCACACTCTTTGGTCAGTAGCATGTTATTGAGCCCGAACGTCCCCAGTCCAGCGAGGTAGGCGGCGTGGCGGTGGGAGAAGAAGGCGTAGGAGCGGGAACGCCGTCGTTTCGTCCCGCCGTTCGGTCATGCGAAGGGAGCAAACGATGCGAAATCCGCGAATCCTTCTGATGGCGACCGTCGCCGTGGTCTCGATGTCCGCCGCCGCGCACGGGCACGGACGCTGGATCGACATCCAAAACAATTCCGGCTGCGCCGTCTGGATCGAGGAGCCGGCCGACGGTCAGACCGTGACGTGGACCGGCCCGTGCGTCGACGGGAGGGCGCAGGGAAGCGGTGTCCTCACCTCGACCTTCCGGCACGGCGGCGAGACCAG
>SPCU01000125.1 GCA_004525545.1 Methanomassiliicoccus sp. | reverse complement strand
GCGTAGCCCTTGGGGCTCTCCCGATCGACCGTTGCCGGCATCGGGCTCTCTTGCTCATCGGGTCTATCGGAAGCTATGAGGTCCCGCACTACCGGGGTGAATGGGTCCAGAAGACCACCGACCGCTCCCATTTCCTTCAATGTCTTTAGGTCCGACTCTCGTACTCCCCCGCCGATCAGGACCTCGATCTCCCGGGATAGCGCTTCCTCGGCCATGCCTTCGTCGAACCCGTTCTTCGAACCCAGCCGCCGGATGTCCAGCACCGCCGACCTATCGAAGCCCAGGTCAAATAGCAGATCCAACGATTCCGTCAGAGAAGTTGGGCCGAAACGCTGAGAACCCCATCGCACCTCGCCGTCATAGTAGAGCAGGGGAATGCTCTGGTCGGACAGGTCGATGATCTCCTCCAATAGGTCCAGGGATCGGCAGGTCATGCTACCGATCATGACGTTCTGCGCCCCGAGGGTGAAGGCGTCGAAGATGTCGTGCACCTCCCTCACTCCCATCTCCAACCATATGGAGTATTTCCTTTTCATCAGAGTTTTGAGAGCTTCGAAGTTAGGACGAGATTGCTGCATCCCAGCCAGGTCCATTATCAAAACGTCCTCTGCACCGTAGCGTTTGGACCCGACCGCCTTCCAGTAGGCTTCGAAGGGAACTCCTCCAGGAAGGATGTTCCATCCGTTCTGCCATTCAAGCTCCACCACCTTGGCCACCTGTAACAGCGGAACGTCTATGATGGGCAGGCTGAAAAGGCTCCATGTGTCCACCGGAACGATGGGGATGTGCAGAAAGTCCTTCACTTCCGTCTCCGTTTTGGCGACGAAGTCCTGTCGTTCCTCCTCACCACTGAAGCCCAAGGGGACCAGGGAACGTCCGCAGTCCAGGCAGATGGAGCGACCGCTATTGTTGTCCACGCCGGCCATGGGACCGCCGACGATCACCTCTGGAACGACGCGGCGTGAGCCGCAGTACTGACACGCCACCACTCTTTCCGTCATCTCAATCCGTGGGAAATATGAACTCTTCCAGTTCTACGAGCGCTTCCTGGGCGTAGAAGCTGTCCCCCACGTTCACGTTGTTCTTCATTCCTGGGACGATGACGGTCTTGACCTCATCGAACCCCAGGTCTTTTTTCAGGAGCTTGCTGAACCTCCCGTGCATATAGCCGTAGATCATATGTCCATCCATCAGACCGCAGGTGAAGAGCGCCACGGCCCTTTTCCCAGGTTGAATACGTTTCTTCGTCATCAGGTAATAAAGGCGGTCGACGAAGCACTTGGTCATGCCGGTCTCCACTCCCATGTATATGGGCGAACCGAGGATAAACACGTCCGCCTCCTGCATAAGGGCGTAGGCCTCGCTCATGTCATCGTCCTTGCTGCATTTGTCCTCACTATCGCAGCGATAACAACCATCGCAGTCCTGGACGTCCTTTTCCGCGATCTCGAAGTAGGTGACATCGGCCCCTCGGGCCTTGGCTTTTTGCGCCAATGCCTTCAGCATTGTGCCAGTATTCCCCATGGAGCGGGGACTGCCGTTGACGAATACGATCTTCATTCTACCCTCCGGGGTTGATGGCCTATGATGGTCATAATCTTTCCTTCAATCGTTGAGGCCGATACCTCCGACGGGACGAGGGACCAAGGCAACCACTCGAGCCGATCAGGGCGAACGCCCCGTTCTCCATTCACGAGACCTCGTAGACTTCTGGAGGTCATCTCCATGGGGAACGATGAGAACGGGGGTTCACCCCATCTTCACATCCCAGTCATAAGGTATTTCCGGCGTGTCGTACGGCAAACGGTACTCGTCCGGCTCTTTGTAATTGTACAGCATCGTAGGCATATTGACAATGAGCGCCTCAGTGCCACCGATGCCCTTGAAGCCATGGTAGACCAGCTTGGGTATCTTCAGCAGCATGAAATTTCGCTCACCCATGAAGAACTCGTTGATCTGCCCTTTGGTGGGAGAATCATCCCTGGGGTCGTACAGAACGACCTTGGCCATGCCCTTCAAGCAGATGAAGTGGTCGTCCTGCAGTTTATGGAAATGCCATCCCTTGACCACGTCCGGATAGCAGGCTGTGACGTACAGCTGTCCGAAGGTCTCGTACTCCTCCCAGTCGCTGCGGAACATCTCCATGAGCCATCCCCGTTCGTCCGGGACGGGGTTCAGCTTGCGCACCTTGACCCCTTCTATCAATCTCTTCATTATAATCCAAGGTATATTTTTCATCCATATTATTAAATGAATCCCTGAAAATACATCGTAAAATCTTATTTAACCCATCGGGATATGGGTATTATGCAAAGGGTGTTGGTCGTGGGCGCAGCCGGACTGCTGGGTCAGTATCTCACGAAGGCCGGAAAGGAGATGGGCCATAACATGTCCGGTACGTACAACAGCGTCGTCCCGACGGACACCAATGAAATGCTGCAGTTAGATATCACCGACCGGGGTCAGGTCGCTGAGGCCATCGAACGTTCTCGGCCGGAACTGTTGGTGTTATCCGCAGCAATGACCAACGTGGACCAGTGCGAGAGGGAGCCGGCCAAGGCGTACGCGGTCAACATGGAAGGGGCGTTCAACGTAGCCGCCGAGTGTAAGGCGGCGGACGTTAAGATGGTCTACATATCCACCGACTTCGTTTTTAATGGGTTGAAGGGCGGTCGCTATTACGAGTTCGAAAATCCAGATCCTCTGGGCATCTACGCCCAAAGCAAGTTGGAGGGAGAGAGAGTGACGATGGACGCTTCGAGGTCCAATGTCGTATGCCGAGTTTCCGTGGTCGACGGCTGGAACAGTGAAGGGGGCAAGAAAAACTTCGTCACCTGGGTGATCGACTCGCTCCAGAAAGGACAAGGGGTACGACTATACAGTGATCAGTACGTGTCCCCCACGTACGCTCCAGAAGCGGCGAAGGTCATCATGGAGCTGGCGGTCAAAGGCGCCCATGGAACGTACCACACCAGCGGCCCGGATTGTCTGAGCCGGTTCGAGATAGGTGTGAGGGTAGCGGAAACCTTTTCTCTGGACCGGGGGTTGATATCCCCGGTCACCACCTCAGAGATGCCGTTGATGGCCGCTAGGCCGCCCCGGTCCTGTCTTTCCGTGGACCAGGCCGAGGCCGAGCTGGGCCGTCCCATGATCAATATGTCTCAAGGATTGACGATGATGAGGAGCGATAAACCATGAAAGGACTGATACTGGCCGGGGGCAGCGGAACAAGATTGAGACCGTTGACCCACACCGGCCACAAGCAATTGATCCCCATAGCCAACAAACCGAACATACTCTACTGCCTGGAGGACCTGCGGGACTCCGGGATCACCGATATAGGCATCATCCTGGG
>SPCU01000113.1 GCA_004525545.1 Methanomassiliicoccus sp. | reverse complement strand
TCGTCGTAGTTACGGCTGCGAAGCATGTTCCGGATGGCCTCAGGGTCGTCCCTAATAACGTTGGCGTCCAACATAATATCACTCTAAAAGCTTGGTATCTCCCTTGCCTTCCAGATAGCGACGGTCGCATAATAGGATGGTGTGGCCGATGACATCGATCAACTCCGAATGGGAGCGATCGGCGAGCTCTATGGCCACCACCTTGCGGTCCTCCTCCACACTGGGAAGGAGCTTGATCTTGACCACCTTGCGTCCTTTTATCTGTTTCACTATCTCATCGATAAGAGTATCGGTAATACCTTCCTTGCCTACGTGCACGGTGGGTCGCAAGCCATGCCCCACCCTCTTTACTTCCTTTATTGTTCTTGGCGGCATGTCCTTCTCTCCTTGATCTCCCGAATGAACGGGATCCGCTTGATCGAATCGCACTCTAGACAGTGCGTGCATACTTTCTTTTCCCTTAATCGCACCCGGCAATTGATACCGGCCACTAAAGGTGTGGAACATCGGTGACAGTACATTGCCCGGGGAGGCATGGGCACTTTGTTACGCCCGGATATGCGCCTGGCCAGCTCCATGTAGCGTTTAGCCCGGACCATGTTCCCAGCTAATGCCTCCCTCTCCGACATGGTGACCAGAATAGCCATCCTTTTACGGGAGATACCCCTCACCTGGTTATTTGACACCTTCTTCTTACCCAAAGGAATTCTCCTTTCAGAGTGGCATAAACACTATTGATTTAATAGGTTTCTCAGGGACATTTTCCATCCCAGTATCGGAAGCCGTTCTAACGGGACCAGCTTGGACCGGAGATCGAGACAAGCGTATAAATCAGGATTATCCACATTTCCCAGGAGGGCGAGGAACTCCCTCATCTCGTCGTTCACGGCATCGATCGGCCCTTTGCTTTTTTACGGATCCAATAAAGGTAGCCGTATGTTAACGAGGAGAACAGTAATATCAACCCGGCCACTGTCCAGGCGGATGAAATGCCCGCCAACGTGGCCCAGGTGCCGATAAACAAAGAACCTAGCATACCGCCGCTCTGAAGCATCAGGGACTCGAAGGACATCAGAGTGGACCTCCTTTCACCGGGTATCCTGGCATTGAACACTGCGGCATGGGGAGAGTTGGCCACACCGAATATCAGGTATAGAAGAAGGTATAGTATGGCGAACTCCAGCAGGCCTTGCTGCCAGGCCAGGATCACCAGGGTCGCGCCGGAGGCCGCTCGGACGATGGTCAGTAACAGGAGATGGTCCCGGCCGAACCAGGGAACGAGCCGGGTGGCCAGCATGTTTCCCAAGGCCGAGGCGAAGAAATATCCTGCGGCCAAAACCCCGAATATCCACGTTTCAGTGGGATCCCCCATGAGACCGAGCACCTGTGGCTGCCAAAGAAGCTCCACAGAGAGCAGGCCGAAGCCCATGAAGAGGGATGATATCATCAGCACCAGCGTGAAACGGTCCCGCACACCGTACTCCAGGGCATCTGATAGTACGCGAGGAAGTTTTTGGAACCCTTGAACAAGACCCCCGCCCTCCCCCTTGAATGCGGTTTCATGGACCAGGAATACTGTCAGTATCATCTGTACCAGTACCATGATCACCATCAGCAATATGTTCGCGGAGTACTGGTTCATCCAATCGATGCCAGAAGTGAGGTCCATTGTCAGCATTGGCAGGAGCCCGCCCAGGAGCGAGCCGGCACCGATTCCCAGGGGTATGAAAATATTGGCCTTGGCAAGGGCCCTCTGCAGGTCTCCCCCGGGATTCGTTCGACCGAACTCATCCACGAACCAGGCGTCCATGGAACCGGACGATAGCGCCCTGGCCACCCCATAGAGGAAGAATCCCAGAACGAACCACAACAACCCGGCAGCGAATAATAGCGTTATTCCTGAAAGAACGGAGACGGCAAGGGAATATAGGTAGACCCGTTTTCGGCCAATGGCGTCGCTCAGGCCTCCGGTCGGCAATTCCAAGAGGATGATCGTCCCTGAATAAATTGATAATATCAGACCGGCCTGGAACAGGTCCAGTCCCTTACTGATGATATATAGGACTATGATCGGCAGGGTGATACCTACGATGAACCAGTGCAAGGTCTGATTGACCACGTAGACGACCAGCGGATCGTCCCTGCGGATCGACACGACCAGATATCTACCGTTTTCTATTTAATAAATGGACACAAGATCCTGATGCCATAGTTCGTTTGCCCTTTTAGGAACGACCGATCCTAGTAACCTTTTCAATAGAGCTATCGGAGCATTAGAAAAATGAGGTTTGGCTGGTCCGAGGACCAGGGTTAAACCGAAGAGAAGAAAGTTAAAGTGGGGGCACCGGGATTTGAACCCAGATCAGCGGGTTTCCACTACGTGGGGAGCTACCCCACGCGAATTAACAGGTCATCGCTCCAGTTATTCATCACCGGATCAGCAAACCCGTTAGCAATCACTCCATATTAACTGGAGCCCGCGAGGATACCGTGTTACCCCATACCCCCACAAGTCAGATTTAGCGCTTGCGCATCTTCTGGGCCCGCTTTCGTCTTCGCATTTTCTTCTTGCGCCATTTCCAGCGCTGCTTGCCCTTCTTCTTCCAGGCGCGTGAACTTCGTTTCATCTGAATCCACCAGACTAGGAGCCCTGATTCAATGGGTATTTAATAACCTTTTCTACGTGTGGCGGGCCCGCCGGGATTCGAACCCGGGACCACTGACTTACTTCTCCCCTGTTACCAGGGAATAGAAGGCCAGTGCTATATCCATGCTAAGCCACGGGCCCGAACGCTCCGCAATAACACTACCCGATTTAAAGGTTTATGGTGCCGGAGGTCAGCCCAGGAAATACCAGATGGAGTAATTGGCCAGCAGTAGGGCGGCCTCGATCAACGCGACCAGTCCCATTACGAACTGCAGAGGACGGAAGCCCAATATGAACCCGCCCATGTCCATCAGGTCCTCGGCGAACTTGAAGATCACATAGACGATGATCAGCACGATGAACGCTACGACCAATATGACGGTTGTGCTGAGGAACTCCAGTTCGTATGCCATGGACAACCAATAAAGTCCATAACCAACGGCACCGCCGACGATCAGAGCGATCAATGCGGCCAGCTTTATCCCCTTTATGGCCCTTAGAAACAGGGACAGCCCAAGGAATATCAAGATGAACCTGGTCGAGAAATCATACTCACCAGCGCTCCAGGCCAGGACACCTATGGCTATCATGGCCATGCCTACTATGAATCCCAAGAACAGGAGCACCTCGTCCCAGGAGGAGCTCTCCTTCCTCCCATACCAAGCGCTGGCGATGGCTACGAGCCCCCCGACCACCAGTCCCGCTTCCACTATGTTAAGGTCCACCATTGTTATCTTCAGACGCCATTGCCCCGGTCATTATTAAGGACTTGGCCTAGAAAGGGATAATAACGAAGAACGCTCATTTTCAAACTATGTCGATGAACGTCAAGGAATCGGTGCAGCGAAGGAGAGCTGCAAGAGCCTTGGACGTCCGGCCAGTGGCTGATGATGTGATCGCAGAGCTGATAGAGGCGATTCAACTTTCACCTTCATGCAATAACAATCAACCGTGGCACGTGATCGTGGCCAACGACCCGGTTTCCCTTCAGGCTGTGAAAAGTTCATTGACCAAAGGCAATTCCTGGGCTTTGAATGCCCCGCTTATTTTCATCGTCTGCGCCCGGTTGGACGATGATTGCAAACTGACCGATAGGCGAGATTATTACCTATTCAGCACCGGGCTGGCGGTGGGAGAGATGCTCCTCCGTGCGACCGAGCTGGGGCTCATCGCCCATCCCATCGCCGGATATGACGCCTTGGCGATCAAAGAGAAGCTTGGTATTCCAGATGATTACGTCCTTATCACATTGGTCAACTGTGGATACCCTGGTACGGACACTTCCATGCTCTCGGAAAAGCAGCTTTTGGCCGAGAAGGATAGACCGCCACGGAAACCGGTGGG
>SPCU01000036.1 GCA_004525545.1 Methanomassiliicoccus sp. | reverse complement strand
GTAGAGCAGCACGCCCTTCGGAGGCTCGGCGCTCATGTGCTCGAACAGGTTGGCGTACTTCAGAGGCCATTCCACCGCCTCTTTCAGCTCCGCCTTCACGTCTTCGAGGCCTCCGATGTCATCCCAGTGCAGGTTCGGGGACTCTATGAGCACCTCGCGCATGCTGGAGGGGAACATCTCCCGCAGGGCCGCGAAGAAATCGTCCTTGGTCACGGTTATCTTGTTGAGCACCTCGGCCGGTATGCTGTCCGCCTCCATGTCCAGGTCGGGAAGTATGCGGCGGAGCGAATGCATGGCCGCCTCTTTGCATAGTGCGGCCAGGTCAGCTCCGGCGTAACCGTGCGTGAGGTCTGCCAGCCGTTCAAGGTCCACGTCATCGGCCAGAGGCATTCCTCGGGTGTGGATCTGCAATACGTCCAAACGTCCACCGCGATTGGGGATGTTTATCTCGATCTCACGGTCGAAGCGCCCCGGGCGTCTCAGCGCCGGGTCCAGAGCGTTGGGGCGGTTGGTGGCGCCTATGACCACTACTTTACCCCGGGCCTGCAGACCGTCCATCAAGGCCAGGAGCTGGGCCACTATCCTCCTCTCCATCTCTCCGGACACCTCGTCCCGCTTGGGGGCGATGGAATCTATCTCGTCGATGAAGATGATGGAGGGGGCGTTCTCCTCGGCCTGCTTGAATATCTCCCGTAACCGTTCTTCGCTCTCTCCGTAGAACTTGCTCATTATCTCCGGTCCGCCAATGGACACGAAGTTGGCACTGGTCTCGCCCGCGACGGCCTTGGCAAGAAGGGTCTTTCCGGTACCTGGTGGACCGTGAAGCAGCACGCCCTTGGGGGCTTCCACGCCCAGGCGTTCGAAGAGCTCGGGATGACGGAGCGGAAGCTCGATCATCTCCCGGACCTTCTTCACCTCGTCGCCGAGGCCGCCAATGTCCTCATAGGTTACCTTCGGAATGCCCGAGGCCGCATCCTTGGTGGGTTTCTCGTTGATCTTGATCTCCGTTCCAGCGGTCAGAAGTACCGCTTCCGTTCCCGGAGAATGCGACATGACCACCAGGTCGATGCGCCTTCCCATGACGTTCAGCTCCACGATGTCGCCGCGCGAGAAGACCCGGCCCTCCATCATTTGGCCCAAGTATTCCTCTCCGCCCATTATCCGCAATTCCTCGGTCGGAGCGAATGTTATCTTCTGTGCCTGCTTCACCATCACCTTGCGCAATGCAACCTTCTCGTCGATGCTTGCCTGGGCGTTCCTTCGTATCGTGCCGTCGATGCGGATGACACCACGGTTTGCGTCCTCATTGTACCCCGGCCACACCAATGCCACGGTCTTATTCTTACCCTCGATCTGCACCACATCACCGGCGGTGAAACCAAGCGCCTCCATCACTGCAGGGTCCACCCTGGCAATGCCGCGCCCAGCATCCTTGGGCTTGGCCTCTGCGACCTTCAATACCTTATCTGACGAATTCATCTCATTCACTTTATAAATTTCAGGTGAAGCGCTTTCACTCCACCTGGATCATACTCCTCCTCTCTTCTACCACAGGCACCTTCGGTAGGGACACATCAAGCACGCCGTTCTCCATATTGGCCTTGATGCCGTCTCGGTCAACGTTCTGTGGCAAGCGGACCTGGCGGAAGAAACGCATGCTACCCCGCTCCAGGCGGAGATAACCCTCCTTCTTCTCATCCAGCTCCTGTTCCTTGACCGCGGTTATTCTCAGGGTCTCCTGGTCCACCTCGACGGTGACATCCTCTCTGCTCATGCCCGGAAGTTCGGCCTGGACCAGGAACCTGTCGGATTCCTCCTTCATGTCCAGCATCGGCGATCTGGTCCCTTCGCCAGCCGTCGATATCCAGCCAGGAACCACCAGTCCGGAGCGCATATCCGAAAAAAGATGTTCCATGTCCTCGAAGATCGAGGCGGGGCTCCAGCTCTGGGGGACCAGGTCAACGGATCCCTTTCTCTTACCGATCATGACCTATCACCTCACATCATATCAACTAAGAGTTGTTTACTCCTAGTGATATAGAATAGTGTTAGCTCTTCTATATAAATTTTACTTAAGATATTTCTTGATCTCCCGCTCAACTTTGGTGACGGTCTCGTTCATGCGGCGTTGTAGGTCCTCCATCACCTTCTTGATGGTGGGGCCGCCCTCCTTCAACTCCTGCTCCAGACGCCGCAATGCCCGTTCCGCCTCCAGTCCTCCCTTCTTAGCATTCTCCGCCGCTTCCTTTACCGCATCCCTGCCCAAACGGTCCATGTCCCCCGCGGCGCTACGCATGGCCTTCTCCAGGTCCGATCCTATACGCTTCATCTCATGCAGAAACTTCTCCAGTTCGCTTTTTTCAGGACTCATCATCGCTCACCTCCAAACTCTCCAATATCTGTTCCACAGTATCGTCTCGAAGCCCCAATCCCTGGTCCAGGTCCTTCATCTTTATTCCCGGGTGCTGTATGTATTCGTAGACCACCTTGCGGCTGCGGTAATCCTGGAAGTCGATATCCACGATGTGACCTACCTCCTCAAGCAGCGACTCCTTTTGTGTGATCAACAGCGCCCTTCGTTCCTTGATCTCACCCAGCTCTTGATCCATAGCCACAAGTTCCTGTCGAAGGTCCAGCAGTCTCCGCTTTCCCCGCGTCTCCAGTCCTTCGATCGATGGTACTTCCATCGGCCGGGTGGTGGTCTCGGTATTGAACAATCCCGGTCCGATGTCTACTACGATCGTGAACCCGGTGGTAGGAAAGTATCTTCGACGGGAGGGGCCGCCCTGATCGCTCTCCTCAGAGAACGAACGCACCATGTCCAGGTCCTCCAGCATCCTTAGGTGCTTCATAATACCCTGTTGGCTCAATCCCAGTTCCCGTGACAACTGCAGAGGGTAGTGCGGTTCTCTCACCAAGGCCTCCAGTATCCGGCGGCGGGTGGGGTTCTCTATCACCGAAAGCAACATGTCAAGCTCGTCCATGGTCACCAACTACACAACGAAAAGTTTACATCAATAAATTGTGAACAAATTGTATATATAATTGCCGATTGGGCGGGAATCTTTAACTAAAGAACATCGTTCAAGTGGCATGGCGGGTGAGCTGGTAGGCGAGAGCGTGATCATCGCCGACATGGCGGAAGGCAGTCAGATCTACAACAAGGGCTATTACGGATACCCTCGTGCCGGAGGAGGTCTGGAACTAGACCTGCTGGAAGCCTTGTATTTGGTGGAATGCGACAAGCTCAGGGTGGAGGTTGCCGGCAAGGATCTGGATCATGCCGCGCTGTATCGCCGGGTGGCCCGCTCGGTCGAAGGGCTGCAGCCCAACTATATCGTCTATCGTGACCTGAGGCAAAGGGGTTTCATCGTCAAGCTGGACCAAGGCGAGTTCGATTTTCGTGTCTATTCTCGCGGCGACAACCCTCACAACTCCCAGGCCAAGAACTGGGTGTTAGCCATATCTGAGAGGAACATATTCAACATAGCCGCCCTGTTGGAAAAGAGCGAGACCTCGCAGCGAACGCGCAAGGACCTACTACTAGGGGTAGTGGATGAGGAAGGGGACATCACATACTATACGGTGGAAGGTGCGGAACCGCACGGGATGACCGAAGAGGCCATGACCTTGGCGGTAGGCTCCCTGCTGGACGACGCGGTAATCGTGTTGGGGGAGGAGGCGGACCGCCTTTACGAGAACGGTTACTACGGCAAGAAGATCGGCCCCATGCTGCAACTTTCCCTCTTGGAGACAGCCTATCTGATCGATAAGGGACGTTTGGAGGTCCGTAACATACGCTCCGGTCAAAAGATGGGGGAGAAAGGCTTCCTGAGCACCGCTCGTCGCTCCCAGCCCGATTTCGCCATGCGAATGAGGGCATACCGGGACCTACGCTCCCGTGGGATGGTGGTCAAGACCGGTTTCAAGTACGGTACGCATTTCAGAGTGTATGAGGGGAATCCTTCCAAGCATCACTCACGATACCTGGTGCATGTGGTCCCGGATGATTATTCCACGGTCTGGGCCGAGATATCCCGAGCTGTCAGGCTGGCCCACGGGGTGAAGAAGGAGATATTGTTCGCCAGTTCCGGGGAGTATCTCCGCTACGTCAAATTGACCAGGGTGCGACCTTAGGCGGGGCAGGTCGGTGGCTTCCTCAGTTCTTCTAAGACCCTCTTGGCTCCAGCCACGTCCTCGGGGTCCAGTTGTATCGCGGCGCCCAGAAGCTGGTCTGCCTCCTGCAATCGTCCCTTATTAGCCATGACCACGGCCATCTTGACCATGAAGTTGGTGCGCTTGCGGTTGAACTGTGTGTAATGGATCGCAGTGCGGAAAGCCTCCACCGCCTCGTCGAGGCGGCCAACTTTCAGCAAACCGTCGCCAAGGCGGGCGTAGCGCGCCGAGCGGGTCTCAGAAGCAGCGTTCAGCTCTGCGGTCTTGCGAAGGGTGTCGACCATGATGATCAGGCTGGTGGGCGGTTCCATGACCGTACCGCACTTGCAACAGGCCAGCTCGCTCTCCTTTACTTCGGTGCTGCACTTGCCGCAAAAGCGTGGCAGGTGGGTGCCACAGTCCGGACAGAGGGTCCAATCGGCCTCTACAACCGCTGAGCACTTGGGGCATTGAGAGACGGTCTTAATCGACATCCTCGCAAAGCGTTTCAGTGATGATTGCACCTCCTCCTCGGTCGGCATGAAGGACACTTTATTGATGTACACCAGTAATACGGCCAATCCTTCCAGGCCGAGCGCGGCCAGATTGAGCATGAACAATAGGTCCACGGTCAGGAAAAGGATGATAAGACGGAGCACTATCGACCCGATCAAGGTCTTCATTATGCCCGACCATTCTCCGATCCGGGTTCCGGCGATGGCCCGGAATGTGGATATCTCCCAGACACCCACCACCGTGAAGAGCAGCATGAACATGATGCCGGTGACCGTCTCCAGGGTCCTGAATGCGAAAACGGCCATCACTGGAGAGATGATCAATATTAGTCCGGCAAAGATCACGCTCGCCGACGGCAATAACAGAATTGGCTTCTTGACCTTCATACTCGACACCCCGATAGGGAACCTTCGTGCATTCGTAAAAATGTTAAGAAGATAAGAGGTTTGCGGGTCAGAGCTGTATCTCTATGCCCAATTTGTCCGTCAGCTCCTTATAACGGTTCCTGATGGTGACCTCGGTCACTCCGGCGATGTCCGCTACCTCCCTCTGCGTGCGCCTTTCGTTGCACAGGATGCTGGCGATGTATATGGCCGCCGCAGCCACTCCGGTCGGTCCACGTCCGGAGGTCAGCTCCTTCTTGGCAGCGTCCTTCAGGATGTCCGCTGCCTTTGACTGTACCTCCCCGCTAAGCTTCAGTTCAGAGCAGAACCTCTGTACGTAGTCCTGGGGGCGAGTGGGCATCAGCTTGAGCTTCAGCTCCCTGGTCATGAACCTGTACGTGCGGCCGATCTCCTTTCGCCCGACGCGGCTGGAGCTTGCCACCTCGTCCAAGGTACGTGGGACATTGCACTGGCGACAGGCGGCGTAAAGCGACGCTGCGACGACGCCTTCTATGCTCCTTCCACGGATCAGGTTCTTGTTGACCGCTTTACGGTATACCATGGCCGCAGTCTCGCGCACGTTGCGGGGAAGTCCCATGGCCGAAGCCATACGGTCCAGCTCACTAAGTGCGAACGCCAGGTTACGCTCCGTGGCGTTGGAGACACGGATGCGTCGCTGCCATTTCCTCAAACGATACAACTGCGCCCTATTCCTCGTGGGGATGCTCTTACCGTAGGAGTCCTTGTTCTTCCAAGAGATCTCGGTAGACAATCCCTTGTCGTGAATGGTGTAGGTCATAGGAGCGCCGGTCCTGGCCCTCTTCTCTCCCTGCTCCACGTCAAAGGCCCTCCATTCAGGACCCAGGTCTATGAACTGGTCATCAATGACCAATCCGCATTCCTCGCAGATCAGTTCGCCCCGTTCATAGTCCCTGACTAGATGTCCGCTGTTGCATTCCGGGCAACGGGTTATCTCCTCTGCCCCTTCCTTTTGTTTTACCATGGTCATCGACCCCATCAATGTACACCTGCCTTCCCGCTACGGAAAGCAGACTGGTGTCCCCGGTCGGTTCTACGGTCACATAAGGTGAATCCACTGGCCCAAAGATCCTGACAATATAGCCAATCAATTTCTTACGGTTGTCCCAGACCCTGTCGCGGGGTTTTGGGGTGAAGGTTGCGCGAACCACTAGTTTGCCGTCCACGGTCACTTCCTGTACGTTCCCAAGAAATTGCATGGTTCACCATGTTCACCGCTTCTTAACCGGTGTTGAGAAACAGGATTATTAAATGGGTATATAAAGATTACGCAAACGTATATTTATCAGACAGCTCAAAGCTTATATTCTTTGCTCAAAAACCTCGTTTCTTGGGGTATATAACCCTATCAGATAAGGCCAATCCCGCTAAGGGTGAGAGGGCCGCACAGTTTATGTCAGAGCACGCTTTCTACTTGACATGCGCGTCTCCGAGGACCATCCCAGATACCGTTCATTGGTCACCAGGGAGAGGATGGCTGAGATGGTGGCTGGGGGAGTGGTCTCAGTTACTGGGCTGATCGCCCACGGCCGAGGGGAGGCGTTCGATTACCTTCTAGGGGAGAGGACCACCCCAGAGGCGGAGGGGGCGGAAATGGCCGCGGCTGCCCTTCTGGTGTTATCCGAACGACCGATAATCACCGTCAACGGCAACGCCGCTGCTTTGGCCGTCAAAGAACTGGGTGAACTGGCCCGCATCTCAGACGCAATGTTGGAGGTCAACCTTTTCCACCGCAGCGATGAACGCATGGAGAAGGTCTGCGCCTTTGTTGAGGCAGGAACAGGTGAACAAGTGCTCGGCCGGATACAGGACGGTATCCTGGAAGGCATAGCCTCTGACCGAGCCAGGTGTTGTCGGTCCGGTCTAATGGCAGCGGATGTCGTGCTTATCCCACTGGAGGACGGGGACCGAGCTGAGGCCATGGTCCGCGTGGGGAAAAAAATTATCTCCATCGACCTGAACCCGTTGTCCCGTACCAGCCAAGCGGCCACCGTGGCCGTGGTGGACGAACTGACCAGGGCCCTTCCCAACATCTCCGCCTGGGTAGAGAAGCTGAGAAAGGACCCGAAGGAGGCAGGTCGCGTGTTGACAAATTTCGACAACCGAAAGAACCTGACATCGGTGTTGGACCGTATCTGTCACCATCTGCGGGAGCCAAGCTCCGACTGAAACGAGGGATACAAATGGACCGAGAATTACTGTTGAAAGGATCGCGCCGGCTAGGATGGGCCGAGGCCCATATGTCCGTGCTCCGGGAGATCGGAGAGAGGTTGGAAAAGAACGAATCTCTTAGAGGGGTCAAGGTTGGCATGGCCTTGCACGTGGAGGCCAAGACCGGCATGCTCGCGGTGACCTTGGCCAAGGCGGGTGCTAAGGTACGTCTGGCCAGTTGTAATCCCCTGTCCACCGACGACTCGGTGTCCTTAGCGTTGAAGGAGGAAAGAGGCATCGAGGTCTACGCCCGCAGAGGGGAGAGCAATACGGAATATTACGAGAATCTGAATTCCGTCCTGGACATGCGCCCCGATTTCGTTATCGACGACGGAGCGGACCTCATCACCATGTTGCATACCGTGCGAAGAGAGCAGCTGGAGGAGATCAAGGGGGGGAACGAGGAGACCACCACCGGGGTCATTCGCCTCAAGGCGATGGCCCGGGACGGAAAACTGAAGTTCCCGGTCATGGCGGTCAACGATGCCCGTATGAAGTACCTTTTTGACAATCGATACGGAACGGGGCAGAGCACCTTCGACGGTTTCATGAACGCCACTAACCTACTGATCGCTGGAAAGGAGCTGGTAGTGGCAGGGTACGGTTGGTGCGGCCGGGGGGTGGCCATGCGGGCCAAGGGCCTGGGGGCGAACGTGATCGTCACCGAAGTGGACCCTATAAGGGCGATCGAGGCCAAGCTGGACGGGTTCCAGGTGCTGCCCATGATGCAAGCGGTCCGCCAGGCGGACATAATCATCACGGTCACCGGGTGCAAGGACGTGGTGCGAAAGGAGCACCTGTCAGTCATCAAGGACGGCTGCGTTCTAGGCAACTCCGGACATTTCGATAACGAGATCTCCAAGAAGGCACTGGAAGAGGTAGCCGCTCCCCCAGTCAGGGTAAGGGAGCAGGTGGAACGTTACGATCTAACGAACGGGCGTAAGGTCTACCTCATCTCAGAAGGCCGATTGATGAACCTGGCCTCTGGACAGGGACACCCGGTGGAGATAATGGACATGAGCTTTTCAATACAAGCGCTCAGCCTAGAACACTTGGTTAGGAACCACGCGAGCATGGCACCGAATGTGCATTCAGTGCCGCCAGAGATGGACGAACTGGTGGCCCGTATCAAGCTCAAGACGATGGGCCTCAGCATCGACGAGCTCACCCCGACGCAAAAGAAGTATCTCGATGATTGGCAAGAGGGAACCTGATGAAACCATTCATGTGTGTATACGGGCATACGAACATCGATCATTTACTGACCATGGCGGAATTGCCAGAGAAGAACACTTCAGGGAACGTAAGAAGCAAGAAACGCCATTTCGGGGGCACCGGCGCGAACCTGGCCACCATGGCCTCTGCGTTGGGGGTGCCGACGGCGTTGGTCTCCTATGTAGGAAAGGACATGCCCCCGGCATTCCGAGATCTGATGTCATCGAAAGGGGTCCTCCTGGACGAGATGATGGAGGTGGAGGGGGCGGAGACACCTACGGTGTGGATCGCCTCTGACGACCATCAGGACCAGGTGGCCTACGTCTTCCAGGGTGCCATGGCCGATATGGGCGATTATCCTCTCCAGATCAAAGCGGCCAAGGATGCCTTGGTGGTCCACATGATGACCGGGTCGCCGGACTATTACTTACGTTTGATAGAGAAGCCTTTCATGTTGCGCAAGAAAAAATCTTTGGACCCATCGCAAGAAATTCACCATGTATGGGACGCTGTCCGTTTCCAGAAGGCATTGAGCGGTTCGGACATGTTCTTCTGCAACCAGAGCGAGATGGCCACCGCCCTCCGCTATATTGGAAAGGAAAGCCCAGAGGACCTACTGTCCAATGTACCAGTGTTGGTGAGCACGCTGGGTGGAAAAGGGGCTCGTATATACACCAGGAACGAAACGGTCGATGTTCCTGCGGTGCGCACCGATGTTCTCGACCCCACCGGGGCGGGGGACGCGTTCAGGGCCGGGTTCTACGCCGGTCTGTACAGAGGCAAAGGATGGCTGGAATGCGGGCTATTGGGTTGTGCCACCTCATCTTTCGTGATATCTGCCCGGGGGTCACTGGAGAGCGTACCGACATGGGAGATGGTGGAGGAAAGGGCCGAGCGCCTGCTATGAGCCTATATATACCTACTGGATACCACGATCGGCTCTATGGGTAGGGAGAAAATTATAATAACTGAAAAACCGTAGAGGCGGCCCAAGGTGAACGAATGGCATTGGGATCGGCCCTGTCTATCCTGTCCCCCCTGGGTGCGAAGGATGAGGCGAGGTTTCGCTCACTGGTCATCGACACCAATGTCCTAGTGTAATATCAACTAAAGGTGATCAAGAATGGAACTAATGGATTTCCTGACGGTGCTCCTGCTGACTTTCAGCCTGTTCATGCTACTTGCTGGAGTTTTTACGGCGTATTTCGGAAGCGGTAAGAGCAGGATGATCGGCGTCGTCTTATTGGTGGTTGGTTTGATCGTAGGTTTGGTCTGGGGTTACCTAGCGGGTTTCACCGACCAGATCGTAGTGGACCTCTCTGACGTTATCTGGGGTGCCTTCGTGAACATCCTGGCCGCGCTGATCGGTGCATTGGTCGCGGTGGGCGTGTTCCTGCTGGCCATAATGAAGAGTTGAACAGCTCTTCCCCTTCACCATCTTTACCTCCTCGGGAGGCAAATCCTTTTTTATTTGAACTCTGTCAGTGGCCATAATGCCTGCGGTACTCATCATTCTCGGGAGCAAGAGCGACGTGGAAGTAGGCCGGAAGGCCCTGGACATTTTGAAACGCTTCGGTACGGAGGCTAAGATGGTAGTAGCATCCGCCCACCGTACTCCGGACCGGGTCAAGGACATGGTAACACAAAGCGGGGCGGACGTCTTCATCGCCGTGGCCGGTATGGCCGCGGCACTACCTGGCGCGGTGGCCTCGTTCACCACCCGTCCGGTCATCGGCGTACCGATCTCCGGGAAGCTGGGGATCGATTCCGTACTCTCCATCGTTCAGATGCCTCCTGGCATACCCGTGGCATGCGTGGGTCTTGACCGTGGGGACAATGCTGCGCTTCTAGCTTTGTCCATCCTCGCTCTTCACGACCAAAGGCTTGCCAAGGAGCTTGTCAGCTACCGCAAGGAGATGGCAGACATGGTGGAGAACGATTCTAAAGAGGTGCAGGCCTGATGTTCGATCCCAAGGCGTTCGTGCAAGAGAAGATCGATGAGCTGATGACGAAGATCCCCGAAAAGGCCATCATTGCCTGCTCTGGCGGTGTAGACAGCACCGTGGCGGCGGTATTAGTTGACCGAGCCATAGGACAGCGCCTGCTGACCGTTTACGTGGACACCGGACTGATGCGAAAGGGCGAGACCGATTACGTCCGCGGCATGTTCGATAAGCTAGGCGTGCACTACAAACTGGTGGACGCCCGGGAGGAGTTCTTTGACTCCCTCGAGGGAGTAACCGAGCCGGAGAAGAAGAGGAAGATCATCGGCGAACGGTTCATACGCGTGTTCGAGCGGGAGGCCAAGATATTCGGTGCAAAACATCTGGTCCAGGGGACCATCGCCCCGGATTGGATCGAGAGCGGGGACGACCTGCGGGACACCATAAAGAGCCACCATAACGTCGGTGGTCTGCCAAAGGAGATGGCGCTCACACTGGTGGAACCGCTTTGGGACCTATACAAGGACGAGGTACGTCTGGTCGCGCGCTATCTAGGCGTGGAGGTCTCTGAAAGACAACCCTTCCCCGGGCCAGCTCTGGCCATAAGGGTGATGGGCGAAGCTAGCCGCGAATCCGTCGACGTGGTGCGAGACGCATGCGCCATCGTGGAGGATGAGCTGGAAAAGGCGGCCGATCAAGGAAAAATGGTCCTCCCTTGGCAGTACTTCGCCGTGCTGCTGCCGGTACAGTCGGTCGGAGTGCAGGGCGACAGGCGTGCCTATGGCCGCACGATCGCCATACGCTCAGTGGAGTCGATCGACGGCATGACCGCCGCGTTCTCGCGCATTCCTTATGATGTGCTCGAACGCATCTCCCTGCGTATCACCAACGAGATGAAGGCCAATATCAACCGGGTAGTGTACGATGTGACCCACAAGCCCCCGGCCACCATAGAATGGGAGTGATCAGTCCAAAAGGCCGTCCAGCTCTTCCCAGCCGTCCACGGTGTCATCGGGCACGATGTCATCGTCCGGTTGGAAATAGCCGGATCTCTTTAGGACCGCCCTCATTCCCACCCCTTTCGCTCCTTTCACGTCCGCTTGCAGCGAGTTGCCCACGTACATCGACAATTCCCGCTCCGCTCCTAGGTTGAAAAGTGACATCTTGAACATCTTGGGATGTGGTTTGCGTAGTCCCACGTCACTGGAGAATATCATATCGTCGAAGAATCGGTCCAAGTGGAAATGCCGTATGTCCCGCAGTGGGAACTCGGAAGGTAATCCCCAGGCCACGTCAGATATCAATCCGATGGCGTAACCCTTGTCCCTGACCCGTTCCAGCATCTCGATGGTGCCGGGGATCAGACAGCGGTCCTCTTGGAGGGCGGTATAGAACAGCTCTAGGCCATCATGAATTAGGCCTTCATCGACCTGACAGCCAGCCGAGCCCATGATGTCATACAATACCTCTTCCAACGGAATCTCCAGCAGGTCCCGGGCCTTTCTCTCCCGGTTACGTTCCAGGGTGACCAGGACCGACCTGCGGAACTCCGCCTCCTGGACCCGAGATCCCGCTTCCAGCACCAGTTTGTAGAGGCGGCTGACCGTTCGCTCCTCTGGACCGGTCCAATCGTGATAATAGTCGATCAGGGTGTGTCCAAGGTCGAAGATAACGGCTTTCATATGGAATGTGATTCACCGCACCGAGGATATAATCATTTCCTGAGTCCCTTCCACCAGTCCGACCAATCCCTTTATACCGCTCATCGATAATCCTGACACGATGCGTGTCTACGTTATCGATAACGGGGGGCAATGGACGCATAGGGAATGGCGTGTCCTGAAATATCTTAAGGTGGAGACCAGGATAATACCGAACAACACTCCATTCGAGAAATTGGCAGGGGTGGACGCCCTGGTGTTGTCCGGGGGCGCTCCCGACGTAGCATCCGAGGCCGGCCGCATGGGGAACAACGGCGAGTACCTGGACAAGGCCGATTTCCCGATCCTGGGCATCTGCGCCGGCATGCATATAATGACCACTCATTTCGGCGGTAGCACCGGACCGGCCATCCGGGCGGAGTTCGGACGCACCCGTCTGTATGTCGATGAGCCGGACCATCTCTTCTCAGAACTGCCCAAGGATTTCGACGTATGGGAATCCCATAACGACGAGGTGAAGATCGTTCCCGAGGGGTTCCAGATATTGGCTCACTCAGACACCTGCCGTGTAGAGGCCATGCGCTCTTTGAAGAGGCCGTTGTATGCGCTGCAGTTCCATCCCGAGGTAGAGAACACCGATTTCGGCATGGATATTTTCCGTAACTTTCTCAAGGTGGTCGAGGGCTGGCACAAATGAAGCCCGAGGCCACGCAAGCTTTAGGCATGGCGATCAGCAAGCGTCGCCGGGACGATTCCTTGGAAAAGGCGCTGGGGCGCGAGATCCGGAAGGTCAAGCTATCCTACGAGGATTACGTCGAGATCATGGAAATGGTGCGCGCTCATGCCCGTAAGCATAAACTCGATGCTTGGGAATCGGCCCAGCAGATCTCAAAGGAGCAAGAGGAGCAGTAGGGCCGCAAGTACGGCCACCGCTGCCGTCAGCACGATGATGGCCGTACTCCTGACAGTGCCGAATATTATGGGGATGGGCCCTATGAGCAGGACTCCTCCGGCCGAGGGCCTATCGCGCCCCCCCTCCACCTTAAGGCTCGTACGAGGGAGCAGGTTCAATAGAAGTACGATAAAGGCCGTGAAGGCCAAGAGCAAGGACGCCGCTC
>SPCU01000142.1 GCA_004525545.1 Methanomassiliicoccus sp. | reverse complement strand
AGACGTCACTGAGACCGTCCCCGTCGGAATCGAGGACCAATGGTGGAACGGGACCCATCCATGTGGTGTTGTGCCAGAACTTCGGTATCAAACCGCTGCCACCTTCGCCGATGTAGATGGAATTGTCCTCGTCCAACGCGATCCCCCTGGCAGAGTTCAACTCCGGGTATTCGTCCTCATAGCCGAAGGAGAACATCCAGCGGCCCGTATTGGTGAACTTCTGCACCAGGGCGTTGCCAAAGATATAGGGGGAATAGGAGTCCGTCACCAGTACGTTCCCATCCTCGTCCACGATAATATCGGTGGGGTCGGCGAACTCTCCCGGCATGTTCCCGTACCCGCCCCATTCATACAATTTCACACCGTTCTGATCGAACACTTGGATAAGTGTGCTGTTGATCACATACAGGAGATTATCGTGGCCGATGTAGAACTTCGTGTAATAATCATACCAATAGTCAATCCTCATGTCTCCCACTATGATATCGGCAACGTATGTGCCGTCCGTCTGATACTTGCGCACCAGGCCTGGTTGCGTGTCACTATACGCTAGATCGTCCATGGAGATGAATATCTGCCCGCTCTCGTCCAGAGCTATGCCCTCCAGGACATATTCGGGCGAATCACCGGGAAGGAAGGGGTCGATCTCGAAGAGCAGACCTCCAGATCTGTTCATGACCTGCACCTCACGCGGTCCCAAAACGTAGAGGTTGTCGTCCGGTCCGATCACTAGATCTCTCACCGTTGAAGTGATTGGCGTATCGAAGACCCTGGCCAAGGTCCCGTTGGGATAGTAGACGTGGACCGAGGTGTCCTCGTAACCGCTGCTATACACCATTCCTTCCGAATCTATGGCCAGGCAGCGGGTGTCCCCCCAATCGCCCTCGATCAGACCATACCCGAAGCTCATGGAGTATTCCACGCTGGTCTGGTAGTATCCTCTCAGTTCGTCCTTCACCCCGTCCCCATCGGTGTCGTCCGACACGGGATTGAGAAGGCTGTGATACTCCTCCAGATCGGTGACACCGTCCCCATCACCGTCCATGGTGCAAGGATTGCTCCGAACGTGCCAGTAGAACATCGTCCCCTGGTAGGTGAAATTGACCACCCAACCGGAGTGCTCCATGATGTCCGTGAGCCCGTCCCGGTCCGAGTCGTATGACCAGGGGTCGGAACCCCATATGTGCTCCTCGCGGTCGTTCACCCCATCCTTGTCGGAATCGGCAAGTGCCGGGTCCGTTCCGATCTGGATCTCATATTCATCCCCTAGGCCGTCCTGATCGGTGTCCCAGGACCAAGCGCTGGTCCCGTTCTCCTCCTCGTTCTTCAATCCGTCCCCGTCGCGATCGTTTGATTTAATGCTCTTCCAGAGGGCGAACTCGTCCACGCTGCCGGGCATGACATCGAAGTACAGGGTGGTCCATCCTTTACCCTGGGAGTCAGAATAGGACTCCCGATCGCACCACCAGCCGAAGAACCACCAGCAATCGTCGTAGTAGACCTTATAATCGGCGCGAAGGCCCACCGCCACAGGGAAGTTGACCATTCCTACCCCGGGCTGAACCCAGGCCTCGGTCTCGTACAACGTGGATTTGGAATTCGAGGTCTGGCTGGTCTCCAGGACCGTGTAGTTCCCACCGGTGGCGGACCAGCTGTACCAGGGCACGCTCATCGTCTGTTGGGGTATGATGTAACTATCCCGGACATCGCTTTCGCTACCGTCGGAAGTGATGGTGACGTTACCGTAATGCCAGCTCTTGAACCAGATGCGATCGCCAGCATCGATCCCGTTCTCATCGAGGTCAATGAGCCCGGTATCGGACCCTATCGTATCCAAGTTGACCTCGCTGCGTATGTTGGTATCGGTGAAAACATCGATCAGCCATTTCAGGAATTCCTGCCCCCAGGTGGAACCGAAGAGCAGCAGCCCTATCACGTCCACAATGGCTATCAGCCCGGCGATTATGGCCCCAACGGGCCCCAGGCTCGCTATACCTATCAGTATCAGGGTATAGGCCAGGGTGAAAATTGCCGTGGTGACCGCGATTCCGGTCCCCACCGCCGTCCAGCCCATCTCGAAGCCGATGGAGAAAAGGGCGTATAGGGAGATAACCACGGCGATGACTATCCCTATGACGTTCAAGGTCGTGCTGACCCGGCTCATGAAGGAGCCCGCCCCCTGCACGGAGTTCCTGACGGAGGTAAAAGCTTGCTTGAACAGCTTCCAGGTACTTTCCAACCCGGTCTTTACCATGTTCCCCACGGCCACGAAGGCCTCGGAGAAGGCGTAGGCCGTGGTAATTATCTCCACCTGGAACATGAGAAGGTCGATGGCCCCCAGCCCAATGCTCAGTATGGTTTCCACCGTTTCGCTTATGAACCCCCCTTCCGGAAAGTTGAATTCCATTGGTACGGAGTTGACATGGGTCACCGTGACCTCTCCAACGCACCAGCTCGCCATGAGGCCGGTCAGGCTTGCCAGTTCGTCT
>SPCU01000093.1 GCA_004525545.1 Methanomassiliicoccus sp. | reverse complement strand
TAACAATATTATATTTAGATATATTAATATTATATTAAATAAATTATTTATTCAAACTGTAACGACACGGTTAAATATGCACAATGTCGAAATAACCTTTGAGGATAAGGGGGAGACGAATTAATCGTCAGTGCATGTTCGACCTTCGAACGAAGGAGAAAGAACTCGATGGAGGGTCGGTCCGGGACCGAGAGGCCTCTAAAGCCGTATAGCCGGGTTCAACTCCCGGACCCTTCGCCTTAAGAATCTCGACAGGAGTATGGGGGAAAAGGAAGTTGGAGGAATTTACCGCATCGCAGATCCAGCGCTTGAATGAGCTGGGCATCGATAACACCTGTGATCAATTCGATTCTGTGAATAAAAGAAATCATTCGTTTGAAGAGATAGCTAGACATGCGACCAAGACCAGTCGCAATCAATTGATCGATAGATGCGGAGAAAGAAGGAGGCATTCCGTTAAAGAGATGGAATGCGAGATAGTTTCGCATTTGATCGCCGATGGTTATACTGAGTGCTTTACACCGATAATCATCAAAAAAGGGGGATTGTATCGAATGGGATTGTCTGAGAAGCATTCCCTTTGGAGACAAGTCTTCTGGTTGAACGACAAGGAATGCTTGAGACCGATGCTCGCCCCGAACCTATATTGCATGATCCGGCATTTGAAACGATTTGTAAGCGGCCCGCTCAAGATCTTTGAAGTTGGCCCATGCTTTAGAAAGGAATCTCAGGGGAATAAGCATCTCGAGGAGTTCACCATGCTCAACCTTGTCGAGATCGACTCTGAGGGGGATCGTGTGGAAAGAGTTGCGGACCTTGTGAAGTTGGTCATGGAACCCCTCGATCTACGCTATGAGCTTATCAACGAATCGTCAGAGGTCTATGGAGAAACCATCGACATCATGGTGAACGGTATAGAAGTGGCCTCGGCTTCCTTTGGACCCCACAAATTGGATAAAATGAACGGTGTGGATACACCTTGGACCGGCGTGGGGTTCGGAATCGAACGGTTGGTTCAATTACTCAATGGTGAGACGAACATAAAACGCGTGGGTAGGAGCTTGGCCTATCTGGATGGAGTGCGGTTGGACATATGAACAATGTGGTGAAGCATCGGCCTGGAGACCTAGATAACATGAGCTTTGACCTAGAGAACATCTTAGGCAAGGCTGTCGATGGCTCACGCCCTACCTTCACCGAGACAGTTTTCCTGCTTGGCCTCAGAGACCCCTCGGACCTTGAACGCTTGTACAATGTGGCAAATGATATTCGCCATAAACATTTCTCAAATGACATTTTCCTGTATGGTTTCGTCTACTACAGCACGTATTGCAGGAACCGTTGTTCGTTCTGTTTCTACAATCACGAGAACGATTTGAGTCCACGATACCGAAAAACGACCGACGAGATCATAGCCCTTTCCGAACAACTGCAGGAGGGCGGGGTCAACCTGATCGATCTGACAATGGGGGAGGACCCTTACTACCATGGAGCACATGGTTGGAGGAGACTGGTTCAGCTGATATCTGACGTAAATGATCATGTGGAGCTGCCGTTGATGGTATCCCCTGGCGTCCTTCCTGACATGGTATTGAAGGAGTTAGCGGTCGTGGGGGCGGATTGGTACGCATGTTACCAGGAGACCCACAATCGTCAGCTTTTCAAATCATTGCGCCCTGGACAGGACTTCGACATAAGAATGGGTCAACGACTGTCTGCGGCCCGGTACGGAATGTTGGTCGAGGACGGTATGATGCTAGATGTTGGAGAGTCCCAATGGGATCGGGCGTATGCGATCCATCAGATGTGCGCTCACAAAATGCACCAGATCCGAGCTATGACCTTCGTACCTCAAGCTGGAACGCCCATGAGTTCAATGACGAGTAGTGGGGTCGAGGACGAGCTAAAGACCATAGCCGTGATGAGGCTGGTCTGTCAGGACCGACTGATCCCAGCGAGTCTGGATATCGATGGTTCCATGGGTTTGAAGAGACGTATCGATGCCGGGGCCAATGTAGTGACATCGATCATTCCTCCAGATAAGGGGCTTGCAGGTGTGGCTCAACACGAGCTAGACATTGATAATGGTGGCCGCACAGTGGCTTCCGTATCCAGGATATTGGATTCCATGGGTCTGAGGAGAGGCCCTCAGACCCATTACGATCAATTTATCGAGATGCATAGGAGCGTGAAAGAGATGGGATAGTTCAATGAGTTTGAAAATGGATCGGGTTTCCCGACCTTACGAAATCCCATCCTGATCAGCGATTTTATTGAAATCCATACCATCCACTATACTGGGGAGGATGTGAGAAATGATCATTGCTTCACACGAGTGGATTCCGCTTTAGTAACAATTCAGCCCATCTTGCAACGGGATGAGGAAGTCCTGCGAATTGAGATTTCTCGCCATATTTTTGGAGATTACCCATGCTCTCTCGATCTGAATTCGTTTGAGAATGAAAGCCATGGGGGCCGTGCCAAATCGATCCTCTCCGACCCAAATCCCTTTCGGCCCCCTGGTGAATTTTTTGATTGTTTGTTTTGGGATTCTGACGGAGCATTGACATGACAAGACTTACAGGGGCCATGATAAAGGAGATGAGAGAAGGATTGTTGGAGGTCGAGCGGAAGTTGTTGGACTCCATAGGAATGGACCTTCACTCACTCGCATATAAAGCCGCGGACCTAGACCAATACGTAGACATTTCAAGAATCTCAGCTGCGATCATACCTATCACTAGCGGCAAGGGTGTCACGCCTGGTTTCGCTCCGTCGATAAGGGATATCCTGACCCATGTAGGCATGGAGGCTGACATGACAAGGACCACCGATGTGACTGGCTTCGTCGAAGCGGTCAATGAAGGCTATGATCTCGCCTTCATGGCAGATGATGAGAAGTTCATAGCGTATTCGATCGGAACTTGGAACGTGGTCGACAATGCCGAATGCACGGCCCTGGGTTTCGTCCAGGCAATGGAGGAGGCCTCTGGAGGATTGTGGGGTCGACCAGTGTTGGTGATCGGTCTGGGCCGGGTGGGCAATCATGCTGTCCATCATCTAATATCCCGAGGGGCGATCGTTTCCGGACTGGACATCGATCCTATCGCCTTGGACAGGGCCAGGGCCAGATTTGGCATCGAATGCACCAATGACCCTCACCGAGCCATCCCCAACGCGGACCTTATCTTCCACGCGTGTCCAGGGATGGTGGACGGGGATCTGGTGAAGACCGGAGCCATCATCTCGGCCCCGGGCGTACCTTTTGGATTTGATAGCCGGACAATCGCCAAGGCCGGCACGGTGATGCACGACATGCTCCCCATAGGAGTGGCGGTGATGGCCGCGAAGGCCGTCAAGAGCACCGTTTCGGGACTCGATGTGAAAAGTGAAGCTGATTGGAGACTGATCGTAAATGACTGAGTTTGGTATTGCTCTGGATATCGGAACGAGCGGATTCAGAGCGCAGGCCGTGGACCTTTCGACAGAAGAGGTTATCTCCACAGCCATAACTTTGAGGCACCCCATTCCCGGTTCGAACGTCATCGACCATGTGAACTTCGCCATCGAGGCCGGGGAGGACGAATGTAATCGGTTGATCATCGAGACCATAAACAATCTCATAGAAAGGCTTCGGTTGCCTCGGTCGAACTACTCTCGAATGGCAGTGTGCGGCAACCCCTTTCAACTATCCTTATTCCAGAACATCGAGATCAGGGACCTGGCCTATGCGGGACAAAACAAGCTCAAGGCCTTGGGAGTTACCCCGCCAAAGAGGGACGGGTGCATCATCGAGGCCGGCGATCTCGGGCTGAACATCGAACCTTCTGCTCGCGTGATCATCCCCCCTGCTGTCACCCATGAAATCGGGGCCGATGCAATGGCCATGCTCTGGGAGACCCATGCTTTTTCTGCCATAGTCCCCACGGTCATAATCGATTATGGCACAAACGCAGAGATGTCCCTGATAAAGGCGGGAAGGATACTCACTGGCTCGGCCGCTGCCGGTCCGGCCTTGGAAGGACAGGAAATTGAGAGGGGCATGCTGGCCTCCAGCGGTGCCATTTCCGATCTGGAAATTGAGGAGGGAGGTTGGCGCAATTACGTCCTCGATGAAGAGTTCAACGTAGTGAAAGGAGATCTTGTGGATCCGGATAGCGGTGTCGTTCTGGAAAAGGGTCGAGCCCACGGTAAGGCCATTGGAATAACAGGAACGGGCGTCATCGCCGCGGCCTCCCTGGCAACGGATGTCGGTCTCGCCAGGTCCCCCAAAATACTGACGAAAGATGGAGTATTGAGATTTCAGGATGGTATCGAGTTGACCTCTAGCGATCGGGAGGAGGCGGGTAAGGCCATCGGAGCGATTCGTGCGGGATACATGACCTTGGCATACGAAGCGGGAATGAGTCCCAACGACATCGAGGTAGCATACATGTCGGGGGCATCGGGCACCTATGTCGATGCCAGGAAGGCGCAGAGGATCGGATTGGCCCCATATTCTGCCCGGGAGATCCACCAGGTAGGCAATACCTCACTAGCCATGGCTAAAGACCTGGTGATCAACGAAGAGTTGTTCGGGATATTGAAGACGTTCGCAAATACCTTGAGGGCGAGCCATTGCATGTTCGCCACCTCTGAAGCGTTCAGGGCCATTTATACCATCGAATTGAGCCATTGGTGCTATGGCATGCCCATGAGCTTGTACAACGAAATGCTCGACATGTCCAATCTTTCCCCGATTGATACTGAGATGGGCGGAGCCATCGTGCATCGAGATGTGATAAGGGATATTCCGGACCTAGGACGAATGGGTCTGAGCATTTTGCACGATGTTGGGGTCCGCCTGAGTTCCGACCTACCAGGATGCGTTCATTGCCTCAAATGTGTGAAAGCATGTCCAGAAGATGCATTGGAAATTTCGAAAGACGGCGAGTCATGGAAAGCCATTATTCTGTCCGATCTGTGCAACGGTACGGCCTGCAGGAGATGTGAGCAGGCCTGTTCGGAGGGTGTGATGAAGGTCAAACATTTCCGATACGCATAAATTACCATAGATATAAATACAATTGGCGTGACGTTTAGATTATATAGTATATTATCTTATCTATAAGTTTATATATGGGAGAGCATTAATATTATATACTTATAATTTGATGATTGATTGGAGGTACCAAATGCCAAGATCAAAGACGGACATCCTAGCGGATATGAAAAAGGCCGTCGAGACATGGGACTATAAAAG
>SPCU01000012.1 GCA_004525545.1 Methanomassiliicoccus sp. | reverse complement strand
TGCCCATGAGCTCGGACACACCGAAGCTGAGGAAGTCCCGCATGCGCATCTTACGGTCTGGAGTGCACATGCCGAAATCATTGATGCGGAACTCGATATTGTTTCGCACGATGTCGCGGGTGATCTTCTCGATCCCCCGGTGCTTGAAGAAGAGCGGGCAATAGTCCAGCTGAGGTTCACCGACCTCGACCACCTTGCCATCCTCAATGACCACCCGGGTCTTACCCATAGCTTCCATCACATGTCGGTCCTTGGTCATCAGGGAATAAATGAAATCATTTGATATCAAACTTACCGAATGACGTTAGTAAGTTTTTAATGGAGATATCTGATAACCAGGATAGTAATCTATTACGGATTACCTAGTAGCAAAAAGTGGAGTGGTCACATTGCAACCCGAGAACGACGAGAAATTCGTTACTGCCCTCCGGCGCATCGCCCTAATGGGGGGGTTACACGATTACGTCGCCCTGTCATCCCGGGAACTAGGGGATATGCTGGAAATGAGCCAGCAGTCTGCCTCCAAACGTATCCTGGAGCTTTTGGACAACAAATTGATAGAGCGCGACCTGGGAGCGCGCCGTCAGCGCATACGCATAACCACGAAGGGTGCGGACATGCTGCGCAAGGAATATATCGAGTACCAGAAGATCTTCGAAATGAAGGACGAGATGGTGATAAAGGGGAGCGTCGTCGAGGGTATGGGCGAAGGGCAGTACTACGTGACGCAGCCTGGATACATGGAGCAGTTCACGGAGAAACTGGGCTTCAAGCCGTACGAGGGGACGCTCAACGTCAAGCTGCTGCCCACGGAGCACCATAAGTTGGAGACCTTGCGGAACGGCAGGACCATCGACATCATAGCTTCGAACGCAATGGTCGCACCTTCGGTGACGTGCACTGCATTCCTGCCAGCATACAGAACGTGGAGTGCGCGGTGGTCCTTCCCCGGCGGTCCCATTACGAGGACGTGTTGGAGGTAATCTGCAAGTACCATCTGCGAAGGACGCTCAGCCTAGATGACGGTGACAAGATAGAGGTTCGCATCCACCTGAACTTCTGATCACTTCACGCTGCGGACGGCCGAACGGAACATGGACAGTCCGTCACCATCTTCCTTCCATTCTTCCCTGGTCCAATCAGGGTGGGTCTCCCTTCTAAGAACACGTTCAGGGTGCGGCATCATGCCTAGGACGTTGCCTGCCGGATTGCATATCCCGGCGATATTGTGCAGCGATCCATTGGGGCACCACGGATATCCCGCATACTCTCCGTCAGGGTCGACGTAGCGGAACACCACCTGGTCGTTCTCCAACAAACGGTCCAGCATCTTCTGCTCCTTTTCCTTGGGGAACATGAGCTTGCCCTCAGCGTGCGCGGAGGGGTACATGACCACGGTGCCTTTCGGCATGTCCGCGGTGAACACGCTTTTGTGGCTCTTCTCCTGCTTGAGCAATGTCGGCCGACATTCGAACCTACCTGAGTCGTTGGTGTAAAGCGCCGCATCCGGAATGTCCGACATAGTGCCATCCATGGCCGGCAGCAAACCCAGTTCCACCAGTATCTGGAAGCCGTTGCAGATGCCGATGACAGGTCTGCTATTCTCCACGAACGATATCAGCTCTTTCTTCAACCCGCTCTTCATGCGGGCGGCGAAGATGGCACCGGCGCGAACATAGTCCCCGGCAGAGAAACCACCGGGAAGCGCTAATATGTCGTAGCTCCCCAGGTCCCTCTTCAGGTCCGAGGGGCACTGTCCCAATAGCTGCTTCAAGTGCACCCTTTCCGGGCTAGCATCGACCGAAGCGAAGGCCTGGAAGGTCTCGTCCTCACAGTTCGTGCCCTCTATTCTCAACACGCAGACCTTGACATCCTTCATATGTTCACCCCATCAGCTTTCCGAGCGTCCCGCTCCAGGCATTCCTCATCTCGTCGAGGGAGATACTGAACTTCTCAGTTTCCGTAGAGATCGTCAGATCCCTTCCGCCGACCTTTCCCAGTTTCTTGACCGGTATGGTCATGATATTCAGGAACTCCTTCTCTTCGAACGGTTCGATCTCCACCACCCAACGGGTGTTGCTCTCCGAGAACAGCTCCTTCGTTGTCATGTAGGTGTGGACATCCGCTCCGATGTCCCCTCCAAGGCACATCTCGGCGACCGTGACCGCCATTCCCCCATCCGAAATGTCGTGGCAGGAAGCGATCAACCCTTTCTTCATGCATTCATGGAGCTGGTCCATGGACCGTTTCAGTACCTCAGGGGAGACGTCCGGGACCTCACCCCCCTGACCGCCGTATCTGCGGTACAGGGCGGAACCTCCGAACTCATCCTTGGTCTCGCCGACCTGGTAGAGCAAATTGCCCTTTTTCTTCAGGTCGGTGGTCACGCACTTGCGCACGTCCTCTACGATCCCCAGACCGAGCACTGTCGGCGTGGGCAGAACGGAACCGCGGGCCGTCTCGTTATATAAGGAAACATTTCCGGACGGGATCGGTAGGTCCAGGTAGGAAGCTACCTTTCCTATCCCGGTCACGGCCTGTTTGAACTCGCCTAGCCTTTCCGGCTTCTCGGGGTTGCCGAAGTTCAGGCAATCGGTCAGGGAATCCGGGTAACCGCCCACGGCGATGATGTTGCGGCATGCTTCGTCGACCGAGGCCATGCCGCCGCGGTAGGCGTCCAGTCCGCAGAACCAGGGATTGACACCTAGGGCTAGAGCCAGCCCCGTCTCTCGATCGGGCAGTGGTTTGATCACCGTAGCATCCGAGGGACCGCTCTTGTTCATGATCCCGGTGGCCGGTTTGACGACCGTACCGCCGCGGACCTCGTGATCGTACATACGGAACACCCACTCTTTGCTGGCGATGTTAGGATCGCTGAGCAGGTCGATGATGATACGATCTATGGGAGGCAGTTTTGGTGCAATGTGCTTAACGGTGGACGAACGAACCTCGACCTTGAAGGGCCGGCAATACTCCGGTCCCTTGGTCAGGAAGTCCAGATCGACCTGGAAGACCTGCGAGCCCTGCCAGAACAGGGTGACCTCGTTGCCCGGGACGACCTTTCCGACGACAGTGGCTTCCACATCCCACATGGCGAACAGGTCCAGTATCCGCTTCACATTATTTTCGGAAGCGGCAAGCATCATCCTTTCCTGTGATTCGGAGACCCAGACCTCCCAAGGAGCCAATCCGCTCTCCTTCAACGGCACATCGTCCAGCTGCACCTCGGCGCCACATCCTCCGGACAAGGCCATTTCTCCGACGACGCAGGAGAGACCACCGCCGCCCAGGTCCTTCATGCCATTGATGAGGCCTTGGGAGTTCACTTCCAGACAGGCGTGGATGAGAGGTTCTTTTGTGATAGGGTCGCCCAACTGCACCGCACCCCGGCTCTCGTCCTCTGAGGCGGAGCTCAGTTCAGCAGAGGCGAAGGTCACGCCGTGAATGCCGTCCCTTCCGGTGCGCCCGCCGCATAGGATGAGGTAATCTCCAACACCGCCCACGGCGTTGTCCCGTAGGTCCTCCCTCTTCACGATGCCGACGCAACCCACGTTCACTAGGCAGTTGCCCAGATATGATTCGTCGAAGAACAGACCGCCGCATACCGTTGGTATGCCGATACGGTTGCCGTAATCCCTGATGCCACCGACGACCCCGGAGACCAGGTACTTGGGTGTCTTGGAACCAGGAGGCAGCTCTCCCTTATGGTCGATGGGTCCGAAGAACAGCGGATCGATGAGCGCGACCGGCTGAGCTCCCATGCACAGCACGTCGCGTACTATCCCACCGATGCCGGTGGCCGCACCCCCGTAAGGTTCTATTGCCGAGGGGTGGTTATGGCTCTCTATCCTCAGAGCATAGCCGTACTCATCGTCAAAGACCATGACGCCAGCATCGCCCCTGGCTAGCACCCTTTCGTTGTCGATCCCGAAGATGTGCTCCCGCAGGAACACTTTGGATGATTTGTAGCAACAATGTTCGCTCCACGCTTGGGCGATGGACTCCACTTCAACGTCCGTCGGTCGGCGTTTCAGCCTGACGAAGTAATCCCTGATGCGTTGCATCTCCTCCAGGCTGAGCGAGAGGCCCATCTCCTTGCTTAGGGCCTTCAGTTCATCGTCGGAAGCCTTTCCCAGGGCTATCTCATATAGCCTGAAGGGCACGTCGCGCTTGAAGAACAGGTGTTCGAGGGGCATTTCCCTTCACCTAAGATCGATCTTGAACTTCTGGATGACCGGATTGGCCAGCAGTTTCCGGCACATATCCTCGCACTGCTTCTTGGCGGTTTCGGGGTCGGCGACCATCTCTATCTCGAACATCTTGATGGAACGCACTCCCTTAATGTCCTTGAAACCAAGCAGTTCTAGGGCTTTCTTGGTGTTCTTGCCCTCGGGATCCGCCACCCCCGGCTTGAGTTCGATCCTTATCTCTGCCACAACCATGCATGCACCGGTTGAGGAATGCCCCTTCGGTAATTAATCTTCTGCCCTCTGATCATATTCCCCAATGGTTGGAGACGGCCTCGAAGGCGCCGGAGATGATGAACTCGACCGCTATGGCCGCCAACAGCAATCCCATGATCCTGGTGAAGGCCATGGCACCGGACCGTCCCATGCGGGTGAACAGCGGACCGGCGTATTTCAGTAGAACATAGGCGATGGCTATGGTGGCCAATATCCCCAGGAATATGGAGAAGAATCCGAACGTGGCGTCCGAGGAATTCTGAGCGTAGCTGACATAGATCATGACGGTGGTGATGGCGCCCGGACCAGCGAAGAGGGGGATGCCCAACGGCACTACGCCCACCTGCTCCTTCTCCGACGCTTCCTGCGTCTCCTCGTCCGAGATCTTGGACTTGGTCATCTGCCCCCTGGTCATGGTGAAAGCGATGGAGAAGAGGAGGACGCCCCCGGCGATCTTGAACGCTGGAATAGTGATCCCGTAAAGGTCGAAGATATAGTTACCGAAGAAAGCGAAGACGATCAGGACACTACCGGCGACCAAGCACACCTTGCTTCTGACCTTCTTCTGAAGTTCAGGTGTATAACCTTCGGTGATGGCCACGAACACCGGTATGTTACCCACTGGATTAACGATAGCGAAGATCGAAGCGAAGGCGGATATGGCGAAGGCCAGGTCCATGTGATAACGAGCGTCCTCGGGCTATTAAAAATTAAGCGACGAACTCATTTTGATACCTTCCTCGCAAACACCAGATACCCGGTATGTCCCAGCGTCTCGTAGGAAGGCCGCACTCCCATCTCATGCACCACCATCTCCCTCTGCATGTTCTCCAGGCTGCGGATCTCCACGAATCCCTTTTTCCTTAGTTGACGCACCACTTCCTCCAACTGGTTGGTGTTAGGGACGTATGAACAGAATCTCCCACCGTTGCGAAGCATGGAGGACACGTTGTCGATGGCGTCCCAGGGGTCCGGCATGTCCAGCACCACCGAGTCCACGACGATGTCCAAGCGGTCCTTGCGCACGTCCCCCATCTCCAAGCGCCAGGCATCTGCCAGTCCGGCCTTGACCACGTTCCTCTTGCCCTTCTCCGCGAACTCCGGGCGTATCTCCATGGAGATGACCTGTCCCCAGGGACGAACTTGGTTCAGCAAAGCAATGGTTAGGGCGGCCGAGCCGACCCCCGCTTCCAGCACCTTGTCCCCGGACTTCACGTTCAGTTCAAGCAAGATCGTCGCCGCGTCCTTGGGGGTGATGACCTGGGCGCCGCGCTCCACCGATGACATCATCTCCGAGGCGCCCGGAACGAGGAGCCAGAACTTCTTTCCCGCCACGCTGACCTCGGCGCCGTCCTCCGCCGCTAATAGACGGTCCCCGTCCACCACTCCCATACTGGGTAGCTTCAGCATCCCCTTGTTCAGGACGATCCACGTCCTCTTCCCCTTTTCATCCAATAGATACACTAGGGAGCCGTCAGGCAGCATGACGAGGTTATCTGCCCGAGCGATTAAATGATTGCGCCTCAGTCCTTCAGCTTTGCCCCGCAGTCGGGGCACTTCTTGTCCACGTGCGATATTGCTGCACCACATTCCGGACAGCGGGGTATGCCTTCGATCTGCTTGATATCTTTCTTGGGCTTCTGCTCGGTCTTCGGCTCCTCGTTGGGTCTCTCGACCTTCGGTAGATCATCCTCCGGTCCTTTCAACTTGTATGTCGGCGGATCATAGCTCTTCGGATCGACCGCCTTGTCCCGTTCTTTCTCCTTCATGGAGCGAATGCCGATGAAGGCCATGAGCCCAATTACGGATAGCAGGAAGCCGACGACCACCCATGCTATCTCCACCTTGCCCTCCCGGTTCATGTACCGATACAGATAGATAGCGATCATCGCTCCGATCGCAAACCAAACCACCATAGGTATCCAAATATCCAGAGCCATCCCGTCCTGTCATTCAATATGACTTTACGGATATATCAAATTGATTTGGTCTGAGAAAAATAATATTATAGTTAATCACGACCCTATCTTCATCATGGTCCGTTATCAATTCCCTTTGCTCATCGTCATAGCGGTCCTGATCATCGCTGGGACGTCGGTCGCCCACTCCCCTCAGTTCGTGGAGGACAACGAATCCTTGGAGACGGCGCTGGAGGTGAAGGACACGGTAAAGTCCTGGGCCATATACTCCCATCTGCACGATGGCGACCCACGCTATTACACATTCGAGATGAGCGAAGGGGACCGGCTGCTCCTGAACCTCATCGTCCCGGTGAAGGACGGCGACGAGGGCTTCCTTCCCCGGATGGTCCTGATGGCGCCGGGGATACCCAATGAAGGCGTGGTGCCTGGTCTTGTCGAGATTCCGGACGGTTATGGCTACCAGGTGATCGAGTCGTCCTTGCCGGAGGAAGCCACCTATGAAGGTTTCTCGCCTAGTGCATACTACGACCTAGGCAGCAGCGACTCCCCCGCCCCGGTCACTGGCAGATATTACGTCGCCGTCTTCTCCACCCCACCGGTAGAAGGCAACTTCGCGTTGGTCGTCGGATACGCGGAATCATTCACACTGCAGGAGATGGTCCTAATCCCGTTCAGCCTTTATTCGGTGTATCTATGGGAGGGACAGGAGGCATGGCAGGTCCTGTCGCCCATGGCGCTGACGTTAGTAGCGGGCGTGGCGTTCTATCTGTACTACAACAAGCGGAGAATAGACGGTCTGGATGTCCAGCACGTCTTGCTTCTGGTAGGAGGGCTGACCATCCTGGGAACGGCGGTCAGCACCGCCGCCCAGACCGTCGTTTCGATCTGGGACAGCCAACTGGGGATGGAGGTGATGATAACCGTGTTCCTTTTCCTGATACCCGGGTTCTTCGCTCTGTTCATCCTGCGACGGGCCTGGGATGGTTCAAGTCCAAGCGGTAGGGGCAGGGCGATACTGGTCGTTCTAGGTCTGCTGTCAGTCGTAGCCTGGGCCGGTTATATCATCGGTCCGGTCTTGGTGGTGTTCGCCGCTCTGCTTCCTGAGAGGAAGGAATCCATTTCCCGCCGTTAGCTCAGAACAGCCCAAACGTATCCAGTCCCAGCAGGAAAAGGCAGATCACGAGGATCGAAGGCACGGAAATGACAATGCCCGCCTTGGCCAGGTCTCGACGGCTTACCCTCTTGGTGGAATAGATCAGGGTGATGGGCGGCGTCCCGATCGGGGTGATGAAGCAAAGTGAGACGCACAGTCCGCAGGTCAGGACGAGCAATTGGGGTGACATTCCCAAGGCCCGGGAAAGCCCCAGAAGGATAGGAATGAACATAGCGGCCGTGGCGGTATTACTGATGAAATTGGTGATCACAACGGTGACGGTCGCCACGACCAGAAGGACCATGATCAGCTGCGCACCCAGCAGCGCATTTTGCAATCCATCCGCCAACCACTGCGCGGCGCCGGAGAACACCAACGCTTCTCCCAACGCCAGCCCGGAGCCGATTATCAGGAACACGTCCCAGGAGATGGAGCGGGCGTTCTCCCAATCGATCGCCCGGACGATGAACAACGCCACCGAGGCGGCCAGAGCGACCACGGCAGCGCTCATGAAGGAGGCTGGAAGATCGAACCAGTTGGCGATGTTCGCCCCTATGATCCAAAGCACGACCGTGGGCACGAACACCATCAGAGTGCGACGCTCGCCTCCGTTCAACCTCCCCATCTTCTTCAGGTCGTGACGCAGTTCCCCCACCTCTAAACGCTCTCCTTTTGAGGGGAACAGTCGGGTCAGCAGGAACCAGGCGCTGATGAGCAGCACCAACCCCATGGGGACGCCCACCATCATCCAATCCAGGAAGGTGAATGAAATTTCCTGGGCTAAAAGCCCGGAGGCTATGGCGTTAGGGGCGGACCCGGTCACGGTCATCATTCCCCCAGCGGCGGAACCGATCCCGACGCCGAGCAGCATTCGGGCGGTGACGTGCTTCCCTACATCCTTCAGTCGCGCAGTGATGCCCAGGACCACCGGTATCAATATCGCCACCGCGGCGGTGTTGGATATCCACATGCTCAGGAAGGCCGCCGCCCCCATTAGATAGAACAGCGTGCGATCGCGGTTGCCGTCGGCGCGCAGCACCATCGAGTATGCCAGGCGACGGTCCAATCCGTTACGGTGAAAGGCCTCCGCCATGATCAATCCGCCGATCATCAGGAAGACGATGGGATCTGCGAAAGGTTCCAGGGCCTGCGCCGCGGGAAAGACGCCAAAAAGGGTTAGCAGCACCGGCACCAGCAATGCCGTCACCGGCAACGGTAGGGACTCGAAGGTCCACATGATAGCTATGCATAGAAAGATGCCCAGGGCGTCCTGCACCTTGCGGTCGAGGTCCAGCGGTAGAAGTACGAAGACGATGAGGGTCAGGAACGGTATCATTAGTTTGATGGGACGCTGCCAAGGCGGCCGCAGTCCACGAAAGAAATGAAAGAACGGCAGTCGATCTCGTAGTGAATAGAAGACCGCCCCAAGCGACCGCTCCTCGCCCCGGCTGTTCACGCCAGATCTATTGGGGCCAGGGATATATTAGAATGTCCGGCGGAACAAGATTTTAATAGACCGACCACGTTTGACGCCCAATGGCCGAGCTTGCCTATCCTAAGAGACCAATCAAAATTTTCTCCTTGCTGCTTATCATAACAGCGGTGGTCTTCTATTGGGTATGGGGGATCGTTTATGGAAGCTGGAATCTTTTTTCCGCGGAGAACCTGGGCGTGTACGCCATTTTCGTCGTCCTTCTCGGTTTTGGTGTGCTAGGATACCTTCTGACCCGGGTCAAGAAGTGAGCCGGCAACGCAACTATTATATCTGGACATACCGAATATTGCCCAGAGGAAAAGCATTTGAAAAAAATAGGCAGTTGGTTCGTGCCATACCTGATGGGTCTATTGATCGCCATCGAGGGGGCGGCCTTGATCATCCTAGCTCGAAGGGTGGAGTTCGTGGACGTCCTGGTGCTCGACCAAACACTGGTCATGGTACTTGGCGTGGTGTTCTTCGTCCTGGGAATGTTGCTTTTCGTTCCGTTGTTCCCTCAATGGCAGGGTAAGGTCAGTGAATGGATCTTGAAAAAGGTGCAGTTATCGGCAGCCGTGGCCGTACTGATGATCTCCCTGATCTTTCTGCTCATAGCCGCCCCGGCGATCGTGGGGGATGTTGATGATATAGGCAAGCAGTGGGTGGTGCTGATCGCTTCTGAGATGTTCCTATTGGGCATTCTCGCCTTCGTTTTCCTCTACTACGAACCGTTGGCCAACCGTCGGATGGCCTGGCTGGAGTGGCTAGGAATGTTCGCCGCATGCCTGGTGATAACCGAAGGAGCGATCATATTTGGTCTCCGGGGCGATCTGAACATCCACGGAGAAATGCACGTGGGATTGGAGTTCATGATCATCATAGGTATCATCCTGATCGCATTGGGCATCTTCGAGATGATGATATTCAACCGCCGGAGGGAAGGGGAATCGGAGAAGACGATCAAGATCGTGGACTGGGCCGGTCTGGTAGTCAGCCTGACCATCGGAGTGATCGGTCTCATCGCCTTGGTCGTAGCGACATCCATAACCCTGGACGGATACACCCTTGGCATCATGTGGTTGGTGGTAGGCGGGCTTCAACTGGCGCTGTTAGGTGCATTGCTAAATTACACCCAGGCCTTAGTAGGTGGACGCGAAGGATGGAACATGGACCTGGGTCTGATAACCACCATCGTGTTGCTGGTAATGATACCCATAGCTGCGTTGCTCTGAATCACATGGAGCGGGAGGCGTAGGTGGGCCGGTCGGCAGGCTTGCCGCAGACCAGGCATTTTCCCAGGTATTCCTCTTTTTGATAGGGGGTCCCGAGCAGCTTCAGACCGGTACGTTCCTCGAAGGTACGACCGCACTCTTCCGTGCCGCACCATCCGAAACGCACCACCTTCTCCGGTATGCTTTCCAACGATTCCAGGTCCTGCACTGCATTGGATGAAGCGGCCACGGCCTTCTCTCTCATCTCGCGAGAGATGGTGATGAGCATTTCGCGCACGTGATCCACCACGTCCGCGCGGTCCAGGGTGCCTTTGTCGCCGCTGTCCCGCCGGGCATAACTGACCTTTCCGCCTTCTATATCGCGCATGCCCATTTCCAGACGTAGCGGCACACCGCGGATCTCCCAGTTGTGGAATTTACTGCCCGGTCTCTCATCGCTGTCATCCAATTTCACGCGCATGCCAGCGGCCGTAAGCTCCTGTCTCAGCTTTTGGCATTCCGCAGCCACCTCATCCACCTTGCCTTTGGCGAGAATGGGGACGATCACCACTTGGAAGGGGGAGATGTCCGGCGGGAGCACCAGGCCCTTATCGTCACCATGCACGGCCACGACGGCGCCGACCAATCGCTCGGACATGCCAAAGGTGGTCTGATGGACGAATTGGCGGTTGCCCTCCTTATCTTCGTATGTGATGCCGAATGGGCGAGAGAAGTTCTCACGGTAATGGTGAATGCTGCCCAACTGCAGACTGCGGCCATCCGGAAGCAGAGTGTCCACGCCGACGGTGTAGTATGCCCCCGGGAACTTGTCCCATTCGGTGCGCTTGAGCAGGAAGAACGGTAGGCAGAGGTGCTTCATGACGTTCTCCAGGATGTCGAAGTCCTCCTCGACCTGCCTCTGTGCGTCCGCCTCGTCCACATGGCAGGTATGCGACTCGAAGAAGTGGATCTCGCGTACCCGGATGAAGGCGCGGGTCTGCTTCGTCTCGTACCTGAAGGTGTTCACCAATTGGTAGGTCTTTAGCGGCAGATCGGTATGTGAGCGCACCCAAAGGGCAAAAATCGGGTACATGGCCGTCTCGCTGGTAGGACGCAGCAGAAGACGGACGTCCAGCTCGTTCAATCCGGCGTGCGTGACCCAGTACACCTCGGCGTCGAAGCCCTTGATGTGGTCCTTCTCCTTATTGAACTCCGTTTCCGGGATGAGCAGAGGGAAGCAGACCTCGTCGTGGCCGGTGGCGTCGCATTCCTCTCGAATGTAAGTGTCAATGAGACGCATGATCTTCCAGCCGTAGGGGGTCCAGATGTTCATGCCCTTGATGGGATAACGCTTGTCAGTGAGGTTGGCCAGTTCTACTATCTCGTTGTACCACTCGCTGAAATCCTCTTGTTTCCTCATATCACTACACCCTCAGGCCGATATCATCGGAATAATGTGACCTTCTATAATCCTTTGCGAACAGGAGCGATCAGTCCATGATAGCCTTGGCAACTTCCGGGGCGACGGATATCTGAGAGACATCGCTCTCCAGGGTGTTTGCGCAGGCCAGCTTGTCCACGTGTTTCTTCAGGTTGTCCAGGGCGTTGCCGATGAACAGTCCGTGGGTACAGGCGGCCATAACGCTTCTCGCTCCCAATCTCCTCAGTTCCTCGGTGGCGGCGATGATGGTGCCCCCCGTGGAAATGATATCGTCCACGATGAGGACCTTTCGACCCTTGGCGTCGATGTTCTTAGGTGTCATGTGGACGTGAGTACCTGATAACCTGGTCTTTACCATATAGTCCCAATCCACTCCCAGTCGCTCGGCGGTCCAGCTCGCTCTCTTCAAGGCTCCCTCGTCCGGAGCCAGAACCAGGTCCACCCCGAATTCTCTGAAGAAGTCTCCCACGCATGGTGCGGCATGTACGTCTATCACTTCGGCCTTGGTGAACCACTCCATTATCTCGGGACTATGGACATCGATCAGGACGACCTTGTCGGTATTCATCTGAATGTGATCGATCATGACCTTTGCGGACAATGGCTCCCCCCGGTTGAAGCGCTCGTCCTGCCGGGCGTATCCGAAATAGGGAATGACGCAAGTGACCTTCTCCGCTCCCAATCCTAAAGCGGCGTCCTGCAGCAGAAGCAGTTCCACCAACTTGTCATTGGGGTAGGAGTTCTGCACGATGACGACCTCGCCGTTGAGAGCCTCCCGGTCGATACGGGCGTACGTTTCTCCGTCGGGAAAGGTCTTGGTAACGGCTTGCACGTACTCGGCGTTGAGGTTGCTGGCCAGGTCCTTGGCCAAATTAGTGGAAGCGGAACCGCCTATGACTATCATCGCCTGGAGATGCGGTTCCCAATTATTAAGGGATTCCGTGAGCCTGGGTGGGTAATGATCCAGATCGGCCCTCCCGATATGCGGTTTTTAATGTCCCACGACAATGCCATCATCCTCTCCCCAACTTATTTATCGTGTCCCCCTGATATCATCAGCGGATGGGAATGCAAACCAATTCTGTGTTAGAGTCCAGCGGTAAAGCCGAACTGCCTTCTGAGGAAGAGGAGGAAATCGTACAGGAAGATGTCTTGGATGTCGATGTCGAGGACATAGATATCCCGGACGAGGTGGTGGTGCATCGGGAGCGCAAGCCCTCGGAGCATACACTGGATGACCCCAAGTACGGCCACATGGACGGCGTGGGCATAATCTACGGGAATGTCGGCGCCACCTCATTTCATCTGAGGGTGCTGGGTGACCTGCAGAAGATGGATTATATTCAGGTCGGTCACCAATTAAATGGCTGGGTTCTCGGTCAGGTGTCGGATATAGAGAGGAAGACCGACCTGACCTTGGAAAAGGCCAAGAGACTCAGTGAGGGCATGGATATAGATATCGACGAGATCGTCATCGCCCAGATATCCATTTTAGGTTACCGGGACGAGCGGAATCTGCTACAGATGCCGCGCTCTCCCTTCAAAGCAGGCGATATGGTCTACCGGGCCAAGGACGTACTGATCAAGGAGGTCATCGGCCTCAAGGAGGGGACGTCAACCGGGGCCTACATCGGCAAATTGTACGGATATGACATCAACGTCGAGGTGGACATCAATGCCATGGTGCAGAAGCACGTCAGCATCCTGGCAAAAACTGGTGGAGGAAAGAGCTTCCTCTGCGGCGACCTGGTCGAGGAGCTGATGAAGCACGATGTCACCGTGCTCATCCTGGACCCGCACGGCGAATATGGTGCCATGAGGGACGTCGGCACAGTCATGCCGGGGAAACGCGACTTCGGTATATTGCCTCAGGGCTTCGCCGACAAGATCACCGAGTTCGCCACCGATACGATCATCAATAAGGACGCCAAACCTTTGAAGTTCACCCTGGCCAACATCGACGCCCGTGACCTTCTGGCTCTTACGTCCATAAAGAACGGCAAGGTGTACCTGAACGTGCTACGGAAGGCCATCGACGGACTGAAGGCGGTCAGGAAGGATTATGGTCTGAAAGAGATCATCGGCATGCTGGAGGTCGACGAGGACGCCAACAATCAAACGCTGATAGCTGAACTGGCGTACCTCAACGAGGTCAATATATTCGCTCCACAGGGTACCAAGATAGACGAGCTTATAAACACCGGGATGACGACCATCATCAATCTTAAAGGGACGCCTCCTGACATACAGGAGCTTATCGTGACCCGTTTGGCCACGGCGATGTTCGAACTGCGCAAACTGGGCAAGGTCCCGCCGATGATGATCATCGCCGAGGAGGCCCACAACTTCTGCCCCCAGCAGGGGACGACGTCCTGTTCCAAGATATTCAGGACCATTGCTGCGGAAGGCCGTAAGTTCGGTCTTGGTCTGACCATCATTTCTCAGAGGGCGGCCAAGATCGACAAGAACGTGCTATCGCAATGCAATACCCAAATGATCCTGAAGGTCACCAACCCGAACGATCTGAAGGCCATCGCCGCCTCTGTCGAGGGGTTGCAGGCTGGAATGGAGGACGAGATCCAAAGGCTTCCGATCGGCGTCGCTCTCATCATGGGTGGCAACATCCAGATGCCCCTGTTCGTGGAGGTCAGTCCCAGGCAGAGCAGGCACGGCGGGGAGAGCGTGGAGATCATCCCCTCCAAGAGGCTGTGAAATGCGGGACACCATTTCCAAAGAGCATCTGGAAAGGTACTTGGACATCACAAAGCGCGCCTTGGACAAGATCAAGATCACCGCGCCCGAACGCTCCTTCAATCGCAAATTGGCCGAATCATTCCTGGAGATGGCTACTACCTATTACCAGGATGCCAAGCACTTCGCCGAGAAAGACGATTATGTGAACGCGTTCGCCTCGGTCAATTATTCCCACGGATGGCTGGACTGCGGGGCTCGCATCGGACTGTTCGACGTGGGCCAGGACGACCAGTTGTTCACTCTCTATGAGTAGGGATCAGAGCAGCCTAGGCCCCTTGACGTCCAAGGTGCAAAGGAACGTCTCCCCATAGGCGGAGAGGGCCTCCCGCAGAAGTGTCAGGTCCGGACCGGTGGCGAAGATAGAATTGCCGATCATAGCCTGGCTGGCCCAACCCCACTTCTTGGCCTCCCAGACGGCCCGGCGCACCTCCGGTGTGGAAAGCCCGGACCCTTCCATGAACTCGTTGGACATGCGGAAGAAGTTGTCCAGCGTCGGTTCCTGCATCAGACCGTCCACGCACCTTTCGCCTACGGCGTTGATGTGTTCCTGAACTTCCTTCTTCCCCAGCATCTCCGCGGTGGGGATGGAAGGCCCGACGATGGCAAGGACTAGGTTCATATGGCCGTTCATCCGCTGCACATCTCCGATGGGTGGCAGCCCTGGCTTCTTTCGCAGTTCGATCCCCCCGCGCATGATGCCGGAGACATCACCCATGCCGGTGCGGTTAACGATCTCGGCGGAGTGGGCTGCGGCGTACGCCTCCCCCTCCGGCAGATCTATCAAAGAGGCCAAGGCCCAAGCCGCGGACAACGAACCAGCGGCGCTGGTGCCGAAACCCTGGGCCAAAGGCATCTGCAGTTCGTTGTGCACTTTAACGTCCAGTCTCCTATCGCCAAGCAATGAACGGACAGCGTGCTCGGTGACCGGTGCTTGAGCTTTCAATCCGTTCAGCCAAATGTCTATCTTACCGGTACCTTCCTTCACTTCGACCTCGCTGATCACACCCAACGAGATGCTCAATCCAGCGCCTCGCGAACCACAGGTCATGACATCCTCATGCTCGCAGACCTGGAACAGTCCGGTGATGTGCCCGGGGCAGAACGCCTTAGCCTTCATAGGTTGGAAACCTCCATGATCATCATATGGGCCACTTGGGACTTGCTGCCCTCCAGGGCCTTTTTCCCTTTCTTAGTGACAAGCACGATCCTGGTCTGACCCGGCCTCACGTCCTTTAGACAGTTAGCTGCGACCGCCAGTAGATCGTTCCTCTTCAACGATGAACGGGCCTCTGATAGGAGGGTCGCCTCATCGACCTGGGATTCGGCCTTGAAGCCTATGACCGTTCCGCATCTTTCACGGATGAGGGGCAGCATCTTGGGCGCGCTCTTCAACCGCAGCGTCACCCCACCCTCCTCTGACGGCAACTTACCTTTCTTCTCGTTCAAAGTGAAATCAGATAGAGCGGCCGGGACCAGCACAATGTCATGGGAAATATCGGGGATCATCTTCTTCAGGTCGGCCAAGCTCTCGAAGCGACGCGTCGGTAGGAACGAAGGCAACGCCACGCTGTGCCGCCCCATCCACAGTTCCATATCCGCGCCCTGATGGTAAGCGGCTAAGGCCAATTCCACCGCGGTCTCTCCGGTCCCCAGATTAGTGATGATGCGCATGTCGTCCATCCGTTCCGCGGAGGAACCACCGATGACCAGTACCTTCTTTCCGCACATCTCCCCGGCGCTTAACTTGCGTATGGTGGCGTGAACTATCTCCTGCATATCGGCGATCTTGGCCTTCCGTCCCTCAATACGGGGACCGATGAACTCCACATTCGACTTCTTCAATCGCTCTATGTTCTCGGCCACCATGGGGTTGTGGAACATTGCCCCATGCATCGCCGGGGCTATGAGCAAGGGAACTCCCGATCCCAAGGCCACCGTGGCCATGGTGGTCACGGTCGTATCATCGATCCCGCAAGCAATCTTGGAGATGGTGTTGGCCGTGCAGGGAGCGATGAGCAGAAGATCGGCCCGTCCGGTCACGTCTCCCAGCAGGGTCACGTGCTGCACACGTCCGTCCAGCTCTGTGACGACCTCCTCGCCAGTGGCGAAGCTCATGGCGTACGGAGTGATCAGTTTGACCGCTTCCGATGACAGGACCGGGATCACTCTCGCACCGTGCCTCATCAGTTCCCGGGAAAGCTCGAAGCATTCCACCGCGGCAATGGAACCGGTGATGCCCAGTACGATGGTCTTCCCGCTGAGCAGGGAGGATACACTGCCCCGAATTCCCTCGGAGGGATGCATGCCTGTAAATTCGAAGGTCTCGATTTAAACGTATGCTTGCACGGCCCTCTTCACCTGCTCGAACACCTCTGGCAACGGCCCGTTGGAATCCACAACGCGCCAGTCAAACCTATCGACCAGCATCAGGTAGTTCTCCTGCACCCTTTTCAGATAATCGCTTCTCTCGAACTTACTAAGGGCTCCGCGATCCCCCACCCGTTTCATGGCCAGGTCAGCATCGCTTGTCAGCAGAACTGTAATATGAGGGCGACGGATCACCGGGGAGTTGATCAGGACCAACCAGGGCAAGGCCTCCTCTCCCATGCTCTCCTGCAAAGCGGCGCCCTGATAGGCGACGGTGGAACCGAAATATCGGTCGCAGATCACCATCTTGCCTTGGTCCAACCATTGAACGATCTGTTTGGTATGCTCACAGCGGTCAGCGGTGAACAGCAGCGATTCTGTGAGAGGGTCCAGCCCTTCTTCGTTGGCCCTTCGCACGGCCAGTCCCAGCCAGTCCTTGGTCGGTTCCGCGGTCAGCACTACCTCTCGCCCCATCTCCCGCATCCAATCGGCCAATTCCCTGGAGAGGGTGCTCTTTCCGGTGCCGTCTATCCCCTCCAGGACTATGAACGCACCCTTCTTCCCGTTCAAAGAGATCCCTTCCCGTTCTTCCGTTGGTATATCCTCCAACTAAGGATGAGCTCTTTGGCGGCGTAGACCTCGTCCACCCGTCCCACCGCGGTGTTGTGCGGTGCGCTCTTGATATCTTCCGGATCTCCATTGGCGATGTCCAGCAATGCCTGTGCGTACTTGTCAAGGGTCTCTTTGGACTCGGTCTCGGTAGGTTCTATCATCAGCGCTTCCTCGACCAGTGAGGGGAAGTATATGGTGGGGGCCATGAAGCCACGGTCCAGCAACGCTTTGGCGATATCAGTGGCATGTATCCCCTTCTCCTTGGCCAGCCTGCGGGCGGAGATCACGAACTCATGTTTCCGCAGTTCGGCGAAAGGCATCTCGTAGGTCCCGGCCACCCTGCTCTTCAGGTAATTGGAGTTGAGCACGGCCTTCTGTGATACTTCCTTCAGACCATCCCCTCCCTTTGCCAGGATGTATGCGTACGCTCTGACCAGCACCGCGAAGTTGCCGTAAAGCGAACGGACCTTACCGATACTGTCGATGCGATCGAACTCTAGGGCATACTTACCCTCTTCCGATACGATGCGCGGCACCGGCAGGAACGGTTCCAGGAACTTTCTGACCCCGACCGGTCCGGCACCAGGACCCCCTCCTCCGTGCGGGGTGGCGAACGTCTTGTGCAGGTTGAAGTGCACGATGTCAAAGTCCATCATTCCTGGTGTGGTCATGCCCATGATGGCGTTCAGGTTCGCTCCGTCGTAGTAGAGCAGCGCTCCGGCCTCGTGCACCATTTCGGCCAAGGTGCCAATGTCCTTCTCGAACAGTCCTAAGGTGTTCGGGTTGGTGACCATGACCGCTGCCGTACGTTCGGAGAGCGACGCCTTCAAGGCTTCCAGGTCAACGCATCCATCCGGGCCGGAAGGGACCTCTACGACGGTATAACCGGCCATGGCCGCGCTCGCTGGGTTCGTTCCGTGAGCAGAATCGGGGACGATCACCTCGTCCCTCTGTTGGTTGTTGGCGGAATGGTACGCCTTCGTCAGCAGCATTCCGGTGAACTCACCATGGGCCCCCGCGGCCGGTTGCAGGGTCACCGCGTCCATGCCAGAGATGGCGCAGAGACACTTCTCCAGCTCGAACATCAGCTGCAACGCCCCCTGCAACGAATCCTCATCCTGGCAAGGGTGCACCGACCTCACCGTCGGTAAGGAGCTCAGCAGGTCGGCGTACTTGGGATTGTACTTCATGGTACAGGAACCGAGCGGATAGATCCCATTGTCCACGCCGAAGTTCATCTGGGAGAGGTTCACGTAATGGCGCACGACCTCTCGTTCAGACAGATCTGGCAGGCACAGGGTCTCTCGACGCATGCTCTCCGGAACATTTACTTCATCCTCGCTCATGAGGCAGAAATCATTCTCTCCTATCAGCTCAAAGATCAGAGGCTCGTCATATCTAGCCTGGCGATAGCTCATTGCACCACCTCCTTGAGGGCGGCGATCAGACGATCGATGTCCTCCGCGCTGTTCATTTCCGTGGTGGTGAGAAGCACATGGTCGTTCAGGCGCGGAACGTGCTTGTGCATGGGCATACCGCCGATGATTCCATGGCGCAACAGCAGCTTGTTCAGCTTCTCCGGCCTCACCGTTGTCTTGACCACGAACTCGTTGAAGTGCGCTCCGTTGAAGAAAGGCGAAGCGAACCCATCCAGCTCATCGATGCGCTGCATGAGCGATTGAGCGTTCCTCATATTGATGCGGGCCAGGGCACGCAGTCCCTTGCTACCGACCATGCCCAGATAAGCAGAGACCGCTATGGCCAGCAAGGCTTCGTTAGTGCAGATGTTGGATGTCGCCTTGCTCCTACGGATGTGCTGCTCCCTGGTCTGTAGCGTCATGCAGAACGCCCGCCGACCAGCGTTATCTTTCGTCAGTCCGATCAGTCGTCCAGGCATCTTGCGTACATGTTCCAATGTGCAGGCGAAGAGGCCGAGAAGTGGTCCTCCCACGTTCATCGGCAGGCCCAATGACTGACCTTCTCCGATGACTATGTCCGCACCGTACTCGCCGGGTGGTCTTACCAACGCCAGGGAGAGCGGGTTCACTCCGACCACCAACGGCACTTCTGGGAATTCCTTCTTCAGAAGCGGTGCCCGGGAGTCGATGATCCCGAAGAGATTGGGGACCTCGATATACAAGCCGCAGACATCCTGGGTCATCTTCTGCCGGATGTCCTCCAGGTCAGCTTCGCCGGTGTAGGGATCGTAAGAATACTCCACGATGTTCAGTTCCGGTCCGGACACGTAGTTGCGTAGCACCGACCTCTTCTCCCAGTTCATGGCCTCCGGCACCAGGAACGTCTTCTTCGGCAGGATGCGGTGGCACATGGTGGCCGCTTCGCCGAGAGCGGTGGACCAATCGTAATTAGAGGAGTTGACCACGTCCATCGCGGTCAGCTCTGAGATCATGCTCTGATACTCGAACATCGATTGCAGCATGCCTTGACTGATCTCGGCCTGGTACGGCGTATAGGATGTAAGGAACTCCGAGCGTGAGGTGATGGTGCTCACCGCAGAGGGAATGAAGTGATGGTAGATGCCCCCGCCCAGGAAGCAGGGGGCCTGCTCGGCGGTCAGGTTCTTTGAGAGCATGTCCTGGACCGTTCGGATGACCTCCATCTCGCTCTTTCCCTGTGGAAGAAGCATCCCCTCGATACGCACCTTCTCCGGGATGTCCGAGAACAGTTCCTCGGCGCTCTTGATGCCCAGTTCCTCCAGCATCCTGTGGTCCAACGACATGGTAACGTCCACTCCTAGGCCGGTATCCCAATAAATAGTTTGTTTGGCTGGGTCATCGGTATCGGCCATTTCATGCTCTATCGAACGCCTCCATCGCTACCTGGCCTGCACTTCCTGCACCAGCCGGGAGTATAACGAGGGCAACGATTGCACGTCCTTGATATCCTGACGAGCGATGATCACCAACCGTCGGCGCAAGGTATCATCGAAGGGAACGGCGTTGGCCTTCAAGGCGTTCTTTAAAAGTCGGCATAGCTGTCCTCCCTTCCGGTCCCAATCGGTAAGGATGATGGCGGAACGTTTCTCTCGGGACAACCCTTCCGCTACTGGGAATATCCCGGTGCTGCTCTGCACCTGAAGGATGTCGCCTCTAACGCCCAGGATGGTCAGTGCCCCGCGGTCGCGCAGCCCCTCGACCAATATGACCGTATCCGGAGGGCGTTCGGTCATCTCATCCAAGATAGATTGCAGCTCCTCCAGACGTTCCTGGGAGGAGCGACCGACCGTCATTTCAGATGCTCCAGTGCCGCCCTTACCTTGTCTGGAGAGGTATGCAGCAACACCACTTTCATCCTCTGGGTGTGACCTCGTAACACTTGAACCTTGACACCGATCACTGATGATAGAAGCTCCTCCACCTCTTCGTTGGCCTTGCCGCCCTCCGGAGGGGCGTGCACCTTGACCACCAGCCGGTGCCTCCAGGGATCGACATCCTGAACTCCCGGAGTGTTGGAGCTCGGCGTGACGATGATGTCCATTTCCGCACCCGCCCCGGAAGGCCGCAGGCATTTGGAGAGGTCCACGACACGAAAACACTACGGGATTACTTAACGTTTGAGCAGAGCCAGCGGGGGGTGCCAGTTTAATAAGGCCGTTGGGTCAGGTTCATATATCAACAATCGAATCGGTGTATAATGGCGTCTCCTCTCGAGCAGATCAACTACAAGGAGGTCACCGAGATCCACCGCAAGGAGCAGCGCTCCGCTGACCTGGTGGAGGTTAGGCGTGACCTCTATCCGGCCTACCGGGACTTCCTCGGCAGGCTGAAGAGGGAGAGCGAGGAGGAGATACGCAAGGACCCGTACTCCTTCAAGGCCAGCGGTATGGCCAATGAGTTCAAGAAGGTCTCGAGCAAGGGGCAGCAGATCTTCTTTTTGCGCATGAGGAAGATACTGACCATGGCCACACGGGCGTCCAGTGGGGCCAAGATAGACCTGGTCCGTTTGACCGAAGAGGAACGGGAGATGTACGATCAGGTACTACGGTCCATCAACGAGTGCCGCGAATACTCCATGGAAGGAAAGGTACCAGAGGCCCACGTGGCGCCGAACAACGGGTCGGTCTGCTTGACGGTCGACCGGGGGCAGATGAACGACGCCCTTAGAAGGGTCAATGGAGGCAGTTCCAAGGAAAATATCGAGGCACCTCAATCAATGGGTAGGGTGCTGGTCAGGATCCTGGAGGACCTGCCGGAAATAGCCGGGATGAACCGTCCATACAGATTGAGCAAGAACGATGTGGCCAATCTTCCGGCGCCGATCGGTTGTGCGTTGATAAAAAGGGGCAAGGCACAGGAGATCGCACCCTTCTGGCGTAAGACCGAATAAGTTCAGATTCCGTAACGTTTATCTATGTCAATATTATTCCGTCGCTTACCGGGCCCGTAGCTCAGCTAGGTAGAGCGATCGGCTCTTAACCGATAGGCCGAGGGTTCGAATCCCTCCGGGCCCGCCATTTTCCTTCCATTCTCTCAGTTTTGAAGTCAATTCAAAGTTTTTCCGGTCCTACGTTCGACCGATGAAAACCCCTCCCTCTTTTATTCATATTTGGATTCTCCGAGCGTGGACGATCGCTGACCGGTCGGATCTTGTTTGAAACCTACTTTTTTCTATCTTTGGCCCGACCACAGAACATTGTAAATCGGACCAAGGCCATGGGGGTTCAATGGACGAGACCGATGTGGCCCTGTGCCGTCTCCTGATGCGCAATTCCCGCACATCCTATTCCGCTCTGGGGAAGGAGCTTGGCTTAAGCCCCCAGGTGGTACATCGACGCGTTCAATCATTGATCGAGGCGGAAATCATCCGCGGCACCTATGCCACACTGAGCTTCAAGGCAAAAGGGGTCATGTGGGTGGTGGTCCATGGTTGGTCCAGAGCCCGTTCCATGAATGAGGTCGATCGCAAGTTCCGGGCGATACCTCAGGTGGGGATCTTCCAAGTGGCCAGCGGTAATTACGTTTATGTGCATGGAAACGTCAAGGATTCGGCGGAGCTGGCCGATTTCGTTTCCGCGGTGCAGCGCGATGCACAGATCAGCGAACCACAGGTAGGCATAATCCCCCTGCCCCCTTTCACGGGGAGCGTGCTCACGCTCATGGACCTGCGCATAATCCAAGCGTTGTCCATGGACGCGCGACGCCCCATATTCAAGGTGGCCGAGGAGCTGGGCACGACAGTTAAGACCGTCAACCGTCGGCTGAACCGGATGGTCCACGAGGATCTGATCATGCTATCCATCCACTGGCAGCCCGACACTCTGGGGGACACCATCAGCCAGATACACCTGGTACTTAGGGACGACGTTCCCCGGGAAAAGGCGGCGTTCCTGCTGATCAAGCGGTTCGCCCCGGGAACGGTGCGCACATACACCTTTAGTAACCTGCCCAATCAGGTCATCATCACATATTGGAGCAGGAACGTGCGAGAGATGCAGAACGCCTGCCAAGAGCTAGAGGCGGAAGGTATCTTCGTTAGCGTAGTACCGAACATCATCCGAGCTGTCTTTTACTACGGGGATCATCAGAAGGCATCATTACAGGAAATGCTGAGACAGGCGAAGAAAAAGTGACCCTTCACCTCTGGATGGTATGCAGATAACCACATTTTCATCCGTTTCGGTTAAGGAAAGGTCATGTTAGTAGGGTTTAAGGGCTATTTTCTCTCGCCATCGTTTGACGAGCGCCTAAGACCTGCGGCGTCATGGCCGTTTTTGGTGAGTTAAACGAACATCCCTGGAAGAAAAGGAATCGTAATAGTTTGCTTGTTAGCCGTATTACAAAGCGTGGCCAGGCTCGTGATAGCCATCCTGCTCTCTGCTGAACGCGGGCCGGTGCTGGATAACCCGGTATCGGACGAGGTCATGATGTTCATCAACATCATGTTCTTCGTCCTAGGGATCCTGGGGCTCCTGACGGCCTTTGGCCTTTGGACGGAAAAACGGTGGGGCTACCTTGGCACCATAGCTCTGAGCCTGGTTACCATCGCCTTCGACGTTTGGGCTGTACTGGCCGTGCAATCCTCCGCGGCCTTCGGTATAGTGTTCCCGGTGGTCTTCATCGTCTACCTGGCGCTTATACGCCATGATCTCGCCAGGGGTGAGGGGCAGTGAAGACCTTGGTCGCTTTCGGCACCAAGTACGGTTCGACCGAGAAAGTGGCGCTGGAGATCACCTCCGTTCTGCAACAAAAGGGACACCAGGCAGATATGCTGGACCTACGTGATCGCAAACACATCGAACTGGAACACTACGACCTGGTGGTCATCGGAAGCGGCATTGAGTACGGTTCCTGGTCAAAGGAGGCGCTGTGCTTCCTGGATAGGAACTCCAGAACCTTAAATAAAAAGAAGCTGGCCATGTTCGCCTGCTGTGGTGACCTGATGTTCGACCCCATTCGAGTGGACGAATATCGACAGAAGTACCTGCAGGATGTGGCTGACAAATATGGATTGCACCCGATCGACATCGGCCTTTTCGGGGGCGTCCTGGACTTCAGCAAATACGGCTTCCTGGTGAAGGACATACTGAGCGTACGCAATACTGGCAAACAGGGCATAGGGGAGAAGGATATCGATCCGAACAAGCTCTATGACCTCCGAGACTGGAGCGCCATCCGGAAATGGGCCAGCGACCTGGGCGGGGTGCTGTAAATGACTGCCTTCTACCGTCAGGAGACCGACCTCATCCCCTGGTTCGTGACCGGGGGTACGGCAATGATCTGTGCCCTGGTCCTTATCGTCATGGCTGCCCTGGGACCTCTAGGGACCGGGGATATACAGTATCATACTTCGCAATCGGGCGAATGGCAGATTATGGGCCAAGACCTGGCCGATCTGTTCCTCATTGCCCCCCTTCTGCTCATTGGCGGCGCCCTGCAGCTGATGCGCCGAGATAGTGCCAAGTACTTCCTGATATTGACACCCATCACCCTGATCTATACCGGCCTTTCCGTCGGCGTGGGGCAGGAATGGACATTGTATCCGGGCAATGCGGAGAACTACTTCTGGATATACCTGGCGCTCATGGTGGGAGGCCTGTTGCTGTTAGTCGGGACCCTCCCTCGATTCACTGAATCTGAGACCCCGGTGTTCAGCAGACGGGGACTGCGGTTGTTCGTGGTCTTCACCGCCTTGGCGTTGCTGTTTTTCGCTAAAATGTGGCTAGGACAGATTACCGAGGTGATCGGAAACGGGGACCTGGTCGACGGGTCGTATTCCAATGCGTCCAACGCCTTCTGGGTGATACGCTATCTGGACCTGGGTGTGTGTGTGCCGCTGGGATTCCTGGCCTTGTTCATGCTGATGTCCCGTCCGGAGAAGGCCTACGGAATGGTGCTTCTACTCTTCGGTTTCCTCATCACCATGGCCGTGACGGTCAATACCATGGCCATAGTGCAGGTGCTGAACGACGATCCAGCCGTGGCAACGATGGGGGCGGGCCTGGCCATATTCCCGGTGCTGCTGGTCCTGATGTTCATTGGGCTCTTCTATCTGGTCAGGCATAAAATGTGTGCCTCATCGATCTGGCCGGTGTCGCAATGAACAAAAAGAAGCAGATAATAATCGGTTTCGTTGCCGGTGGATTTGTAGCCTTCCTAGGTGTCATGATAATAATGGGGACTTGGGAGGCGATCGAACAGAGAGCCATTACCGCTGGCTATGGGGACGATGGAAGTTTGGTGGATTGGGCGATAAGATGGGGCGCGATCGCCATCATCATTGGATTAGGTGCGTCCTTCATATTCCCATACGTATCTGCAAGACTGAACTGGACAAGGATGCAGTACCTGTTCCTTTCTATCATATTAATGATGGTATTCGACCTGCTGGCATACTTGCCGATCTATGATAGTTCGGTGCACATCTATCCCGTCGCAATTCTGGGGCTCAACGCTGTCTTTTTCTTAGGTTTTGGGTCTCTGATCCCCAATTTCGGCGATATTGAGCCTCCCCAGGAGTTGGCAGTATGACTCGAGCACCAGAGAAAAACGATGCTAAGCTCGATGACTCAGAGAATGTCACCCCGGGGCTTGCTATGCCCCCGGAGGAACAAGATATCACAACATATGTCTCGAGGATCAGTGTTGTGGACGTTGAACAAATGGCCGATATCGATATTTCGGCCATCAGCGGTCCCACATATTCCTTTGGAACGCCACAACCAACGGTCGAGTTCGTGGACAATTCGAGCGGCGTGAACCTGCAGGAAAATATCACGCTCGTTTCTGGCACCAGTTCTAAAAGCTTCTTGAGTGGCGCGGTGAAAAGCTTTGCGGCAATGCTCAAGGATATCGTCACCAGGGTAGCTCCCCGACACTCATCTTTTCCATCTAGGCAAGAGTCTCCCGATCAGAGGAGGATCGATATTGAATTGGGTCGGATCGAATTGAGCAGACAGATGCGATAGAAACCTTTTTTTATAATTTTATGTACATGTCAAGAGAATCCATTATCATTATCGGGGCAGGAATGGAAGTGAAACCGATCGCCCCTTTTCATAAGAATTCGCAATCAGCAGTTTTCAAGGAATTCATCAACTACAATGATGGAAGCAGGATGTCGGGAAAACAGTACTGGAAGAGCATGGATTCAATATTCTTTGATTACTTAGATCACGAAGAATTAAAGTTCGAAGGGAACGAGGGCGTACTGAATCGAAGATTGTTGATCGTCAGATCAGAGCACTTGCCTAAGCGCCTCTACGCTCAACGTCTCGAATATTTCCTCAGCGAACCTTATCAGTTCTTCGCTTCCAGCGGCGACCCCGTCCCTGAGAAGGAACGGATGGAGATCGCGGTCCATTGCCCCTATGTAGGTGGCCATCACGCAACCGGTCGCACTGAGGCCGCATAGTACCAATACGTCAATCTTGCTCTGTGCGAGGAATTCCCCCAGCTCAGTTTTGTTGAAAGCGTTCGGATAGTTCTTGATCACCCGGGTATCGTTTTCAAGAATCTGTATAGAGGGGGGGAATTCGAACTCCTCCGTGTCTGGGAACGGTCCCTCTTCCTTGTCCACATGGTACACTCGAATTATCGGCAGTCCTTTCTTCCTGAAGAGCGCAATAGCCGAGTTGACGACCTCGACCCTCCGTTCCATGCAGGTCTTCAGGCCAGGGCTCGAATCCAACCACTTGTTCTGTATGTCGATAACCAGTAGTGCAGGTCTCATGGTATTCAACCTGAAAGTAATGTGCACGCCCGCTAATTCATTTTTTCCCGTACCCTTAGAGTAATCTCATTATATTACTCCTTTAAAACCTTATGATCCAACCACAATGAGGTAATCAAATGAATACAATTGAATATAATATGATCAAAGAGATGAAAAATCCAAAGACCAATTATTATATTCTAAATATTGCCGTATCATTAATTTTAATAATGTTTATGTTATACGTATATATATAATGAACTAGATATTTATTCTTCAATATTATTTATATCAATACTATC
>SPCU01000095.1 GCA_004525545.1 Methanomassiliicoccus sp. | reverse complement strand
TGATATGTTGCGCCTCCTTCGGCGAGGAGGCGTCGTCCGGAAGCAGGCACGCCGACAACGCCGCCCCGGCGCTGATGGGCGGATTCACCATCATCCGGTCGTACGAACCGATGGACGTCATCCGCATCGAGCCGCCCAAGAACCTGGGCATCGTGGCCTCCTTGCCGGAGTTCGCCGTGCCCACTCGCGAAGCGCGTATGAGGGTGCCGATCAATGTGCCCATGTCCGACGTCGTTCACCAGGTGGGGCACGCCTCCTCGCTGGTGGCCGGCATGGCCATGGGGGACCTGGGCATGATAGCGCGCTCCATAAAGGACGTTATAGTCGAACCGGCCCGGGCGCCGTTGGTGCCATTCCTTAAGGAAGCGGAACGGACCGCCGTTGACGCAGGGGCCTTCGCCTCCTTCCTGGGAGGGTCGGGACCGTGTATCGCCGCTTTCTACGACATGGAGAAGGCCGACGGGCTGGAGATAGCCGAGGCCATGCAGAGGTTCTACGAGGGACATGGGGTGGAATGCTTCTGCTGGGTGACCACCTGGGGCGAAGGATGCAAGCTGGTGGAATTATGAAATACACTGTCAAATGCTGGGAATGTGGGAAGGAGATCGAGAACCACTTCCTGGACGCCTGCCCCAGTTGCAACGGTTCCCTGACGATAGATATGGAATTGTCTCACTTGCAGGGCACCTCTCCCATGGACCTGCGTTCACGACCGATAGGCGTCTGGCGCTACGCTCATTTCATGCCCATAAGGTCGGAGCCCATCTCCCTGCAGGAAGGGGGCACCCCGCTCTATGACTGCGAGAAGCTCGCCGAGGAGTATGGGTTGAGGAAATTGCATGTAAAGTTCGAGGGCGCTAACCCCACTGGCTCCTTCAAAGACCGCGGCATGACCGTTGGGGTGACGCGCGCCGTGGAACTGGGCTGCAAGGTCGTAGGATGCGCGTCGACCGGAAACACCTCCGCGTCGTTGGCCGCATACGCCGCCAAGGCAGGACTGAAATGCGTGGTGCTGCTCCCCTCCGGAAAAGTGGCCTCGGGTAAATTGGCGCAAGCGATGTTCTTCGGGGCCAAGGTCGTCACCGTGGACGGCAACTTCGATGACGCGCTGAGAGTGGTGAAGGAGCTGGCACACTCGGGCGACCTGTACATGCTCAATTCCGTCAACCCCTTCCGCCCGGAAGGGCAGAAGAGCCTGGCCTTCGAGATCCTCGACCAACTGGATTTCAAAATGCCCGACCGCATCGTGTATCCCGTAGGCAATGCCGCCAACATATGGGCCGCCTACAAGGCGCTGAAGGAGTGGCAGCAGCTCGGATGGATTGACGAGCTGCCGATGCTGACCGGTGTGCAGGCCGGAGGCTCCGCGCCGCTGGTCATGTCCTTCGCCCACGGTCAGGACGATTTCATACCGGTCAAGGACCCCGAGACCATCGCCACCGCCATACGGATCGGCAATCCCGCCTCCGGCAAGAAGGCGCTGAGGGCGGTGTACGATACCGGCGGCGTCATGACCGCCGTTTCGGACCGGGAGATCATCGATGCCCAGTTCCTACTGGGCAGGATGGAGGGAGTGGGCGTGGAGCCAGCTTCCGCAGCATCCATCGCCGGGGTGAAGAAATTGATGGACGAGGGAAAGATCGGCCGCAAGGAGAAGGTGGTCTGCGTCTGTACCGGCCACGTGCTCAAGGACCCGGACACGGTGATCGCCAACTGCGGCAAGGTGCTGAAGGCGTCCGCCACCGCTGAGGACGTGCGCCGGGTCATCTCCAGTTGACGTTCATACGCGCTAATATTTGACACACCCACTATTCAATTCGTGGGATTCTTCGGTCGACATCGCTCATGCCGGAGCCTCCTGGGGCGTATCAATGCGGCCCTTCAAGCCATCTCTGTCTGGCTTGAATCGACCAGTACCTTCCTCCAAAGAGGGACGCAACGCTATGTTGAACGAAGCGTTAACGTCGGCATGGTCAACGTGTCCACAGTGGGAACACGAAAATACCTTATCATCCCTGTTGCCAATGAGCCCACATCTTGAGCACTGCTGGCTCGTATATGATGGGTCAACATAGGCGACGGTGACTCCGTTCAGCTTGGCCTTGTATTCTATGAACTGCTGGAGTTGATAGAACGACCAACTGTGCAGGGAGTACCTGAACGACCTGGCTTGCTTACGGTTGTTCCTTATCCCATCCAGTTGCTCCATTTTTATACCGCAAGCGTTCTGGACGGCAATGTCAATTATCTTCTTGGCAATCTTATGGTTCTGGTCACGGACTATCTGGCTCTCTCGTTGTTTAATCTCCTTGACCTCTTTGTACCGGCCTTGTTTCTGCAATCTTTTTCGGGCGTTCTTGTACTTTTGATGGATGTGCTGGCACGAGCTTCCCAGTTTCCATACCTTTCCGGTCGCCGGATTGGCGGCGACGGCGACGTGTCCGGTGGTGTTTCTGTCGATGCCTATGAACCAGGTCGGTTCATAGAGCGGCTTGTCCGGCACGGTCACGGTGACGAATGCGAACTCCTTGTCGCACTCGACCTGATTGACCTTCTCGAACTTCGGAAGATGCGATATGTCCAGGCGGAGCTTGAGGCAGGAGATGTACAATTCCATCCCCTGCACTTTCACACCCTGGCCAGGAATGGTCAGCATTACGTTGTGAATGGTCTTGATGTGCTTGTTCCGAACGTATTTCTTCAAAATCTGACAGGCGATCGCTGATTTCAGACCGATGTGCTTGACCACCGCCGACGAGTACGAATCGGAGGTCAAGGCGAATTCCGCAACTTTTCTGGCCTTTATCAGCTCGATACTGAAATCCCGTTCGTGCCTGAGCTTGAAGGTTAGGAGCATCAGGTCACTTCCTAGTCTGGTTCTCGACGTACCTATGGATAGTATCCGACGACACATTCCCGGCGGTGGAGATGAAATATGAGCGAGTCCAAAGCGACGGCAGTTTGAGGAGTTCGGGGAACTCCTCCCTCATGTATCTGGAACTGCGTCCCTTGAACGCCTTGACCACTGAATTAGGGGAGGTGTTCGGCTCCACTGAGATGAACAGATGCACATGGTCCGGCATGACCTCCAATGCCATGACCGTCCAATGCCTTTCCGATGCAACCTCATGAATGATATTCTCCAGACGTTCCTTGATGTGTCCAGTCAGTACCGCCTTCCGCCGTTTAGGGCAAAAGACGATGTGATAGTTGATTAAGAAAACCTTGGTGGTTGTGTGTTTGTACTCCATTGTTATCGACATTGACGCGCCACTAGTTATGCATTTTATCGCAATTCATCCCACGATTCAAATCGTGGGTTTTCTTGCTCCGCTTCCTATAAATTCTCGAATATCATATGGGTAAAGGGGAGCAAAGTGGAGCGGGCCAGGGTCAGAACTTTCGTTAACGGTCTGGACGAGAACTTGTCCGGTGGTATACCCAAAGGTAACATCATCCTGGTCTCCGGCGCCGCCGGCACCATGAAATCCTCACTGGCGTACTACATCCTGCACATGAACGCGGTGCGGGAAGGCGTCCGCGGTCTTTACATCTCATTGGAGCAGAACAAACCATCGCTCATGCGGCAGATGGACTATCTGAGGATGCAAGGAAACTCCGACAACCTGGTCGAGTTATTGGACCTGGGAGAGATCCGTTTGCAGGCCCAGAGCGGCGGTTGGTTCGATACGTTCCGTTATGCCGTGGAGGAAAGCAAGAAGCGTTTCGACTACGACGTGCTGGTGATCGATTCATTGGGCGCTTTAGAACTGATAGCCAAGTTCGAGCAGCCCAGGGAGGAGATATTCCGCCTGTTCGAATGGCTGCGCTCCACGGAGGTCACCACCTTCGTGATCGCCGAGATGCCCGTCGGCATCTACCAATACTACGGCTCCGGGGACACCGATTTCCTGGCGGACGGCATCATCCACCTGAAGATGGTGGAGGTGGGGGAGATCGAGGTGCAAAGGCGCCTAAGGGTGGTGAAGATGAGGGAGACGGACCATTCCAGCAGCTATTTCTCCTTCTACTTCAAGGAAGGGACGTTCTACGTGACGCGGGCCATCACCGATTTCTGACGGTGTTCTCAAATGTCGATTTGAGACAGGGATGATGCGCTCGGCACAGCGTTGATGAGATGGTTCAATGGCATTCCATCCCCCCTTCATATGATCGGTAGGACGCTCAAAAATCGAAGAGCTTGGTCTGCCCGCGTTCTTTGGCCGGCGTCTCTTCTTTCAACGCCGCCTTCTCGGCGTTCCTGGCCTTCTTGTCCATTACGAAAAGTGGATCGACCTGGGACTTGATCCTCTGGGCCAGAAGATCACCGATCCCTATGATCTTCGCCAGATCGTTCACCGGCGCCTCCTTGAGCAGGGTGATCGAAGTGAAGCCTTTCTTGAACAGTGAACGGGCGCGGACCCTGCCGACGCCTTTCAGGGACACCAGCTCCAGCAGGTCCTCCCTGACCCCGTACTTCATGCGGGTCATCATCTTCGGCAGCACGGGGTAGCAGTCCTTGTTGAAGATGTTGCTCAGCTCCCTCATGGAATAGAGGAGCCATTCCCCCACCTCCACTTTGTTGTGAAGGTCGCCAGGACCGATGCCGGACGCTTTGAGCAGAGCCTCCTCGTCCTGCTCGGAGATCCAAGCGTCCAGGACCATGGCGGTCTTCAGCTCCGATAGGAAGTAATCGTAATCCGGGGAATCTAGGTCGGGAACCGGGAACAGCAGTTCCTTCCCCCGGTCCATGACGATCTGGTCCATGATCTCCCGGTCGTCCCTCCTCAGGTATAAGTTCATCATGTCCGGGGTGGCGCACACCGCGTGCATGAACCCCAGCGCACCTTTTTCCGGGGTGTACGAGAGAAGCGCATCGCGCAGCTTGACCGCCGAGACCGGGTCTATGTAAAGGTCGGAGAGACGCTTGCCGAAGAACGTCGCCTTGAGGTCGGCCTCCACCTCGTCGGCCAGGAAGTCGATCCCCGGGCAGCGGACCATTCCCTCCTTGAAAAGG
>SPCU01000078.1 GCA_004525545.1 Methanomassiliicoccus sp. | reverse complement strand
TTGTTCTGGTCAGCGGAAGGCAATCGCCGGACATGACCCGGTCCAAGGGCGGGAGGTTCATCCTGGACGACCACTCGTTCAATCGAACGTGATGGTCCAGGCGCAGCAGGTCCAGGGCCGCCTGGACCGGACCTACCACTCCCAAGGAGAAGGAGGTCAGATCGGGAAGGTCCAGCGGTATCTTGGTGATGCGGGCGTTCTTGGGTTTGACGCGTTCCTCCATCCAGCGCAGGGCGTGCACCCTGGCCCGCAGATACGCCCTCAGCATCCCGGGGTCGGCGGCCTTCTGGAACTCGCGGATGGCCTTGCGCACGTTGTGCTTGAGGTCCGCCGTTTCCGGGTCGGGAAGCGTGCCCCACAGGGCGTGGAGATACGGCACTGGCAAAGAATCATGGAAGCGGCAGCGTACTTCGAAATCGGTGTATACGGTCGCGTCCGCCGGCGCCTTGGACCATTCCCCATCGTCGTCCAGTTGCAACGGGGAATGGAAATCGAACAATCCCTGATGGAACGCCCGGTCCAGGTCCACCGTGCGGTCGCCGACGGTGCGCGTCCAATGATACCTCTTTCCGAACCATTTGAGGGACGAGGCCACCACCAACCCGCGTCCGGTCCAGCCCGTGGCGTAGCGGTCATAGACCTCGTCCTGCAGGCAGCTGTAGATGAGCTGTTCCAACGTCTCCCGGCATCCCAGAAGGTGCGTCAGGCTGTCCAGCAGGTCGGAGCCGCAACGGGTGCAGCCCTCGATCAGCCTGACCAGGTCGTTCCGGGACCAAACGTAGAAATGCAGCGGCACCCGCTCCTTGCCGCCCACCTTGGCCACGGTTTTCAGCAGTCCGTTGAAGAAGGAGACCATCAGTTGTCGTTCCGACTCGTTGTCGCGGACGTATTCTCCGCTCCAAGGGGCGTCGCGGAAGAAGATGACCTCTGACCCCTCCACCTCCTGTGATCGCTCTCCATCGCCCTCCTGTACGCGTTCCATGACCTCCGGCCGCCGCACCCATCTCCCCTCGGTGTTCCTTTCCCCGGAGGTCTCCAACGCACCCTCGCTGTTGGTCACGTGGGCCGATAGGGCCATGATGCGGTCCTCGGTGTAATCGTAATCCACGGAAAGGAATATCCGCACCAGCGGTTCCCCGTCGATCACATGTGTCGGCAGGTTCCCGAACCCCGCTCCCGGGAGGGCCGCCACCTGATGTCCGGCTCCACCGGGCAGCGTGGCCGATCGGACCGTGGCCTTGGCCACCAGCTTTTCCAGGTTATCGGTGAAGGTCGGCACCGCCCTGATCCGACGGCCTTGGTGGCCGCGAACATCAAGCGCGGCCAAGCTTTCCAGGTCCGGGATGTCGTGGTCCCTCAGCGTCCGGGCGGTGGAAATGTCCATTCCCAGAAGCTCTAGTCTTTTTTGGCGGGCGCTCTCGGGCAGGCAGTTCACGTTGAGCACGCATGAATCGCATTTGCCGTCCAGTTGGAACGGCAGTTCTTCCAGGTCCGTTCTGGAAATCCGTTCCAGGTCGCCATCCCTGGCAAGCAGGCGCCGGGCATCCTCCCTCTCCATCTCCAGGTCCAGGACCTCCGCCGAGATCAGGTCCTCGGTTCCCCCTTCCTCCTTCAATCGTACCAGCGATCCCATTACGTCCTCCGGTGGGATCACGTGACCGTCGACGACGAGCTCTCCCCGTCCGGCCCGCTCGCGGACCAGCATCTGATAGATGGCCAATTGGATGCGGTGGTAGGTCTTGTCCTTGCGACTGGCCTTGCACTCGACGATGCGCAGCTGCGGTCGCCCGCCGTTCCACTGCAGGACGACGAAGTCCATCCTTCCGTTGAGGGCGAACTCACCTACCTTTCCGCTTATCTCCACCTCCCTGGCAAAGAGGCGTTCTCCCGGAGATGCATCGTTCAGTAAGGTAACGAAGCTCTCCCATCTCAGGCGGGTGGGCTCCCGGTCAACGCTCCGGTCGTTCAGGGAGGTGTATCCGGCCTCGTTCAGGCTTCCTTCCCACTCCTCCTCCTTCTTCCTACCGATGGCCTGAAGCACCGGATCGAGAGGATTGAGCACCCGAGAGAAGAACGGGACCTCTCGGGCAAGGGCGCTGCCGTTCAGGTCAAGCTTGAAACGGCGGGGGCAGGAGTGACGCTGTACGTACTCCCCTATCTGCTGCACGTCGATCCTTTGCCCGTCCGTTACCATCGGGCGGAACGAACCGCATCTGTCGTATAATAATGTGCCAGGAGATTCTTTTCCGATCGGTGATCACCTTCGATGATATTGAAATTGAGAAAATGGAGCCACCAGGGAGATTTGAACTCCCGGCCTGCTGATTACAAGTCAGCCGCTCTACCAGCTGAGCTATGGTGGCCTCGCATCAGGAACGGCGTTCTGGATTTAATCGTTTTTATGGACATTTGCTCGCGAGCATGACGATTCCCGTGTCATACAGTAGCAAGGGTTTAATAAACTGAAGCTTTCCGGCATCAAGGTGCGCCCATGGACGCTAATCTGACCGATAGACCCGAGAAGAGGGTATTGATGGACCTGACCGCCAACCCCGCCCCGCTGGGGCTATTGGGCTTTGGCATGACCACCGTGATGCTCAACCTGCACAATGCTGACATCATTCCGCTGGGAAGCGTGATCTTAGCCTTGGGTATATTCTACGGGGGATTGGCACAGATCATCGCGGGCATCATGGAGTGGAAGAAGGGCAATAACTTCGGAACTGTCGCCTTCACATCATTCGGTATTTTCTGGCTGACATTGGTGGGCATTTGGGTGCTGCCGCAGATGGGTATCGGAGAGGTCACCGACAAGACATCGATGGGGTATTTTCTGGCGCTCTGGGGCATCATCACGCTGTCCTTCTTCATCGGGACACTGAAAAGCTGTCGTGCCACTCAATTCGTATTCGGTTCGCTGACGGTGCTCTTCTTCGCCTTGGCCCTAGGTGATCTCACCCTCATCAAGGAGATCACCATCATCGCCGGGTACATCGGATTGGTGTGCGGGGCTTCTGCCATGTATGCCGCCCTAGCGATAGTGATCAACGAGGCCCACGGGAGAACGATACTGTCCATAGGGGAGCGCCGAACCGCAAACAAATGAAGCGTTCGCCCCCCATACTTTTATAATATTGCCAGCTCAAATCGACGCTTCTTTATATGCCCCGGTATGATGACATGGCGGTGCGGTCCTTACAGGACGCCCAGGTGACCATCATGGACAAGGACTCATTGAAATTCCTGCAGGAACTGTGCGATATCCCCGGACCGCCTGGCTTCGAGGCCGGAGCCACCCGGCTCATGCGGGAGTACGTCGAGGGATACTGCGATCAGGTCTACAACGACAAGATGGGCAACATGATGTTCGAGAAGACCGGCAAGGAGGACGGACCAACGGTCCTCTTGGCCGGGCACGTGGACGAGTGCGGCCTCATAATCACCGGCATCAATCCTATGGGGTACATGTCCTTCAGTCAGCTGGGGGGATGGTTCGACCAGGTGCTGTTAGGGCAGAGGGTGATGGTGCACACCCGGAAAGGAATGGTGAAAGGCATCATCGCCTGCAAACCTCCCCACCTCATGGAGATGGAGGAGAGAAAGAAGGTGGTGACCAAGGACAAGATGTTCATTGACGTCGGCGCCTCCAATAAGGACGAGGCGCAGGCCATGGGCGTGAGGCTTGGCGACGCCGTCACTCCCGATTCCAAGTTCTACACCGTGGAGAAGGAAGCGTTCAAAGATGGCAAGCCCGCCGGGAAGAGGACCATCTGTTTCGGGAAGGCCTTCGACGATAGGTTAGGCGCCTTCGCCGCCGTGGAGCTGGTCAAGGCCTTGAAGAAGGGGAATGTCAAACACCCCAATCGTATCGTTTCAGCGGCAACGGTCCAGGAAGAGACCGGTGCCAGGGGGGCCAAGACCGTGGCCGCCTCCACCCATCCGGACGTGGCCATCGTCCTGGACGTAGATATCGCCGGCGACGTGCCCGGCATCGATCCCATGCAGGCACCGGTGCGAATGGGAGAGGGCATCTCCATCACCGTCTACGATGGTACTATGATACCCAACCAACCGCTGAAGGAGCTGGTCATCGGTCTATGTGAAAAGAAGAAGATACCGCATCAGTTTGGATACGTCACCCGCGGGGGGACCGACGGCGCCTTCATCCATACCTCGTTGACCGGTGTGCCTACCATGGTCATCGGCGTTCCCGTCAGGCACATCCATTCGCATGTCGGGGCATTCGACATGAAGGACCTGGAAGCCTGCATGAAGTTTGTCGTGGAACTGATGAAGGTGCTCGACCGCAAGACCGTGGATTCGCTGACCAAAATTTGATCCTGGTCTACCAAATGGGTAACTGAAATTGGAGCAGGTAGGGAAGGATCCCGAGGTCAAGCTCGGCGTGAGCAACGTGAGCAGGGCGATCAAGAGGTTCCAAGGAGAGCTGTCAAGGATCGCCGAGCAGAAGTACGAGTTTTAGAAGGCGGCGCAGCTCGAGAGCGTCGGGCTCAAGGTCTGGAGGAAGAGCGGGAACGGGCAGCAGGACATCCTTGATGATCATTCGGAAGGCATGAAGTACGGCTACTCCCGCAAGGCGCTCACGATCAAGCGGAAGATCTTGCTGCCAATCGAGGAGATCCGTCCGGAGGTCCTCGAGGCGCAGGGGTCCGGACGCGATCTCGTGTTGAGCGTCTACCACCTTGCAGACGGCACGGAGAAGGAGATCCGGATAGATGCGAAGGCTTTGCCGGAGTACGTCGTCCTGATGCCTCAGACGCTGTTATAGCGGTTCATATACAGCCGATAACGCGCAATTGCGCGAAATATTGCCCCAGAGGGACAGCATTCGTGAAATTCCATAGAATTTCACGATGCGAGGTAAGGTCGTCGGTACATCGGGAATACAACCGATGAGTATCCACTCAGCTTCTATGATGTCGGCATCAATCCGCATCCTTATAGTCTTGAACCCAATCCAAGGCCATATAGGATAATTTCAAAATATGGTAATCCATACCTGTTTCAATCTTAAATGCGGGGTGCAAGATGTCTGAAGTACATGCTATTGATCTGTTTTGCGGGGTCGGCGGTCTCACATGCGGCCTTCGGAAAAGCGGAATCAATGTCATTGCTGGCATTGATATAGATCCATATTCCAGATATCCCTACGAGAAGAACAATTCGTCGAGGTTCATCGAAGCGGATGTCCGATCCATCCGAGGAAAAGATCTCCTCAAGCTTTATCCCGAAGGGTCGATTAGGATGCTGGCCGGATGCGCGCCATGCCAGCCATTTTCAAACTTGTCGAACAAGGTCAAGGACAGGTCCAAATCAGAAAAATGGAACCTTCTGGGAGAATTCTCAAGATTGATACGGGAGACGGATCCGCACTTGGTGACCATGGAGAACGTTCCGCAACTCATTAAAGCCGAGCCGTTCGCGGATTTCATCGCAGAGCTGAAACGCAAAGGGTACCATGTCAAATATTCTGACAGATACTGTCCTGATTACGGGCTCCCCCAGACCAGGAAGAGGCTTGTCCTCTTGGCGTCTAAGTTCGGAGAAATCAATGATGATTTCCATAAGACAGCTCACGAAGCAACCGTGAAGGATGCTATCGGCGAACTCGAGGAGATAGAAGCCGGCGGTGGATCAGAGAAGGACCCGTTTCACCGCGCCCAGAAGCTGTCTGAAATCAACCTCCGCAGAATACGCGGCTCCAAATCGGGGGGCACGTGGAGGGATTGGGACCCATCCCTGCGAACAATCTGCCATGGGAAAAAGAAGGGAATGACATACCCCAGCGTATACGGGAGGATGTCATGGGAAGCACCCTCTCCGACCATCACCACGCAATTCTACAATTACGGATCAGGAAGATTCGGCCATCCTTCGCAGGACAGGGCGCTGTCGATAAGGGAAGGGGCGATTCTGCAAACTTTTCCCAGCGATTATGAATTCCTTTCACCTGGAGCGCTATTTTCATTCAAGAAGCTGGGCATACTTATCGGCAATGCGGTACCGGTTAGATTGGGTGAATTGATCGGCGATTCGATGATTAAGCATGTGGAAATATGTTGATCCACTCGTAGTGAATCACAGCATTGTTCTTCAAGTGCGCAACACGAGTTAGTTTCCAGCCGAGAAAGAGTTCATCGGATTTCAATAATCAATCCGCAACTAATAAATGAGTTCCATGCGCTTGATTGCCGAGTCAATTGCAGGAATATCATGTCTGACGAATGGAAATTCTCCGTCGATTCCAAGCTCATAAG
>SPCU01000122.1 GCA_004525545.1 Methanomassiliicoccus sp. | reverse complement strand
GGTGATGGGACCCACATCCTCATAACGGTAGATCTCGGCCACCTTGATGCCCCCGGTGGAGATGCTGCTCTCCTCCTGGAAGTACAGCGCACCAAGATCGATGTACTGGTCGGTCTCTATGCTCTTGACCTCTTCCTTCCCCTTTCCCAGCGGTTTCTTGAGAATCGGCATTGCATCCCTCGGTTGGCCTTGTTATGGTGTGTTATCGATATTAATTTATCGCACCCCAGAATGGATTTCGGAAGACGACCGTCAGCGTTCGTCGTACTTCCACACCTTGTCACCCACGAAATGGAGGTTCTTGATGGCCTTGCCGGGTGATTTCGCGGCCATGACCTCTGCGGAGACCAGCGCCCTACCAACGGCCAAGGGCCGTTTGTGCGTGACATCCCTTATCCAGACCATATCCCCCTCCCGTACTTGGGGATCGACCTCGACTATGCCGGGGGTCATGACGTCTGCCCCATTGGTGACGAACGGTACCGCTCCCATGTCCACTGTGACATAGCGTTGCGACACATTGTGCTTCAAAAGCCCGCGCACTGTTAGGAAGGGCTTCCCTTCTACGATGAGGCCTTCGATGACGTTGTTGACGAACACTAGTTCGTAATCCGGTCCTGCTGCGGTGTCCACGGTGTCCTTGAGAGCCAACACCTCTACCCCGGTGGCGGATGACAGACCCTCCGACAGGGCTTTCAATTCCTTCTCCCGTAAACGCTTGCGCTTCCTGACCCTGATCTCGCTCATGTCAGTTGGCATAACACAGCAATTGCCAATTAACTTTGTGCCTCAATATCAACATTCAACTGGCTGGAAGATAAATTCATATCCGTGAAAATATTTACGTTGCCCATGAAGCTGCCCTTGGTAGCCGTGCGCTTGGGAATCCTGGCCTTCAAATTGATCGTGGTACTTATCATCATATTGAGCATCCTGCCACTTTTAATGGGCGGTATCGAAGTCGACTTAGATACGGAAAATGAGAGCGATTGGACCTACAATGGCACCTCCATGAGTCTGGACTCACCATTGACCGTCACCAATAACGGTTACTTCGACATCAACGACCTGACGATCGGGTTCACTTTCCTCGGCCAGGACGGCATGGTCCTTACTGAGAGCACCAGTGACCCCATGGACATCCCCGCTGGAAGGGAGACGGAACTGCGAATCAGGATGGCCTTGGACATGGACGATCTGTCCCAGGAGGTCCTGTCAAACATTGTCTTCAACGGTACCCACATGGAGTTCAAGGTAGGGGTCTCAGCCAAGTACAGCATGGACCTGGTACGGATCAGCGTGGAAGGGGGAACCGACATGTCATGGCAACCATTGTTGTCCGACCTGGAGGTCATGAACGAATACTCGCGTTTGATGTTCGATGGATACAACTACTCCATTTCCATCCCATACACCTTCAACGCCCAGGACCTCATCCGAGATGAGCCGGTCCTGGTTCTGACCCATTTCAGCGATTCGCATGGATACGGGGTGAACGTGACCCAGGTGATAGAAGCCAGTGACCACATCAACGAAGAGGCCGTGGTGCCTATCACACAGGATATCTACGACAGGCTTATGAGCAATTCCGAGGAACTGAACGTCAGCGTGACCTTGGTGTTCATGGAGTGCTCCGATACCGTGACCGAGACATGGTGGTGGTCGCCGTGAACGTCGGGGAGTTCTCCTGGAAAAACGCGAACCTGAACAAAGGGATCATATCAGCGGCATTGCACGGAGTGAAGTATCTGGTGCTGCCGCTGGTGCTCATCATGTTCGCTAGCACGGCCCTCTCCAATTTCGATGCCCCTCGGGCCATTGAAACCATGCTACTGGAGATACAGACCCTGGTGTTGATATTCGGCGCAGTACTACTGGTGCTTGGATTCTTCAAGGGTGCATACCCAAAGGGCAGCTATTCACGTCTGTCCTTCGGCATGACCGTGGCGGTGCTGGCGATCTTCTATGCGTTCAGCTTGCTGCTCGACGGTCGACTGGAGAAGGAATTTGCCGACACCCTGTTCGAGCTGGACCTCGATCTGCTGTTCGCGCTTTACTTCATCGGGGCGGCCTTCAACATCCTGGTGCAGTTCGGAGAGTTCATCGATCATCGCCGTACTTGGATGGAGGGCACCGAGCATGCGGCACCCCGGGAGAAGGAAGATCCCAATGAACACCGCTGGATACACGATTTCCGGATTAGATATGGCAGTCTGATTAACGGATTGAAACTGTCAAAAAGAACCTTGGTCGGTTTCGTCATCATACCCCTGGTCTTCGTGATCATCCTGAAGGCGGCCTTTTCCAGTCTTGATTTCGAACAGTTGGACCAGCTAACGTCCAGCCTAGACCAGGTGTCGACGTTCATGCTGGTCCTGGGACTGCCCTTGACAGCCCTCGCCTTCTTCAAGGGCTTCTATCCCAGAGGTTCCGTGTCCCGCTTCATACCGGCAGTGACCATGGTGCTCATCAGCCTGTACTGGATATGGGTATTGGGATTGGAAGGGGAAATGGTCCTCGATGTCATGGACAGCATCACATTCAGCCTGGACTATTCCGCGCTGTTGTTCCTGATAATGTGCGGCACAGCCATTTGGATCGTATATTACGCCCTTGAACTGTGGCTCCACCGTCCGGAATGGAAAGAGGGCGGATTCCAGAAGGACATCGGAAAGAAAAAGGAGAGACGGAAGAGAAGGAAGGATAAGATTGATGAGGCCGAAGGGATCGAAACGGCCACTTCAGTAGTGGAGAACGATCTGTGAGAGGGGTGAGCACCGACCGCTCACAACTGCGGCGGTGTGAAGCCCTCATCACGATCTTCATCGCCCCGACCTCGATCCTTCCTCAGAAGCTGAACCTCCATGTATGCCCAGCTGATGAAACAGATGCTGATGGCGCTGATCAGGATCACCATCGCGAATTGTACGATGTCACTGTGGAACATCGTCATTATTAACAGCTGGAAAACAGTGAAAACACTCAGAATGATGATGTAGGCGTAATGGTCCGTTGCCAGCCCATAAAAGAGGAAGAGCTGGGCCAGGCATAGGAAGAACATGGCCACGCCCATGATGCGCAACACCGGAGCCGCTGGAACATACTGTGCCCCATACAACAGGTCCAAGGTCAGTTCCGGGAACAGGAAGAACCCCAGGGCCGTTATCCCGCCCAGCATAAGGACGTACATTATCGATCTCCTCATTATGCCGATGGTCCGCTTCTTCTGGGAATGGGCCTCGGACACCTTGGAGAACATGACCAAGCTCACTGCAGCTGGTAGCCATAGGGATATTTTCCCTAGCATTGAGGCTGCCGAGTAAAGCGATGCGTCGTAGTAGGAGAAGAAGTTCCGGGCCAGAAACGTGTCCACGTTGGTTATGACCGTAAAGCAAAGCATACCTATGGTCACCGGCACCAGGTAGACCAAGATGGGGCGGGTGGGGAAGGCGATCCTCTCCATCTTGATGTGGTCCCTCATCGCGTAGAAGACCAGTATTACGGCCAGCAGTCCTCCCACCATTACTCCCCCGAAG
>SPCU01000094.1 GCA_004525545.1 Methanomassiliicoccus sp. | reverse complement strand
GGATGCAGCAGACCCCACGACCTATCCGTACGCGGCCTTCATCGTCAACCTGATGCTCTACAGCTGGAAGTTCGATAACGTCGCGATCATCGACGACTCCAAGGATTTCGACTGCCAGGTGATGTTCGGACACAAGTACCGGGACAGGTCGGTGGAACTGTGGAACGAGTTCGTTCTGCTGTACGGGGGATTGTTCAAGGACCTCAAGGGCGTTTGATGCGAACTTCGTTTCAGATGGTCCGTCCTTTGACCGTGCAGATATCGAACGATCCTGTAAAATGATGAAATGACATATGCCACGTGGTCACAGCATCTTGACCATGTTCAGGCTCTTCATCTCATATCCCAGCGATTCATAGAGGTGCCTTGCCACTTCGTTGAAAGCGAACACGTGCAATGCCAGTGAGCTCAACTTCATGCGGCGGGCCTTGGACTCCAGGGCCTTCATCATCGCCTTTCCGTATCCTTTCCCGCGGTGCTCCTCATCGATGAACACGTCGAATATGAAGCCCCGGCGGTCCTCCCCCGGCTCGACCTTTATCCATATGTTCCCGACCTGAACATCGCGCTCGGTGTCCATGGCCTTGAAGAAGTGGTGACCTTCGGTCTTGAGACCTTCGGGCAATAAACGGTCGTGAGCTTCCTGGGAACGCTTAAAGGACTCACCTGGTGTCCAGTACCCAGCCCTGACGTTCTCCTCGGCGTACCTCTTGACCCCGGCCTCTCTAACGATCTCGAAATCCTTCTTGGTCATGGGGACCAGACGTACCTCGGTCACTCTCAGATCACCAGTTCAAGTATGCACCGAAAAATTATTTTAAAGGATAGGTGGCGTGGTTAGAGTTATAAAAAAAAGATGATAAGGACCGACCCCCTCTGAATTGATCGGCTCACATCAATGATGTGAGGTAGGCCACGATGCCGTTGATCTTCTATGCCGATTCCGATTGGGCTGCATGATCGTGGAACCGATTGTCCTGCAGGCGCACACGATCTGAGGATCCCGAGTTAGTTATCAGGGCCATCATACCGTTCCAGAAATCACGCACCCCCCATGCCATATCCTCCAAGTTCGCTGCCAGGGTCGGTTCGCCGTCGCCCATGAAGGTGATGTGGTCGATATCGTCCCCGAACTGCCCAACCACCCTTTTTACATCGGCCAGCACCTCGTCTGTGTGGTAGTGCTCCTTTCTTCCGGTCTGTAATCTATGAGCGCGCCCAAGCTGGCAGTACACGCAGGAATAGTTGCAGGTCTTGCGCGGCAGGGGATTGACCCCCAGGGAGCTCCCGAACCTACGGGACGGTACCGGGCCGAACACGTACTTGGATATCATGTCTAACCTAACGTTATGCGGGACCGGGGTAAAATGATAATCCCGTAATCGAGGTGGATGATGAGAATATTAAAGAACGAAAGAGGTTTGGTGAAAAAAACTTGGGGCCTGATCAGCCCTGGAAGCAGCGGTACACCCAGTACTTCTTTCCGTCGACGGATATCTCCTCGGGCTTGGCCCTGGGGTCTCCGACGGAGTAGTACGGTGGGAAGGCCGGGTTGGCCTTGGTGACACGCAGTGCGTCCTTCTCGTCCTTGAACTTCTTCTTGACCTCGTCGGCAACATTGTCCGGAACGCCAAATGTCAGTTCTACGGTTACCATATGATTTCCTCCCTTGTAGCGGTTTTCACCGCTGAATGTTCCAATCCTATACGGGGGTATAAGGATTTGTTACATACCGGTGTAACCAGTTGCATCTCGATGATACTGGTTGAGCGCGCCTGTATCATGTTACCGTTTGAGTTAACGGCCTTTAAAGAAGTCATCTTCGACCTGAAATGACCCGAGAACGTACCACGATGGATCATAGAATTTTAAGGAGTGCTCCAAGGCACACGCGGAAGCGCTAATGGAATACCATACATCATGATCTTCCATGGCGATCGCCCATCTAGTAGGATTTTAAAGAAAAGAAGTTTGTTGGAAAGGTTTTGGGGCCTGATCAGCCCTGGAAGCAGCGGTACACCCAGTACTTCTTTCCGTCGACCTTGATCTCCTCGGGCTTGGCCCTGGGGTCTCCGACGGAGTAGTACGGCGGGAAGGCCGGGTTGGCCTTGGTGACACGCAGTGCGTCCTTCTCGGTCTTGAACTTCTTCTTTACTTCATCGGCGACCTTGTCAGGCACGCCGAAGGTCAGTTCTACGGTTACCATATGATTTCCTCCCTTGTAGCGATCTAAACCACTACCGATTGCCACCTACAACAATAAGCGTAGGCTTAAACGTTTGTTACATGTTTATGTAACCAGTTACTAAATCATGGTACGAATATAATTGAAATGTAACGAGAATGGGGGTCTTATGGACCGGCGTAGGCGGTCTGCTGTACGAGATCGAGGTTGATGCTGCGGGCCGCAAGGCGATACACTATCTCCTTGCTCTCCTCCTTATATGTCTTCACCAGGAAGTTGCACTTGAAGAGCACCTCTAATTCACGGTAGATGGTAGCTCTCTCCTTGCGCTCGGCGAACCGCTCGTTATACGACTTGTAGACGTGCACCGCAGAGGCCTCCCCATCGGCCAGGACCTTCAGTATCCTCAGGCGGGTGGCCGACGACAGCGCCTTGGCGACTTCCTCGATCTCCATTCTTGTCCAGCATTGTTCTTCCAGTTATTAAGCATTGATTTTCAACGCTTGTTAACGTTCAGGAAAGCTTTCGTCCCTGGCAAAGCGTTACATAAGTGCCATTACCTTCATTTCAGGGAGGATTCCCATTGGGCCGAAGGACGATGCTTAATGTTCGCCTGATCAGGAAAGGCTTCCGCTACCGATCCGGTCTGGCCAGGTTGACCAGGGTACCGCTCATAGGTAAGTTGATGGACCGCGTCTTCTTCGACGGTGACGACATCTACGTATTGCCAAAGGAGCCGCTCTCCAAGACCACCGAGATCTTCGTGGACCTGGTCGTCCCTGGACGCGATGATACCGTCCTCCCGTCGGAGGTGGTGCGCCATTTCGTGGAACGGTCACGATACCACTTCCTCATGAACGGCTGCATCTGCCGCACCTCTGCGCACTGTCAGGACTACCCGCGGGAACTGGGCTGCCTGTTCTTGGGGAAGGCGACGTTAAAGATCGACCCCCGATTGGGACACATGGTCAGCAAGGAGGAGGCGCTTGCCCACCTGGACCGTTGCGAGGAGGCCGGGCTGGTGCACCTTATCGGGCGGAACAAGATCGACAGCGTGTGGATGTCGGCCGGACCGAAGGAGGACCTGATGACCATATGCAACTGCTGTCCATGCTGCTGCCTGTGGAAGATGCTACCCCAGTTGGCCCGGGGAATATCCGGCAAGTTGAAGCGGCTACCGGGGGTCAGCCTCAGCGTCGATGCCGAGAAGTGCACTGGCTGCGGCCTCTGCTCCGAGGGATGCTACGTGGGGGCGATCGATATCGTGGAAGGCGAGGCGGTCATTGATCAGAACCTGTGCAAGGGCTGCGCCCGCTGCGCTCACACCTGCCCGGAGAGGGCGATCACCCTGCACATGGAGGACGCCGACTTCCTGATGCACGCCGTGCAACGCTTGGAACCGCTCGTGGACGTTACCAAGGAATGAAAGATCATCCCTGACCGTCCGATTTATAACCTCTCCCGAGAATGTTTTCCCCATGAGCGCTTGGGATGATAAGGAGGGATTATTGGTCCTGCTCATCGGGATCCTTTTCATCGTCGCGATAGTGCTAGCGGTGGTAGCCTTCGTGCCCTTGAAGTCTTTCGAGCACAACGCTACCGAATCGGTCACAGCCACCGGGGGCGCTGAAACGCTGACGCTATCGGTGGTCGTGGACGTGTGCAACGTCAAGATAGTCTTCGAGGAGATGGATGGCAAGGACGTACAGGTGGACCTGAACATCGACGGGCGCTCTGGATACTTGAGTAATGAACCCGACATCATCTTCACCGTGGACCATGACCAGGTCGGACAGGCCCTGAGCGTGGACGTGGTACTGGATATGGAATCCGGTTTTTCCTTCAGCTATGAGGACGCCCTTTGCCTGGTGACGATCGATCCATCCCTGCGTACTGCGGTGGACGTCAAGGTGGACGTGGGCGATGCGAGCCTACACGCGAACTCACCGGTCGAGCTGGACGTCGGAAAGCTGGACGTCAATGTGGGTTCGGTACGGGTCGAACTGGGAACGGGTGTCAGCCTTCACGGGGACCTGGACCTTCGAAGCAAGGTCGGCTCTGTGAACATGGAATGTAGATCGTTGACACTTGGAGAGGACATCGAGGTAGGCCTGACCGTATCTACTGGAAGCATCTCCCTCTATGCGATGCAGACGATCGATCCAGGCGCGAACATGACCTTCAACTGCAACGTCGATGTGGGCAGCATAAAGGTCAACCTCGATCTCACTGGGGACATCGCCGGAGAGATCTCCTCCTCGACCGGTGTCGGGGACATCAGTACCGATATCACCGGCTTCAGTGGTCTGGAAACGCATTTGGTCAGCGACAACTTCCCGGGGGAGAGGAACTTCACGCTGAACCTGATGAGCGACGTGGGAGCAATCGAGATCGATGCATCATGGAGCGGATGAACATGACGAGCAGCATACCATATGAGGTGGTCAAGCACCTGGGCGATGCGGAACTGAGACGTTACGACGATCTGATACTGATCTCTGTCTACGGCATGGATGATAACGATTCCTTCGGGCTACTTTTCCAGTATATCGGCGGTGGCAATGAGGCGGGGAAGAAGATACCCATGACCGCGCCGGTGGTCTCGAGGGGGGGTGATCCAACGAACCCGGATTCCGAGGGGCACATGTCCTTCCTGCTTCCGGCGAACATGGGTCTGGAGAACGCTCCCCGCCCACAGGATTCACGGGTGATCCTTGAGAAGAAAGAGGGTGGGTTCTTCGCGGTCATGCGCTTTCGGGGGCGGGCCGGAGGGAACGACGTCCAGAAGATGACCTATGAGCTCGTAGCCCAACTGGAGGAGGCCGATTACGATATGGACGGCAGACCGTTCCTGTTGAGGTACAACTCCCCGTTCACTCCCGGCTTCATGCGCCACAACGAGGTGGCGGTACGGGTCGTTCCCCGAACGACCGTGAACTAG
>SPCU01000041.1 GCA_004525545.1 Methanomassiliicoccus sp. | reverse complement strand
TCTTTTCGTGCATAGGCAACATCCGTCCTAACAGAAGTGATCTGTGAAATATAGATTGGTCTGTTTCATCGATTTGTCGAACCGCCCTTGAACGGACTGGAGTGAATCGATTGTAGACCTATGAATGCAGATGGGCAGTTCAAAATCGAAGATTGGTACAAGACAACTCAGATAATCTTTTCTGTCTGTGGACAAAACCTTCACGATAAATGAAAAATTTAACGCACTAGCGAGACTGCTAATCGCCTGACCGCTTCCATGTACTGTCCCCCATTTTCTATCAAAGGCGATACATCCGGCTCATTATCGCGCACCGACTGGTCCATTGAGAGGGGATGAACCGCATCGAACAATGTCTCAGGGATCAGGCGCTTGGCCTTCTCCTCATCGGAACTTCCCTGACACTTGTTCAGCACCAGGTCTACCCGGCGCATTCCGATGTCCCGGGACAGTTTGGCGATGCGTGCGGCCACCTGCAATGAGTTGAAGGTCGGCTCGGAAACGACCAGGGCGGTGCCGAAGCCGTCAGCGACGGTCCGGCCGAACGGCTCCAATCCCGCCTGGGCGTCCATGACGATGAGGTCATCATCCTTAGAATTGAGGAAGCGGACCAATGCGCCCAACAACGAGTTCTCCGGGCAGAGGCAGCCGGTAGACGCTTGCACCACCCCGCCCATTACCAACAGGTCCAGGTTCGGTGCTATCCGCACTCCGAAGCGCTCGGTGACATCGGAGACGTCCGGTGTCAGATTGATCAACCCGCCCCATCCATTACCAGGACGGGCTCCAACCCGCTGCTCGATGTAATCGAGCTCCTGAGTGATGGGGCGGAGGAAGGCGGCCTTGTCCGGCGGATAGCCGAGCGAATAGGCCAGGTTCTGCTGGGCGTCCTGGTCGACCGCCAGGACACGGCGTCCCTCGGCAGCCCCCAGCAGGCACAGCGCCGCCGACAGCGTGGTCTTTCCCACGCCCCCCTTGCCGACGACCAGTATCCTCTGTCCGCCCTGGTTTCCCGGTCTCCGCCGAAGCTCTTTCACAAGCTCCGCGGCCGCCTTCCGGCTCATAGTCCCAGTTCTGCCCGCTTCGTTTCAATGTGGTCGAAGAGTATGGCCGCAGCCTTCTTCGGGTCTGGCTCCACCCAGAACTTGGCCTTTACAACTCCTTCAAGGTCCTCGGTCAGCATCTTGATGACATTGGGGCTGCCGCTGATCTTTGGCATCACTCCCAAGGAGACGCTTATCCCCGAACCGACGAAGTAGGCGCCGATAGCAACGGCTTTAGGAGAATACCACTCCGGAGCGGCCCCGCCCACTGGCAGCTGATCTATCCGCACTCCGGCCAAGTTGGCCAGTTCCGCCGCCAGGTTCAGTATGCGGGTGTTGTCCACGCAGGAGCCCATGTGCAGTACCGGGGGAATGCCCAGTGAACGGCACACGTTGCCCAGGGACTTGCCCGCCAGGTCCGCCGCCTCCGGCCTCATCAATCCGGCCTCGGCGCAGGCTATTGCGGCGCAGCCCGTCTCCACCACGATGATGTTCCGCCTGATCAGCTCCTTGGCCAGGGTGATATGCCCGTAGTCGTGCTTGATCTTGGGATTGTTGCAGCCTACGATGCCCACGCAGCCTCTGATCTTTCCCTCCAGGATGAGGTCCAGCAAGGGCTTCAGCGTTCCGCCCAAAGCGGCGCGCAGTGACTCCACTGAGAAGCCGACCACCGCGTCCATGGACTTGTTGGGTATGAGCACCCGCGCTTCATCCCGATTCTTAAAGTTGTCTATGGCCAATTCCACCATCTTCTTGGCCTGCTCGAAGGCGTTCTCCGGTGTGACCTCCATGTATTTCCCACCGGGGATCTTGGCCTTGGGCGAGGTGGTGATCACCTTGGTGTGAAAGCAGGCGGCGGTGTTTGGCAGGGAGGGGAATATGCACTGGTAATCGACTATCATGGCTTCCAATGCACCGGTGGTTATCACCAGCTCCTGGCTGAGGTGATTGCCGGCCTGCGGCACTCCCTTGCGCATCAGCAGCTCGTTCCCGGTGCAGCACAATCCTACCAGGTTGATGCCCTTGGCACCTACGGCCTCTGCCTTCTTCTTCATCTCCGGCAGCTCCGCGGCCCTGACCACCATCTCCGAGAGCACCGGGTTGTGTCCATGCAACGAGATGTTCACCTGGTCCTTCTTCAGAACGCTCAGGTTCACCTTGCCCTTCTTGATGCCCGGCGTCCCGAATAACACGTCGCTGATCTCGGTGCCTATCATGGAACCGCCCCAACCGTCTCCTAAAGAGGCTCTCACCCCTTGCGCCAGTATGTTGCGGTAATCCGCTCCCACTCCCATATGCACCCGGTGCATGGCCTCCACTATCTCCCTGTCGATCGAACGGGGCAGCAGGCCGGCCTTCTTCAGCATATCGTAGGTCCCCGGAGGCAACCGCTTGGCCATGGTCAGTTCGCCCTTCAAGGTGCCGAACTCGTCCAACATTGCCATGGCCAGCTTCTCCGCGATCTTGTTCACGGGCTCTTTGGTGTCCAGCCCGTACTCTTTGGCCAGGACCATCAACTTCGCCTCGTCCTCCACCTTGTACATGGGCGCTTCACCTCTGGCCCCCTTCAAAAGCGTCTCGGCCACCTCACGCCCGTGATCGGAGTGAGAGGCCGCCCCGGTGGCCATCTGGTCTAAAAGGTTGCGGGACACTATCAGATCGACCGTGGCCCCGCACACTCCTCGTGTCTTGCCTTCGCCCATGATCCTGCAGGGTCCCATGGCACATCGTTGACAGGACACCCCGCTCTCGCAGAACTTGCATGGAGGCTGCTGTCTCTCAAAACGGTCCCAAACGGTCTCCACGCCTTCCAGCATGGTCTTCGCCAAGACCTCTTTGACCCCGGGGTCCATGGCCCTTTCTTCCACCTTGCCCGGAACCTTGTCCGGTGTAATATGCTCTGGAGGAGTTCTTATGCACTCCACCGTGATTATTTCGATCTCCTGATCGTCCGACATATGTTACCACCTTCACATTTTTTCAATAATATTTGCTAAAATTATTTTGTTGTAGAGTATAAGTATCTGCCTAATTTTCCTCAACAAGCAAAGTTAAATGTCGAAAAATCATTCCACCGCCGATGGAGCGACCCAAGGTATTCATAGGCGTGGCCTGGCCTTACGCAAACAGCGCTATTCACCTGGGGCACGTGGCCGGATCGCTGCTGCCCCCTGACATCTTCTCCCGTTATCACCGCATGCGCGGACACCAGGTGCTCATGGTCTCCGGCTCTGACCAGCACGGCACCCCGGTGACGGTACGCGCCGAAAAGGATAACCAGACCCCGGAGCAGGTGGCGGAACGCTACCACCTCATCAACAAGAAGGCGATCGAGGACCTGGGCATCGAGTTCTCCATGTTCACCAAGACCCATACACCCAACCACGTGAGCGTGGTGCACGACGTCTTCCTGAGATTGATGGAGAAGGGGCATCTGGAACAGAGGCAGACCCTGCAGTATTACTGCCCCAAGTGCGTTAAGTTCCTACCTGACCGTTATGTGGAGGGGAAGTGTTCCAAGTGCGGGAACGAATCCAGCCGCAGCGACCAATGCGACAAGTGCGGCACGACCTTCGAGGTGGGGGAGATATCCGATCCGGTCTGCATCACCTGCCATTCCCGCCCGGAGATGAAGGAGACCGAACATTACTTCTTCAAGCTCACCGACTTCGACGAACCGTTGCTCCACTACGTCCAAGGAAGCGAGCACTGGCGCTCCAACGTCCAGCTGTTCACCCAGAACTGGCTGGAATCGGGATTGAAGGACCGGCCTATCACCAGGGACATGTCCTGGGGAGTACCGGTCCCCCTGCCCAACACCGAGGGCAAGGTCATCTACGTCTGGTTCGAGGCGGTGATCGGCTATCTCTCGGCAAGCAAGGAGTGGGCGCAGAGCATCGGCAGACCGGACGCCTGGAAGGACTACTGGATGGACCCGGAGGTCAAGAGCTATTACTTCCTGGGCAAGGACAACATACCGTTCCACACCATCATCTGGCCGTCAATTCTCATGGGGTACGGGGGCCTCAACCTCCCCTACGACGTGCCGGCCAACGAGTTCCTGACATTCAAGGGGGAGAAGCTGTCCAAGAGCAAGGGGCCCAGCATCGACATCCCCAGCATACTCGATCTCTTCGAGGCCGACCTGGTGCGCTACTACCTGACGGTGAACATGCCGGAGGGAAAGGACGCCGACTTCTCCTGGGAGGACTTCGAGACCAAGGTCAACAACGAGCTGGTGGCCACGTTGGGCAATTACTTCCACAGGGTTCTCAGCTTCACACACAAGAACTTCCATGAGGTCCCATCGCTCCCCGAGGGCATTGAGGCCGAGGAAGGTCAGGTCCGGGACGCCATCGCTCAAGCCTTGGTGGAGGTTGAGACCTACATCTCCGCCTGCCAGTTCAAGAAGGGACTGAAGGCCATCATGGACCTGGCGCAGTTCGGCAACCGCTTCTTCGATGCCGTGAAACCGTGGAGTCTGTTGAAGACCGACCGGGCAAAGTGCGGCGGCGTTCTGAACCTCAACCTGCGGATCGTCCAAGCCCTGGCGGTGCTGGGACATCCCTTCATGCCCTTCTCCTCCCAACGGCTCTGGGGCTTCCTGGGTAACGATGGTACCATCGGCGAGGGCTCGTGGGACTGGGTCACCAAGGACCTGAACGTCGGGAGCCCGTTGCCCGAGCCCAAACCGCTGTTCAAGAAGGTGGAGATCGACCGCGAGGAATCGCTCTTCGCCGCCTACGAGGCCTTAGATCTGAGGGTAGGCCTGGTGGAGGAGGTTTGCGATCACCCCAACGCCGACAAGCTGATGGTGCTCAAGGTCGACATCGGCCGGCCGATACAGCTGGTCGCCGGGTTGAAAAACTACTACACCAAAGAACAGCTGACCGGGAAGAAGGTGGTGGTCATCACCAATCTGCAGCCGGCGAAGTTGCGGGGCGTGGAGTCCCAAGGCATGGTGCTGGCAGCAGAATCGGGGGACCTCGTCAAAGTGCTGACGCCTTCCGGTCCTGCCGAGCCAGGTGATAGGGTGACGAGCGGCCTCAGCCCGATAAGCAAGGTCCTGACCTTCCAGGAGTTCCAGGCGTTCATATTGCGCGTCGGCACCGTGCTCAACGATCAGGAGGCTGACCTAGGGCACGTAATCAAAGCGGACACATCATCGCTGACCAAAGGCACGCAGGCGGCCTTCTTCCTGCCCAAGGAAGGGGCGGAGACGGCGCTGCCGCTCTTCACCGAGAAGAAGGTCAGCATCGGTGTCGATGGAGAACTGGATAATGGAGCTAAAGTGAGATGAGGTTCGACCTTCACGTACATTCCAGCCATTCCAACGATTCCACCAGCAGGGTGGAGGATATCCTGGACGCCTGCGTGAAAAGGGGAATGGCCGGTGTGGCCATAATGGACCACAACTCCCTGGAAGGGTCGCGCTACGCCCGCTCGCTGCGTCGGGAGGACCTGCTCATCATCCCCGGCATGGAGATATCATCTGCAGAAGGGCACATCCTGGCCTACAACATCCAGGAGGTGGTCCCTAGGGACATGGGGGTGGCGGAGACCATCGATCTCATACATGCGCAGGGAGGGATGGCCGTGGCCGCCCATCCTTACCGCCTCTGGTCGGGGCTGGGGGAGGAGAACACCGCCTCCAACCATTTCGACGCCATCGAGATCCACAACGGCCGCTCCACCCTTTCGAACAACGAACTGGCCGAAAGATTGGCCATCGACATGTGCCGGCCGTTCACCGCCGGCAGCGATTCTCATGAACCAGCCACGGTGGGGACGACCTACTTCGAGACCAGGGGAGATTGCCTTTCCGTGGATGACGTCATCCAGGAGATACTCTCAGGCCAAGGCAGCACCGCCGGGGTCAACCGGCAAAGGTCCGGAACCGTGGGTTACGGAGTGAAATGCATCAGGCAGTGGATGGGCCGTGGCTTCAAGAGAATGTGATCATTCGGTGATCAGTGCCCGGACCTTGTAAAGAAGCTCGTCCACATTCGCTTTCTGCTCGACCAATATTCCCATAAGATGACGCGATCCTAAGGAGATGATCAGCAGCCGCTTTTCAGAGAAATTAAGGGAAACATGCTGCAGATTGTCGTTCATCTCATGACCGACCTGCTCGGCAGTGCCGAACGCCAGGGAGGTGATGGCTGAATACATGCCCCTATCGGCCATCTTAGGCGTGACGCCATCAATATAGGCTCCGGCCCGGGAGCATACATATGCAGATATCACATCATCGACAGCGGAGGCACTAATAAGCAATCGTTCAAAATCCTTTTCGTCCATTCCCGCGCCCCCACTCTCTAGGGGTAGAAATGGTTATGGCAAATAAAACCTTTACTGAATAAAATATCTGGAAACAAAAGAATTTATCATCGTAATCTTATCCGACCAATATGCCCCCGCTCTCATTGCGAGACATCCTACCAGTATCTACCAAGGTCCGGACCGATGCAGAGAGGTTGGATCCGATACTCATTGAGTCGCTGGCATCTCCTTTGTCCATCGAACGTCGGCGCATGGAGACGCGCGTTCTAAAGATCGCCAAGGAAGAGACCGAGGCCATGGTCACAGTGCTCCTGCGCCATTATGACACCAGGAACGTCAAGGCCCGCAAGGGGATCGATGGCCTGCTCAAGACCATCACCAAGGACCGTGAGGGGCAGGTGGCGGTGCTGGAAGGGCTTTCGAATCCGGACCAGGACGTGCGCAAAGGGGTCAGGATGCTGATGGTGGAGATATGGGGCGAGAGAGCGGCGGTGTTCGCAACCAATTTCGAGCAGACCATATTCCTCACCAATCTGGCCAGAAGTCGTGACATATTCGTGAACGACATAATCACACTGGTCGAGCTGTCCAAGGTCACCTTCCTGGAAGGGGATATAGAGCGGGCCGTGGAGGATTCAGTGCTCATCGTGGGTCTGCTGAAGCATCGCTACCGATCGGTTGAAACAATGAAGAACTACCTGGCGGAGATGCTTAAGATCACCCCCGAGCTATCGAAGTTGGGCATGATGAGCGGTCGTATCGAGGAATCACTGCTCACCGCGATGAAGGCCAACAAACGACGTAGCTTTGATTACACCGACGACCTGATCGACGATCGCATGAGGGAGGTCGAGACGATCGACCATTTGCGCGCCTTGGGATCGATGGTGAAGGAGCAGATCACGGAGCTTCCGCATATGTCGTTGAAGGACATGAGCGGCGTGGACGTCTGGGCCTTCACCCGCCTGAAGGAACTGGTCAGGGAATGTTCGTCGTTCAGCGTCACCGGACGGAAGGGCGAGGCCATCGGGCTCATCCATAACTTTCTGAACGATGAGTTCTCCCCCTATATGCTGGAACAAGCCCAGGGTCGTTTATCGGAAAAGGACCCATCGATCTTTTTCACCATCTATACTGTGGGATTGACATGCTTGAAACTGATCTCGGAGCCTCTGCCCAAGGTGGCCGAGGAGCTGTACCTGACGTACTTCCGGGATATGGAGGAGTCCCCCAGCATAAAGGCCGTCTCCTGGCCAACGAACGTTATTTGACCCTGAGCACGGGGATCACGTCTGACATCCGTCATCCCCTGTCCAGGATTTTCAAATTCCGTAAAATTTATATTTGCGTTTTTCGTTATCTTTGTTAGAGGGATGCACTTATGACCAGTTCTTTGGTTAAGAACGCTTTAGCGAACACTAAGTATGAGAATGCCAACGGTAAGTCGGAAGCCCCTGCCAAATCGGAACCCGCTCCGTCCCAGCCAGCCCCCAAGTCTAACATAGATGAGGAGCTGGAGAAGATCGCCGCCCAACTCGATGTCTGCATCAAGATCATCGGATGCGGTGGCGGCGGATGCAACACCATCAACCGCTGCTGGGAAGCGAACATCGACGGAGCTCAGCTGTGCGCCATCAACACCGATGCCAAGCACCTGCTGACCGTCAAGGCTCCGCGCAAGATCCTCATCGGCAGGACCGCCACCCGCGGTATGGGTGCCGGGGCCAAGCCGGAGACGGGAGAGGCTGCCGCCCGTGAGAACGACGGTGACATCAGGGACTTCCTGAACGGCTCCAACATCGTATTCGTGACCGCAGGGATGGGAGGCGGCACCGGTACCGGTTCCGCCCACTACGTAGCCCGCATCGCCAAGGAACAGGTGCGAGCGCTCACCATCGGCGTGGTCACTCTGCCCTTCAAGGCCGAAGGCGCCGTACGCATGGAGAACGCGTTGGAAGGTCTCAACAAGATGAGGATGATCTGCGATACCACCATCGTCATACCCAACGACAAGCTGCTGGAGCTGGTGCCCAAGCTGCCGGTCGATGCCGCCTTCAAGGTGGCCGATGAGGTGCTCATGCAGACGATAAAAGGTCTCACCGAGATCATCACCAAGCCCGGCCTGGTCAACCTGGACTACGCCGATATCATGACCGTCATGAACGAGGGCGGAGTGGCCTTCGTGGGCATCGGAGAAGGGAACAGCGACGAGGACGACCGCGTGAAGTCGGCAGTCCACGAGGCGCTGACGTCCCCCATGTTGGGCGAGATCGAGATGAAGGAGGCCAAGGGCGCCTTGATCCGGGTCGTAGGCGGTCCGGACATGACCGTGGGCGAGGCTCAGAGGGTCGCCGAGCTGGTGACCAACAGCGTGAGCCCGAGGGCACGCATCATATGGGGATGCTCCATCGACCCCGAGCTGGAAGGCATGGTCAAGGTCCTGTTGATCGTCACCGGTGCAAAGTCCAAGTACATCATCGGCAGTCGCGGCGCTCCCATGGAGATGAACCGCAGCAACCAGGGAGGTTACCCGCAGCAGTACCCGCAGCAGCAATATCAGCCGCAGCAGTACCAGCAGCAACAGCCCAGGCCGAGAGGTCGGGACGAGGACATAGACTTCGTGAACTGATGCGGAGGGGGTCAACGAGGGTTGAGCCGGTTGACCGGCCACCGTCCACTTGACGTCGACGGTGGCCTCTAAAAGTCAAAGGCGGCGTCGCCAAAGCTGATCGCCGGGCAAGGTTCCATGCACCCACCGCAATGGGTGCATATATTCGCCTCAACGCGTATCCTTCCCTGTGTCAGCACAAGTGCACCCTCTTTGCATCTGGCGATACAAACTCCGCATCCGACACATTCCTCGGCCTTAACCACCGCACGGCGAACCTTTTCCAAATCCCTTCTTATTTTTTCTTGGTCCGCTCCCTTGGCGATCACCGCTCCCTCACGGAAAACGGTCACGTTGCCAACGGCGCACCAACCCTCGTTCGCCCCGCTATCAACCACCCCGACCATGTTGAGCACGCTGGAGACCTGTTCCAGGTCCAGATCGCGGGAGAACGCCCCTTCGATGCTGAACCCCAAGGTGCAGGGGGAGAAACCCTCCTGCATCCTGAGGCGCAGGTTGCCCTCACCGGTGCGCGGCCCTTCCTTCCTGGTGATCTCGAAGCCGGGTATGTTGCGCTTCAGCTCCTCGATCACCGACGGCGGGACCTTCTTCCACCGCCACAGTCCATGCTCCACCCATTCCGGCCCCAGTCCCTTGCGTTCGGCATAGCTTTTCAGGAAGCCTTCCCACCGTTCGAAGGAGGGGCTGCTGTGCACCAGGCTCAGCTCGGCCATGTCCGATGCCGGGCATAGGAAGCAGCCTATGCGGTCCAACCCCCGCTCGTACCAGGGATTGTAACTGACCCCGCTCTGGAATATGTACAGCCAAACGTGCAGCGAGGTCCAATCCTGTATGGGCGAGGCGCCTATCTGTCCCGGTGTCCAGGGATTATGCCACACCCTTGGTTTGTTGGCGCGCTGTTCCGACTCGTAACGGCGCTGCCCTATGAACGATAGAACCCCGTCAGGATAATGCTCGACGATGGCCTTGACGGTAGGACCGAGCTTATTGGTCTTGCAGCACCAGCGATAGTCCTTGCCCGGCGGGCCGAAGAACTCAAGATTGCCGAAGAAGGCCTCGTCATCCGCCTTTCCGATGACCAGGTTGAGACCCAGCTCCTGCTTCAGCTGGTGCACGTACTCCACCGTCTCCGGGAACTCCAGTCCGGTGTCTATGAAGAAGATCGGCAGGTCCAGGCCCGCCTCGCGCGTCAGCAGCAAGCAGGCCAAACTGTCCTTTCCACCGGAGAATGATACCACCTGCGGGATCTCCTTGTACTGTTCCACCAGTCGAAGGACGAAATCCCTTCCGTCATAGACCCGTCGGCGCATGACGTTGGCGTTGGCCTCCAAGGCCTTCTGCCAATCCGCGGTATTTCTAGGCTCGGGGTCTGCGGGCCTCTCCGACCAACGCACCTTGACCGCCACGCCCCTTTCCGCCGAGCGCATCTCATCCGAGGTCATGCGGGCCACGCCGGTGGCCAGCGCCCGTTGCTCCGGGTCCAGTACGATGACCTCCTCGCCCTTGGAAAAATCACCGATGACCTTTCCCACTCCCGGGGCCATGAGGTTCTGCGATCCGAGTATCGGCTCGACCGCCCCGATGTCGGCCACCACCAGGTTCTTGCTGGCCTTCTTCAGGATATGGGCCGCTCCCTTGACGCGGGGAAGGACCCTCCAGCCGATTCCTAGATCGTAACGGAGGGTGGCCACGACCGCCCCGTTTGATATGATCTCGTCCAACCGGTCCAGTCCCGGGACCTTGCTCATGACGAAGACCTGGTCATGGGGCAGCAATGCCTCCCCGGACCCCGGTCCGAACTGTTGGTCGAGCAAATCTCTCACCAGATCGAGATTATATTCGAAACCGGGCCTGGCGTCCCCTGGCGGGGTCATGTTCACCGCTTCGGTCCGTCCGCCGCATCGTCCGCAGACCTCCTCTTCCAGTACTGGGACGTTGCATTCCTGGCACCAACGCAGGTGCATCTTTCCGAGACGGACCAAGGCCATGTTGCGGCAAGTGTAGGATTCCCTATTAAAGCTCTCCTGCATCCTTCGGATGATGTCGTCCTGTGCGCGAACGCCCGTCCGAATCGACATCAGAACGTCGAATCCTCAAATAGCAGTAATTTCATCATCCCGCTCGATACCATGAAAGCCACCAAGCGCACGATGGGTATCAGCTATGCGATCCGGGACATGCTGCTGCCGGCCAGGGAGCTGGAGAAGCAAGGCCACGAGATCATAAAGCTGCATATCGGGGACCCCAATAAGTTCGACTTCGAGACGCCGAAGCACGTAAGGGACGCCCTCTGCGCAGCAGTGGAGAAATGTGACAACGGGTATGAGGAGTCCGAGGGCAACGTCGAGCTGAGGAAGGCCCTCATCGAGAAGGAGAGGCTCCAGAACGATCTGCACGTTGGTCTGGACGACGTAATAATCACCAACGGCGTCACCGAGAGCATTCAGATGATATGCGCCGCCACCATCGATCCTGGCGACGAGGCCTTGGTCCCCGGTCCCAGCTACTCTTCCTATCTGGAGTTCCCCAAGTTCTTCGGCGGTAAAGCGGTCACTTACCGCACCATCGAAGAGGAGGGTTGGCAGCCGGACATCGACGATCTTAGGAGGAAGATCACTCCCCGCACCAAGTTCATCACGGTGATCAACCCCAACAATCCCACCGGGGCGGTGTACTCCCCGAAGGTGCTGAAGCAGATAGCCGATCTCGCCGGTGAATACGATCTGTTCCTCATCTCCGACGAGATATACGACCTGATGACCTTCGAGGGGGAGCACAGCTCACCAGCGACCTTGGCCAAGGACGTGCCGGTCATCCTGGTGAACGGTTTCTCCAAGGTGGACCTGTTGCCGGGCTGGCGCCTGGGGTATTCGGTGTTCCACGATCAGAACGGGCGATTGAACGAAATCAAGGAGGCGGTGCAGAAGCAGTTGCGCCTCCGCCTGAGCGCCAACGCCCCCTGCCAGATGGCGGTCATCGAGGCGCTGAACCACCCCAAGGACCATTTGGAGGGGATGCGCCAGAAGCTCAAGGCGCGCGGCGAATTCGCTTACAAGAGGATCAACGAGATCCCCGGGCTGAGCTGCACCATGCCTCAGGCGGCCTTCTACATGTTCCCCAAGATCGAGTCCGACCACTGGAAGACCGACAAGGATTTCGTCCTGGACGTCCTGAACGAATGCCACGTCCTGGTCGTTCCCGGGTCCGGGTTCTGCCCCGTGTACGGCAAGGACCACTTC
>SPCU01000141.1 GCA_004525545.1 Methanomassiliicoccus sp. | reverse complement strand
GTTCAGGATCGATCCTTCGCTGATGACTATTACCAGATCGCAGTATTTGGCGATGAGGTTGATGTCGTGTGAGGCGGTGATGACGGTGACGCCTTGACGGGATAGGTCCTTCAAGGCCTGCATGACCTGAAGCTTGAACTTAAGGTCCAAATGGGCGCTGGGTTCGTCCGCCAACAGTATCTTTGGCTGTTGGACCGCACCCTTGGCCAATAACACCCGGGCCTTCTCTCCGCTGCTGAGCTCCCCCAACTTACGGTCGCGAAGATAAGTGACGTGGTAAGAGTCCATGGCCTCACGCACCAGCTGCTCGTCCTTTTCCCCTTCCCACCAGATGCCGGTGACGTAAGGGTAACGCCCCAGCGATACGAACTCCTCTACAGACAGATGGAAATCGTCCGGAATGTCCGCCGGTATGTTGGCGCATATCTTGGCGATCTCCATCATCTTCAGTCGGTCGACGTCCTTGCCATCGATGTAAATGGCCCCTTCCTGCGGTTTGAGCACCTTGTTGATACAGCGCATGAAGGTGGTCTTCCCGCAGCCGTTGGGACCCATGATACCTATGAGCTGCCCCTTTCCCGCGTTGATGGTTATGCCCTTCAACGTCTTGGAGCAAAGATTGCGCTTGGTGCCGTAGCTGAAGGAGATGTTATCGACCTTCACCACCAGCTCATCCTCACATGACATATTCTTTCCCCATTCTGATCATCAGGTAACCGAAGAACGGCGCCCCGATGACCGAGATTATGGCGCCGATCGGAAGTTCCTGCGGAGCCACTGCGGTCTTACATACAATGTCTGCCACCAATAGAATGTTTGCCCCGAGCATCATGGACGCAGGCAATAGCAAACGATGGTCACCGCCGATGATCATCCTCGCCAGGTGCGGGATGATCAATCCCACGAATCCGATGATACCGGTGAAGGCCACGCAGACCGATGCTAGTGCAGACACCAACATGAACATCGTGGTCTTGAATCGCTTGACGTTCATGCCCAGCTGCCGTGCCTGCTCGTCCCCCAGCAATATGACATTGAACTCTTTGGCGTAGAAAAGCATGACCGTGGTCAGTGCCAGCACCGTGAATAGAATGATGAGCGTCGATTCCCAGGTCAGATAGGCGAAGGAGCCGAAGAGCCAGAAAAGCACCCCGTGCAGCTTGTCGCTGTTGAAATACATCAGCAGGGTGGTGCCGGCGGACAAGGCTATGCCCACGATGACCCCGCCCAGCACATAGCTTATGGGCCTTCCTCCGGCAGACTCGGCCAGGATCATGGTTATCAGGAAGGCTACGCTGGCGCCAACGAAGGCCATGATGGGCAGGGCATAGTTGGACACTTCGAGCAAGGTCACCCCAGCCAACACCGCCAGGGTGGCGCCCAGGGCGGCTCCGGAGGAGACTCCGGTGATATAGGGATCGACCATGGGATTGCGTATCAGGGCCTGCATGACCACTCCGGCCACTGAGAGACCGACCCCTACGCCGATGACCGCCAAGGCCCTAGGTATCCTGAGATTGAGAATTACCAATTCCTGGACGTTCTGGTGCTCTCCACCGTTGACGATGAGGTTCCAGGTGGACTCCATGGCCTCCTGGAAGGATATGTCCATGGTGCCCGTGGTAAGAGATAAGATAAAAAGGAAGACCAGGCTGACCGAGCCCAGGCCGAGTATCATGATCAGCTTGAACTTAGCCCGGCTAGCCTTGGTGCCCTCCATGGTTTCGTCCTCACAGGTTCTTCAGGTGATCATCGCCGATGACCGAGGACAACGGCTCGATTCCGAACTGTTCCAGGTATGGCCGGGCAGGTAATAAAATAACGCCCTGGGCAACGTACTCGGAGGCAGTATCGAAAATGTTCGCCGCTGGTCCGGTCAATGCGTTGATATGATCGTTGTTCACCTGAAAGATCGCGTTGGATGGAGCCTCGAAAGAGGCCGACCCTGAGACCCAGTCCGCGTAATCGTTCTCCAGCACATAGGGTATGGTGACGTTGAATACATCACTGTGTAGTATCTTGGCCATCAGTTCCACGCCGTCCACCATGCGGGGACCGGGGCGATTGAAGAGGTTCTCGGCCTGGCCTACGAACACGTACACCTTATCGTTCTGTACCGCCGAGGTCTCCGACCACAGCGTGTGGTTCTTCAACATGTCCAGCACTGCCTGGCCCGAGGTCTCCATCATCATACCGGTGACGAACAGATATTCGGGATCACGCTCCAGCATGGACTCCATGGTGATCTCGGGATAGGAGGTCATGTCGTCGTAGGCGTTCTCGCCCATGGCCTTATACATGATCTCGCTCACGAAGGTGCCGTTGCCGCTCAGGAATATCGGTTCCAACCAGACACAGAAGGCCAGGGTCGGTTCTTCCTCGACATCGAACATGGTCTCCTGAATTTCATCCAGGCGGTCGTTCATGGAATCGATCAGCTGAGTAGCGTTCTCGTCCTGCCAGCATATCTCACCGATCATGGCGATGTTCTTGAACACCTCTGCAAAGCTCAGCCCCTTGTTCAGCACGATGGCGTTCAGC
>SPCU01000121.1 GCA_004525545.1 Methanomassiliicoccus sp. | reverse complement strand
TCGAAGTCCAACGGGGCGATCTCGGTGCCATCGGGCATCAGCACGAGGAAGCGCTCCTCGCCCTTTGGTGCCTCCGGCTCCTCCTCTCCCTCGATCTCTCGGGACAGTTCCGAGAGGGGATGCCCCTTGCAGCTGATCTTGAACGCCTTGTACCAGCCGAACGGAGCGCGGTGAACGGGCCAACCGGCGCCAGAGATGATGACCTCCATATCCCGGAGCACATGCTTACCGGTCTCCGCGTCGGAAAGGTCCGGGCTCAGGTGGGCGTAGGGATAGAGCATGATGCGCTCCGCTCCCACCTTCTCCGCAGTTTCCATGATGTCGCGGGACGCCTGTGAGGCGACCGCCTCCACCCGGTCCTGGTCCTTCTTCTCCACGGTGATGAAGGCGACCAGAACCTCTTCCATCCTGCCAGTCTTGTCCTGGTCGTCGATGGGTTCCGCCACCGGGGTGGGTTTTTTAACCTCGAACTCCATGAAATCGGCGTGTATGTAGAGGGTCCTCATCTTATCGCCTGATAGGGTATTTTCTGTAATGGTCCACATATATAAATAAACGATTCCAGCGTCATGGATCGCTCCAGCACGGCTGGAAAGTATCCTGGTGGTAAGCAAGGTTTAAATTCAAGAAAACGTTTTGCCTGAATCGCATGGTTATGAGGTTCGATAGGCTGTCCAAGGATGTTACGGGAGCCGTGAACGTCCTGCTCATTGTTCTGATCGGGGTGCTGATGGTCAGCGCCAGCACCGTGGTCATCGTACTGTATCAGGGAGGTCAGTCCGAGGAGTCCAGCAGCGATCTGGTGACCGTAGGTCAGACCATCAAGGTCGATTACATCGGAAAATTGACCGACGGCAGGGTCTTCGACACCTCCAATTATTCCATCGCGATCGATGACGCCGCGTACCCAAAGACGCTCTCCTTCACCCTGCGTGACCAAACATCCTACACCCAATTGAGCTTCGAGGTCGGTGGCGGTCAGCTGATCGACGGATTCGATTCGGCGGTGGTGGGGATGCGCGTTGGTGAGACCAAGACCATCACTCTAACCCCCGATGAGGCGTACGGTCCGATGGACCCGACCAAGCTGGTGACCTTCGATCTCACCGAGACCGTACCGCTCCTGGAGACGCTCACCTCCTCTCAGTTCACCGCTGAATACGGTGTCGGTCCAGTAGCTGGATTGACAGTGACCGACCCCTCGTGGAGCTGGCCTGTGACCGTGTTGGAGTATAACACGCAGGCTGACCGGGTAATTGTCAAGAACGCCCCGACGGTCGACACTGAATACCATATCAACGGCAACAGCACCACCGGATGGGACGTGCTGGTGACCGATATCGACAGCACCTCCAACCAGATCGCACTGGAGCACCAGTTGGGCGACGGGGACAGCGATCATATCATGGGTGTAGATGGCACCGGGACCTTTTTCATCACCCAGGTGGACGTGGAGAACGGCACTGCGGTGAAGAACTACAACAGTGAGCTGCTAGGAAAGAGCCTGGTGTTCATCATAACCATCTTTGCCATATTGGAATAAGGCAGCATCAACGGCGGTCTGTCCCGCCCATACTTTCTCTTTTTATACTATTCATCTACGCTTTGATGATGGCGTCATGGCCCTGCTTCCGTCAAGTCGGCATCAAGCGATGATGGCCACGAGGACCATGGGCGGCCGATACCACTTACCTACGGGGCGGTCAAGCCCCGAAAGGCATCACTTCAAGGCAACGGACACTGTCCGCCCGCTCGGTTTGCCTTGCGCTTACGGTAGATGGACACGATCAAGCTCAGTGCCAGGATGGCCGCCACCATCACTAGGGTGATGTCAGCGGCCGTGCCGTTCTCAAAGTATACGAAGAACCAACTGCTGGCCGCCAATATCAGCCCGTACTTGATGGTCCCGCCCAGCACCTGATAGAACAGAGAGAGCTTGAACGACCAATTGCATATGGCCACGAACGCTCCGGTGAAAGGCAGGATGGGCGCGATGCGGTTCCACAGGATCATGCGTTCGTCGGGGCATACCAGGAAGCAGCGGTAACGCTCCACGGCGTTGGCTATCTTGACCGGTACCCTCACCCGGCGGACGATCAGGTACAGTGTCGTCAATCCCAATACCTCGGCCACGGCGATGGTCAGTATGAAGAGGGTCCACAGGACCAGGTCCGGGACCGTCCCATATCCGGCCATGAAGAAGAGCACCACGAAGAGCTCAGGGACGGTCGGGAATACGATGGCGTCCACGTAGAAAAGTATGAACACGCAGGCTAGCCAACCTGCCAGTCCCAGCGGCGAGAAGAATCCGTAGAAGGTCTCGCCGATATCAAACATTCTTTCTCGTACGCTCAGGCGATTAAAAAACCTTTCCGCTCACCCTTCCAGCCTTGGACTCTATGGCGTATTCGTATACGTCCAGCAGACGGGTGGCCCACTGCCCCGAGGAGTACTCGCTGGCCCTAGCCAAGGCGGCATCCCGGTACTTCTCCGGCTCTTTGAGCAGTTTCAAGGTGGCATGCGACCAGCTCTCCGGGGTCTCTTCGAACAGGGAGCCGTTCTCCCCGTCCTTGATGATCTCCGCCACCGCCCGGTAGCGAATGCCGGAGGCCGGTTTGCCGACGGCCATGGCCTCCAGGATGACCAGTCCCTGGGTCTCGAACTTGGAGGCCAGGGTGATCACGTCGCAGGCGGCGTAGAACTGAGGTAGCTCGCTGTCAGGTACGAATCCAGTGAAAATGACGTTCGCATCAACACCCAGGTCAACAGCCAACTTCTGCACGTGCTTTTTGGCCGGTCCCTCTCCCACCAGCAGCAACCGGGCATCCGGCTCCTGCTCGATGAGCCGGGCGAAGCCCCTCAGCACCAGGTCGATGTTCTTCTCCCAGGCGATCCGGCCCAAGTGCAATATGACCTTCTTGTCCTCCAGCCCGTACCTCTTGCGGATCTCGCTGCCGTCGACGTCCTTATGGAACCGGTCCACGTCCACCCCGGTGGGGATGACCTCGAACCGTTTGATACGGGGGGCGTAGTGAACGATCTCGTTCTTGATGGCATGAGTGGGGGCGATGACCACCTCCGAGTGGTGGAGCAGGGAACGAAGATAGGTCCACATGCCCAGATGGACCACCCATTCCGGAAAGGGGGTGAAATTGTAGAACTTGGCCGCTTCGGTGACCATGGTATGAAAGGTCAGCACCACCGGTTTCTTCAAGGCCCGACCGGCCAGCATGCTTCGCAACCCCTGGAAAAGAAGTCCATGGGTATGTATGGCATCCACATCCAGCCCGGCCAGTATCTCGCATTTGTTGGTAGGGAAGATAGGAATGCGGTAGCCGGAGTATTTGCTGAAGCCTATCGATCTGAAGTAGTATATGCCCTCCTCCTCGACCTCGCCCTTGGCCGGTTTGGGGGCGAAGATGTACACAGTGTGCCCTAACCTCTCCAGCTCCCTCTTGGTCAACAACAGGGAGGTAACCACCCCATCTCTGGAGGGTAGATACGAATCTGTGAACATGGCGATCTTCAGGGTAACAACCTCACATAAGGAAC
>SPCU01000087.1 GCA_004525545.1 Methanomassiliicoccus sp. | reverse complement strand
CCCCCCCGAAGGCCCCGCTGACCCCCATGCCGGCCATGACCAGTATGATACCGAACGCCAGCTTCCCCAACGGCCCCACCAGGTTGAAGGCGCTGAGCGCCCCGAAGCGCTGCAGCCCCTGGAGGGTGCCGGTGCCTACCGGTCCCACCATGGTCACCACGATGCCTGCCATGAGGATGAATATGGGAAGCCACGAGCTTAGGGACATGAAGGAGACCAGCTGGGGCGACAGTAGGAAGAGCCCGATGGCCATCGCCCCTCCGAGCGCCGCCGAGGCCCAGAACGCCCGGCTCATGAGCCAGGCTATCTGTCCTTCCTGGCCTTCGGCCATGAATCGTGAGACATAGCGGGCGATGGCCGTCCCTATGGTCTGGACCGGGACCGAGAGAATGTAGAAGATCGACAGAAGGGCGGTCAGTGCCGAGTAGTCTTCGGTCCCGAGCGCCCGGCCCATGAGTATCCGATACAGGTAATTTGCCGCGCCCCCGATGAACGTGGCAGTGAACAATATCATGGTCGGACGGGCCATGGGGTCCGACCTCCAAAGGAAGGACAACTTCCGTACATTAAGAGAGACCTAGATAATCATTACCCGAGACTGGGTGGAGCGTTTTTTAAATAGGTCATTATCATTCAATTCCAGGGAGCGGAATAATGAAGGTCTCCGTAATCGGGTCCGGGTATGTGGGGCTGGTCTCTGGTGTTTGCTTCGCTGAGCTTGGCCACACCGTGGTTTGCATCGACACCATAAAAGAGAAGGTGGACAGCATCAACGCCGGCGTCCCCCTGATATTCGAAGAGGGTCTTAAAGAGCTGATGCGCAAGCATCTGGACGACGGAAGCTTCCAAGCCACCCAAGACCTGTCCGCGGCCATCGATTCCGATATGACATTCCTCTGCGTCGGTACCCCTTCCCGGGAGGATGGTTCAATAGACCTGCGGTACGTGCTGCAGGCGGTGGAGGACCTGGGGATCGTTCTAAGGCAGAAGGAGGGAAGACATGTGCTGGTGGTCAAGAGCACGGTCCTGCCTACCACGACCAATGATAAGGTCATTCCACTGCTTGTCCAGGCATCAGGGAAGAGCATCGGTGACCATCTAGGGGTGGCCATGAACCCGGAGTTCCTTAAGGAAGGGGTGGCGATCACCGACTTCCTGCACCCGGACCGTGTGGTCATCGGTGCAACTGATGATAGGACGTTCCATGAGGTGGCCTCGTTGTACGAGCAGATAAAAGCCCCGATCCTGCGAACGGACCTTTCAACGGCAGAGATGATCAAGATGGCTTCCAACGCCTTCCTGGCGGCCAGGATCTCCCTGGTGAACGAGCTGGGCAATCTGAGCAAGGTCCTAGGGATGGATTTCAGAGAGGTGGCCAAAGGGGTCGGGCTAGATTCACGTATAGGTCCGCAGTTCCTGCGGGCGGGTTGCGGCTTTGGAGGCTCCTGTTTCCCCAAGGACATCAAATCGATAAGGGCCCAGGCCAGAGAGCTGGGCGTCCCCACCGACATGCTGGACGCGGTGCTCTCCGTGAACCATAGGCAACCGCTGCGCATGGTCGAGATATTGGAAAGAGAGATGGACCTGGAAGGAAAGACCGTGGCCGTCCTGGGACTGGCCTTCAAGCCCGGCACTGACGACATACGGGAAGCGAGCTCACTGACGGTGGTGAAGGAACTGCTGAGAAAGGGAGCCAAGGTCCGAGCCCACGATCCCCAGGCCATCCCCAACTTCAGGCGTCTATTCCCGGAGATCATCTATTGTGATACTGCCAAGGAATGCCTGTATGAAGCGGACGCGGCGCTCATCCTCACCGAATGGAAGGAGTACTCCGACCGGGGTCTTTACGGCGATATGCTACTGGTGGACGGCCGGGGCATCACGAAGACTAATAACTATCAAGGGATATGCTGGTAGGACATGAAAGCAGTGATCCCTGCAGCCGGATGGGGCGTACGTTTTCTTCCTCTAACGAAGGAGCAGCCAAAGGAGATGCTCCCGGTCATCGACAAACCGGTCATACAGTATGTGGTGGAGGAGGCGGTTGGAGCCGGGATCGAGGACATTATCATCGTCACCGGTCGGCACAAACGGACCATCGAGGACCATTTCGATCATTCCTTCGAGCTGGAGGCCATTCTGCATAACGGAAATCGCCGCGAGCATTTGGAGAATATTAAGAACCTATGCAACCTGGCGAACCTTCATTACATACGTCAGAAGGAACCTAAGGGATTGGGGGATGCGGTCTACCAGGCCAGGCATCATGTGGGGAACGAACCTTTCGCCGTCATGCTCGGTGACACCATCCACGTGTCCGACGTTCCAGTGGTCAAGCAGTTGATGGAGGTCCACGCGCGCACCGGAAAATCGGTAATCGCAGTGGAACGGGTCCCGGGAGAGAAGGTCAAGGACTATGGGGTGCTGGACGCCGTCAAGGTGGACGATCGCCTGTATCAGATAAATGACCTGGTGGAGAAGCCATCACCGGCTGAGGCGCCCTCGAACCTGTGCATCGCCGGCACATACGTGCTCACTCCAGGCATATTCGAGTGCATCGAGAGGACCAAGCCTGGTCACAACGGTGAACTGCAGCTCACCGATGCCCTTCGATTATTGAGGGAGAAGGAAAGACTGCTGGCCTGGGAATTCATCGGTAAGCGATATGACATCGGTGATATACAGGGATGGCTCAATTCGCAGTTCGAGCTGGCCCTTAAGCACCCTCAGTACGGGGCGCAACTGAAAGCATTCCTGCGCGATCTGAACCAAAAAGAGCCATTCCTCTGAAGTATGACCTCAGCTCGTTCATCGCGGATGGTTCTAAACGTACCGCGGCCGGAATATAACGTGGAACAGGTTCTTCCATAGGGACCGGAGATCATAGGACGAGAGGCGACTGAACCACAACATCATCTCTCCAGTGATTTTTGGAAAAGAGGAACATTATGATGACCAAGGATGACGGATATTTCTTCTAAACGGGGACATTATTAATGAGGGAGGACGTTTGGTCGGGCGTGACATCTTGCTTCGAGCTGCGGAAGGTCAGGGTGACCCTGAACGGCAACCAGGTCATTACCAGAGGGGACGTCGAGGTGAGGGAGGGGGAGCTGCTGATGGTGGTCGGCCCCTCCGGCGCCGGGAAGTCCACTCTGCTGCGCTGCCTGAACCGCCTCACCGATATCACCACAGGCGAGATCTCGTTCTTCGGTGTACCTTTGCATGACATTGACCCCATCACCCTGAGACGGCGAGTGGGCATGCTATTCCAGATAGTGGTCTTCTCCATGATCCTGGCATCGGGGGTCAGCACGGCCGTTCTGTCCACAAGGTTGATGTCCAAAGAACTGTTCACCGAATCTCATCAATTATCCGACCGTGGTTAGAATGGTTACCGATCTTTCCCCCAAGACCGGAGCAGTGCTCAGCACCCTGCTCTCCAGCCTGATGATGGGCTCCTCCTACGTGGCGGTCAAGATGCAGGTGGGCAGCACCAACCCCTTCCTGCTGGGAGCGGCGACCATGGCCGTCGGCTCCCTGGCATTGATATTATACATGTACTGGAGAAGGATCTTTACCAAGGCGATGCTGGGCCGTTGGGAATTCTGGGTGGCCTCCCTCGCTAACACCTTTGTGGTAGCACCCAGCTATGTCGGTCTGACCATGACCACGGCCTCGGCCGGAGCCTTGATAATTGGCACTAACGTGATATTCGTGGCATTCTTCAGCCGCTTGGCCTTCAGAGAGAGCCTGAGCCTTCACCGGATCGTCGGTTTGGTCCTGGCCATGATGGGGCTGATAACCCTGACCACCCGCTGGGACCCTTCGGCCTTGGAAGGCACACAGATGTTAGGCAACTTGCTCATGCTGACCGCGGCCGCGGGCATCGGTGTGGTGGTCATCATGTCCCGCGTGGCCTTGCGTACCCTTCGGCCGGAGCAATGGACCCTGGGATTGCACGCGTTCCTGCCGGCGACATTGCTGGCCCTTTTTTTCCTGATACCGTTAGAGGGTTCGTTGAACCTGACGGCCCTGCCCGTGGTGATGTTCGTCGGTCTGTTATGCACCACACTACCAGCGGTGCTGTGGATCGGGGCGCTCAAACATTTAAGCGTGGTCAGCTCCGCCACCATATTGCTATGTGAATCAGCCTTTGCCGTGTTCCTCAGCTGGCTGTTCCTTGACGAGAGTATCGATGCCTTCGTGGCCATCGGTGCCGTGATGATATTCAGCGCCATCCTGATAATGGCAAGAACGGACTAGAACCGGACATTAAGAAGAAGAGGAAAAAGGTTTGAAAGTCATTGGACCAAGAGAAGATCACTTCTTCTTCTTGTCATCCTTCTTCTTGTCATCATTTTTACCGCACTTACCGCAGGACATTGCTTGACCTCCTATGGACAGGCCCACAACGTAAGAATTGATAGGCGAAATATATTAATGTTATCTAGGCCGTAAAATAATTATTAAAAAAGTATACGCTAAGTAATACTTCGATCGATTTCTTGATACCCGGTCTTTTTACATCGTTCCATTACCTTAAAAGATAAAGAAAGACAGTGATATCATCTTTAAATTCGATACTGGCTCCGCAATATTATCAAAAATCAACATTGATTCTCAGACGATTCCAATTAAATATACTTCTTAACCCTAGCATTTAGAAGGTGGGTAAAATGCAGGTACTGCAAACTTCGAGATTGCTGACCGAGGAGTACACGGCGAAGATATTGATGGCCACTATGGGTCGCCCTAAGAGCGCCTTCGAATTGAGCGACGCCCTGGGCATCCCGATAGCCGCCTGTTACCGGAAGATCCGTGTGCTCGAAGATGCCGGACTGATCCATTGCTCCGAAAGACGGCTAACCCAAGCGGGTAAGAGGATCAGCATGTACAAGTCAATGGTGCGCAATGCGAACATCTCCTTTGAAAGGAACAAGATACGAGCCCGTATCGAGATGGTCGATGGAAGTAGCACCGATGACTGTTTTGACATAGATCTGAACGCCATGTTCAGTGAATCGCACGCTTAATGGGGCGGTCCCCCCTCCCCATTTTTCTTTTTCCTGATTCCTTAGAGGAATTGAATTTATAGAATTGGAATCGATCCGCGCAGAAAAATCGACAATTACAGTAGGGAATATCGGAAAATATAATTAATTCCACCTGTGCTATGCGTTTTCCGTAATCCTTATAACTAATGTCACGGACATGAACCCGGCGATAGGCCATGTTCCGGCGGATGTCCGCCCATAGGAGGAAGCGGAGAATGAGTGACGGAAAGACCATCGAGAGCGTAATGGAAGAAGTGCGGAGATTCCCGCCGCCGAAGGAGTTCAGCGAGAAGGCCCACATCAAGAGCATGGAGCAGTACGAGAAGATGTACCAGGACTCCATCAAGGACCCTGAAGGGTTCTGGGCCAAGATGGCCTCTGAGGAGCTTCACTGGTTCTCCAAGTGGAACCGAGTGCACAGCTGGAACAAGGACAATGCCGAAATAAAATGGTTCGAGGGCGGCAAACTGAACGTCTCCTATAACTGCCTGGACCGACATGTTGAAAATGGTCGCAAGAACAAGGCGGCCATCATTTGGCAGGGAGAAGGCGAGGAAGAGGTGAGGGTGCTCACGTACCAGCAGCTCCAGGTCGAGGTATGCCGGTTCTCCAACGTATTGAAGTCTATGGGAGTGGAGAAGGGAGACCGCATCTCCATCTATATGCCCATGATACCCGAACTGGCCATAGCCATGCTGGCCTGCACACGCCTTGGGGCGGTGCACAGCATCGTGTTCGGCGGCTTCAGTTCAGCATCGCTCAAGGACCGCAT
>SPCU01000081.1 GCA_004525545.1 Methanomassiliicoccus sp. | reverse complement strand
GAGCTTCTGGGCCAGAGTGCCCATGAGGAGGCTGCCCAAGGGCATCGAGGCGGCAAACACCAGCGACCAGACCCCCATCACCCGGCCCCTGAGTTCATCCTCCACGCTGGATTGGACCGCGCTGTTCGCCGCCGAGAAGAGCATCACGAGGCCCGCGCCGGCCACGACCATGAGGAGAGCGGCCGGCGCGAGGTGACTCATCCGCGCGAAGACAGCCAGCGCAACGCAGGAAACGGCCATACTCGGGAACAGGAAGCGTCCTCGCTGGGTGCCCTGGGAATAGGTGGCCACAACAAGGGCTCCCAGGAGCGCGCCGAGCCCCGATGAGCTCATCAGGATCCCGAGGCCGGTAGCTCCGGCCGCAGGATCACCGAGAGATAGACCCCGCCCTCAGGCGATTCCCATTGGCGTCCCATCCTCCCTTTCCCTCCGCTCTGGCGGACGGCCGTGACCACTGTCCCCTCGGGCTCACCTTCCAGTGCCAGGGACTTGGCGACCTCGTTGGTGGAGGACACCTCATCTTTCACCAGTACCTTGCGGCCTATCAGCATGGCTGAGGCCTCAAAAGACCACACTGCCCTTGGAACGGAGCTTGAACTCTCCGCCCAATCAGGCCAAGATCGCCTCGCACACCTTGTCCAGATCGCCGGCTTGGCTCAGATCGGCCACCAGGTCCAGGGTCATCTTCTGTCCGTATACGAGCACCCTTGACGAGACCGCCAGCAGATTGACGTTCTGAGCGGCCAACGCTTCCGTCGCTCGGAAAATGGCGCCGGGCTTGTCCGGGATCTCGAAGGACATCTCCACGATCAAACAATCGTCCGGCAGGAATGACATCGATAGCACCCAGGAGTCCACGTCGCCCACCATCATGACCGGCGTACCCTCGGTCACGCCTTCCAGCTGGTCCAGGTAATCCTTTGGAATGGGAAAGCTCTCGTCCTTTATCGGTGAAGGGGAGCGGGACACCTTGCGCAGCGCTTTGGCCGTTATCTTCGAGGACTGAGGACCGCTGACACCTTTGGTGTAGCGATCGCTGATGTGGGAGGTGGATATCTCAAGTCCCTCCACCTTCGAGAGGGCGGTGGGGCTGGTGCGCCTTAGGGCTGCAAAGTCCTCCGTCAACTGAGTGGAATCGCCGTAATAGGAAAGGTCCACTAGCATCTTCCAGACCATGGAGATGCCGCAGGTCATGCTGACCGAGACCGAGTTCAGGATGTCCACGTTGCGGTCGGACAGGAACTTGGCCGCCTGAGCGCAGGCGCCAGGCGAATCGATCATATAGAAAGTGAGATTGCACAGCTCCCGGTAGTTCTCAGGTCCGAACGTGGATAGGACGATCTCATGTCCACGTGCCCCATTATGCTCGTACCTGAAGAGGGTGGAATATACTTGACTTCCATCCTCCAAGCCCACGCGGTGGCGTATTTTATCCCCTATTCTGACCTTACCGTCCTTGACCCTACCAAAATCCCAAAGCTTCATCTAAGGACCCATGCGCCAAATATAGTACCCCCTGATAAAGATTATCATGCGAATCATAAAAGGATTCAGAAAATTACTACGAAATGTTCAAATTCATTTACGGTTCGTTCCAATGATCAAGCGGAAAAGCAACGATATATGCATCAGATCGTAGGAAGATCAGTCCTCTTCTCCACCCATCTCATATTCCAGCACCTCTTCCACACGGCAGCGGCAACCGAGACAGTCCGAGAGTGGCTCGGTCCCTATCATTCTAGCCCCCCTTTCGGTCAAGCATCTGACCTTGCCTTCCCCCACCTCGATCAAGCCTCTCGACCTCAGTTCTTCGATGGATGTCAGAAGCCCTTCGCGCATGACGTGGTCCGGATCGTCTCGGGCCATCCGCACATGGTCCAGGGTCTTCAGGGGTGAGATGACCCCTATGACCGAACGGTGCACCATAAGGCGGCGCAGGGAGGGGATGAAAGGATTGAAGTAATCTATGGCCAGGCTCTCGAGGTCCAAGGACAGCCCTTCCAGTTCCCGGGGCACGTGCCACAGCAGGTCCGGCGGTTCGGTGATGTCGTCCCAGATGTTGGGTGACAGGTCCACGATCTCCTCCGGGCCCAGTTTCCAGCGCAGTACCAGGGGGTAGTTCCTCAGCAGGAAGTCGAGGCTATTCAATATAAGGTCCAGGTCCCGGTCCACGGTACGATGGAGGTCCATGGCGTCCACCACTCCATCCTCCCCTACCTCAAGGCGGGAGCTCCACATGAGGTCGAAAAGCACCATCTTTGGCAGATTGATGGTATATGTCGAGGTCACCTGGTAGGAACTGCTCAGTATGGGTTGGATCTCCTCTTCCACCACCCGCATCAGTCCGGCGGGGGACACCAGCCACACCCAATCGTCCCAAAGGTCCTCTGGGATCTCGTCGAAGGTCAGCTCCATGCCACGACAAAAAAGGTCCCCCGATTTAAAAGGTCTCACTGGTGACCCCTACAAGTTTGATATATGAGTTCTACAGTACCGCACTACTTAGTAGATATCTACCTAAATCAGGCCTGAACATGATAGGAAACATGCACGTCTACAAAGGAGAACGCATCAGCGCCTCCCAGTTGATCATGATGATCGAGCTCATGGACCGTCCCATGTACGGGTACGAGCTCATCAAGGCCATGAGGGAGGAATACGAAGGCGTATGGGTTCCGCAGACCGGTTCGGTGTATCCCGCCCTGCGGCGGCTGCAGGAGCACGGCCTGTTGTCGGTGGAGAACCTGGAAGGCAAGGACCATTATACCCTCACGATCGAAGGCCACGACTGGTTGGACGGAACGTTGGCATCCATGTCCTCCGGCATGCTGTTCATGGCCCGGACCATGAGCATCATGGGAAGGGCCTACTTGAACAGGAAGGGGCAGGTGGAGGGCTTCGTGCCTCTGGACGAGGAGGCCCCCCGGCGGAGGCTCGACGCTTTGAAGGAGATCAGAGACACCATGCAGATCAACATGAGGATGATTGAGACGCACATCCAGGAACTGGAGAAGGAGGTAATGGATTGAGATCCATCATCGAAGCGAAGGGCCTGATGAAGGTATGCGACAGTGCTGCCCTATCGGACCGATCCTATCGTCCTCACAACCGATCTTTCTAAGATAAAAGCTGGTGCAAAATGATCCTGAAATATCTCAAGACCAAGGAATGGGCGTTGATCGGGGTGTGCACGGCGCTCATCGTTCTCCAGGTATGGTTGGACCTGGAGATCCCGGACTACATGTACACCATCACCAATCTCATCCAGACCGGTGGTTCGGTCGAACAGGTCATGGGCGAAGGATGGCCGATGCTGGCCTTCGCTCTGGGCAGCCTCCTCACGGCGCTGGTCATCGGATACCTGGCCGCCTATGTGGCGACGTCCCTCTCAAAGCGCCTCCGCACCATGGAGTTCAGCAAGGTGCAGTCTTTCTCCGCGAACGAGATCAATAAGTTCTCCACCGCTAGCCTGATCACCCGCGCCACCAACGATGTCACGCAGGTGCAGATGGCAGTGGCCATCGGCCTGCAGGTGATAATCAAGGCGCCGATCCTTGCCGGATGGGCGATACTCAAGATATCCGGAAAGAGCTGGCAATGGACCGCGGCCACCGCCACCGCCATTGTCGTATTGCTGGTCGTGATCGCGGTGCTGATGATATTCGTGATCCCGCGATTCAAGAGGATACAATGGCTCACTGACGACGTCAACCGTCACATGAGGGAGAATCTCAAGGGCATCCGCGTCATCCGCGCGTACAACGCGGAACACTACCAGGAGGAGAAGTTCGAGAAGGCCAACGAGGAGCTCACCTCCAACAACCTGTTCACCGGCCGCGCCATGGCATTGATGATGCCGGTGATGTCGGCGGTGTTGAGCATTCTGTCCCTTTCCATATACTGGATAGGGGCGTTCATCATCGAGGCCGCCGCCGGTCTCAACGCGCAGATCACGCTGTTCTCGGAGATGATCACGTTCCTAGCCTATGCGATGCAAGTGGTCATGGGGTTCATGATGGTCGTCATAGTGTTCTTCATCTTGCCGCGCGCCATGGTGGCCGCCAAGCGCATCGAGGAGATATTCGATACGGAACCGTCGATCAGGGACGGGGCCGTCGCTGCCTCCCCCGGGCCGGCCAACGGCGAGATAGTCTTCGAAAATGTATGCTTCAAATATCCAGGCGCGTCCGATTACGTGCTGAAGGACGTCAGCTTCAAGGCGGAGATGGGTGAGACCGTGGCGTTCATCGGTTCCACCGGAAGCGGGAAGAGCACCATCGTCAACCTCGTCCTGCGCTCGTACGACGTCACCGAAGGGAGGATCACCGTCGATGGCATGGACATCCGTGACTACACGCAGCAGGCGCTGCACAAGAAGATAGGTTACGTGCCGCAGAAGGCGAACCTGTTCTCCGGCACGATCTCATCCAACGTCGCGTACGGGGACATGTCTTCTGAACGCACGGAGGGGGACGTGAGGAGGGCCATATCGATCGCGCAGAGCACGGAGTTCGTCGAGGCCATGCAGGGCGGCTACGATGCCTCGATAGCTCAGGGCGGGACCAACCTGTCCGGCGGCCAGAAGCAGCGTCTCTCCATCGCCAGGGCGGTATGCAGAAGGCCTGAGATCTACATCTTCGACGATTCGTTCTCCGCCCTGGACTACAGGACGGACCGCCAGTTGAGGAACGCCCTCAAGAAGGAGACGGCCGAGGTGACCAGCATAATAGTCGCACAGAGGGTCGGCACGATAATGGACGCTGACAAGATCGTGGTACTGGACAACGGAACGGTCGCCGGGATAGGTAATCATCGCGAGCTCCTGGACACCTGCCCGGTGTACAAGGAGATAGTGCATTCACAGTTATCAGAGGGGGACCTGAGCAGATGAGCCCGCCTAGAGAACAACAGAGGGGACCGAGAGGCCCCGGAGGGTTCATGGGGCACGGACCTGGGTTCTCAGCGGGAAAGCCCAAGAGCTTCAAGGAAGCCTGGCGCAGGATGCTGGCCTACATGAGGCCGTACATTCCGGTCATAGTCGCGGCGTCCATCCTCGTGATCATCGGCACGGTGTTCACCGTCATAGGACCTAACAAGCTCAGCGATATGACCGATATCATCGCCAGCGGGATGATGGTCGGCTCGATCGACCTCGCGGCGGTGGCGGACATCGGGTTGTTCCTGGTAACGATATACATGCTGTCCGCGGTGTTTACGTACGGCCAAGGCTACATGATCGCCACCGTCGTCCAGAGACTTTCGAAGCGCCTCCGAACCGACATTTCGGAGAAGATCAACCGTCTGCCGCTGAGGTACTTCGACCGGACGAGCTACGGCGACGTGCTAAGCCGGGCCACGAACGATGTGGACACCATCGGGCAATCGATGAACCAGAGCATCGGTACGCTGATGAGCGCCGCTGCGATGCTCATCGGCGCGCTGGTGATGATGATGATCACCGATCTGGTCATGACCGCGGCCGCCGTCCTCTCCGCGTTAGCGGGATTCGGCATGATGGCCTTCATAATGTCCAGATCGCAGAAGCACTTCAAACGCCAACAGGTCCATCTCGGCCGCTTGAACGGTCACGTCGAGGAGATGTACACCGGGCATGTCATCGTCAAGGCCTACAACGGCGAGGCGGCCGCGCAAAAGGAGTTCGACTCCATCAACGACGATCTCTTCGACAGCGCCTTCAAATCTCTCTTCCTATCGGGCATGATGATGCCCCTCATGGGTTTCATCGGCAACCTGGGATACGTGGTCGTGTGCATCGTCGGCGCGGTCCAGGTACTGAGCGGTTCGATATCCATCGGCGTGATAGTGGCCTTCATCGTGTACGTGCGCCTCTTCACGCAGCCTCTCGCGCAGCTGGGGCAGGCCATGACCGGCCTGCAGTCCGTCGCCGCGGCCTCGGAACGCGTGTTCGAGTTCCTCGACGAATCGGAACTGGAGAACGAGGACGACAAGAAGATCGTCCTCAGTGAGGTGAAGGGTGACGTGGAGTTCAGG
>SPCU01000053.1 GCA_004525545.1 Methanomassiliicoccus sp. | reverse complement strand
CCGATCAATGTCATGATGTCGATCGAACGTGAAAAGTGCACCGCGGTGTACGGCGTACCCACCATGTTCATAGCAATCCTGGACCACAAGCTTTTCCATAAGTTCGATTTCTCATCGTTGCGCACGGGCATCATGGCCGGGGCACCTTGTCCCATAAAGACCATGAAGGAATGCGTGGAACGCATGAACATGACCGAGGTCACCAACGTGTACGGGTTGACCGAGTCCAGTCCGGGCATGACCCAGACGCGCTTTGACGAACCGAGCCTGGATAGAAAATGCTCCACCGTCGGTCAGCATTATCCCGGGGTGGAGGTGGCGATCATCGATCCGGAGACCGGTCGGTTCTGCCACGTCGGGGAGCACGGTGAGCTGTGCTGCCGGGGTCACAACGTCATGAAAGGGTACTATAACATGCCTGTGGAGACCGCTAAGGCCATAGACAAGGATGGATGGCTGCATTCAGGGGACATCGGCATAAAGGACGCAGAAGGTTACTTCGCCGTCACTGGCCGCCTTAAGGACATGATCATCCGTGGCGGGGAGAACATCTACCCCAAGGAAGTGGAGGATTTCATCCACCATATGTCGGGGGTGCAGGATGTGCAGGTCGTAGGCGTCCCCAGCGAAAAATATGGCGAGCAGCCGGCGGCCTTCCTCATCCTGAAACCGGGGGTCATCATGACCCCGGAGGACGTGCAGGACCATTGCCGGGGGCAGATCGCCTTTTACAAGATACCGAAGTATGTGCGCTTCATAGACGAATACCCGCTGACGGCAAGCGGCAAGATAATGAAGTTCAAACTTAGGGACCTAGCTACCCAGCTGTGGCCTGATGCTTGATTCCCAATCTATATCTACTCCGTTTGACAATAATTGACATGGGGTTTTAAACCGATGCCAGAGAAAGACGTATCTCAAGTATTATCCGAGAAAGGTCAGGAGATCAAGAAGATGTTCAAGGAGTTCGATGCCACCCTGGAACAATGGAAGTTCTCCGTGGAAGATAACAAGGACGGAACGATAGTGGAGATCCACGCCAGGGCTCTGATCAAGAAAAAGGGAAAGTAGTATCGATCGGTATCACCGCGCCTTTATTTTTGAAGAAGGCGCATCAATTTCTCTATCTTGACCGATGACAATCGAAAGTCCGGTCGTTTATCGATCAGGTCCATATAATCCGCGGCCCGTTTGAGGTCCCGGCTGGAATAGTTCTTCTTGGCCAACTTGACGATGACCTCCGGCGTACTGTACTCTAAGAACGAGGCGATCATGCATGCGACGTCATAGGCCCTCTTCTCCTTCGGAGGGGCATCATCCAGCAGATGACCGACATCCATGATGTAGACCTGGTCCGAGAATATGAAGTTCTCCGGCTTGATATCACCGTGGAAGATCTTCTTGCGATGCATTCTTCTCAAATGATGGAAAGCCTCTTCCAGCTGTTCCGTCGTGACCTTTTCTGATGGAGAGACCGAACAAGTGTCTAGGAACTCGGCCACGAAGAGAAACAGACCCCCGTTCAACTCATAGTAGCCGAAAGGTTTGGCCGTAGGGATGCCCAGGTCATACATCTTGGACAGACCTTCGAACTGATGCTTGGCCATTTCCCTGGCCGAACGGGTGAAGTCGAAGAGCGGTTCCCTGGAGTTCATCTGCAGATAGATGTTCTTGAAGAGCTGGAAAGTGCGTTCGGTCATTATATCGCTGCCCCCCAGGATCTTACCGAAATAGATCATCTGGCGGCCCTCGGGATCGAGACCTTCGATCTTGACCGGTATGGAAAGACGGGAGCCGTCGGAACCCATCGGGGTGACCGAAACCTTGTGCAGTCCGAAGGTCTTTGCCATGATCAAATGGATGGACCTGAGGACATCTCTGAAGAATTCACGATTGTCTGTGGTATCAGTTGTCAATCGGACACCTCATCATCGACCGATACGGGTTCGACCGATCGTAGTCGGGCCTTCTCGCGTTGATTCTTCTTCGAATCCTTCCATAGCTCCAATACCAGTCGTATTGTCTGAAAGCGATGTACCTTAAACCCTTTCTTGACCCCGCGGCCGAACTCCATCACTGGTACACCTTTATGTGTGTAGATGATCCGCCAGACGGTAAGGTCCGGCACCATGAAGAAGAACTGATTGGTGTTCAGGATGACGTCCTTGCCCCGCACGATCACATCCATGTCCATCATGCCCTCCCTCTTGATGGGCACTTTGACCCCCTTACCGAAGATGGCTCGGAACAGTGCATAGGTGATGATCTCCACCGTTCCAACATCGATGCTTCTGTCCAAGTTGATGGGCATCGTTCCTTCCTCGAAAGATCTCTCCGGGACCCCGCGCTCCCTCAACAGCTTATGATATTCATCCGGGGTCTGGGCCGAGGGTGGCATGGGCCGGTCCTCCTGCTCCGACCATCCCATGAAGGGAGCGCCCTCCTTGTGATACTCACTGGCGACCTTCGCCCTGCCCTTGGCGACCCACATCTTCTCGAAAGCCTTCATGTCCGCATCTAGGTCCGAAACGTCATCGGAGAATCCCTTGTGATACTCTCCTACGACCTTGCGGTTTTCGGGATCGGACCACTCCTCTGGACACAGAATGACCCTGTCCGGGTCCTCGTCCTTCTCGACCTTCCTCTCCTCTTTGCGGGGGCTCACTGTTCACACCTACTTCTTTATCAGGACCTGAAATCGGGCGAAGAGGCGGGTGCCATCCGGAAACTCCTCCATGGTGACCTTCCAATCCTCCATCTCTGCGTTGAGATTGTCGAAGAACTTGTCGATCTCGTCCACGATCTTCTCTACATTCTCTGGCTTTCCACCGACCAGGTGCAATATAGAGGACATCTTCTCTTTCTTGCCCATTGAAGTACCTGTGGCGATTATCCCTGCATGGATTAGATATCCTTTTGCTTTCTAGCATTCCTTATAGGGCTAAGGATTTAATCATGGACCTTGCTATTTGCTGTGCGAGAATGTCATGGCACCCACTGACCAAGGGACCGTTACCGAAGATGTATCAGCATTCTTCCAGGAGGTCTCTGAGGAACTGGCCCAGCAGGAAGGGCTGCTGAAAAGGGTGCTGAACGAGGGAGATCATCGATTGCCTCGGTCGATCATCTCCTTGGGGCTGCTGATGATGATCTCTGCGGTCATCATCACGAGGCCGGGGTCGCTGCATATCTGGTTGATCGTGGCGCTTTTACTATATTCTTACAACTTCGTCATATTGTTGCTGCCGACCACCACCGGCAAGACCCGGCCTAGAAAGAAGACTGCGCCAAGGCGGGAGGATGCGGACCATCGATGGCTGGCCATCAAATTGCTTGCGCGTAAGAGGAAATTAGCCATCGAGGTAGGACTGACCGTCTTCCTTGGCGGCATGATCCCTCTGACCCTCAGCTTCACGATCATCCTGGGTCTCGCCCTGTGCCTGCTGACCTATTTCCTGTTGTTCTCCATAGCGATCGTTGACAGCGTGGCTCTGCTGGTGGTGGTGCAGGTCTTGCTCATAATCACCTTCTACGCCCTAATAATCATACTCCACCCCCAGTCACAGGGGATCACCTTGTTCGCCAGGGCCTGGAAGGTTCGCATAAGGACCGCCCGGTCAAAGGGATGGGCGGCCACCACAATGGTACTGATGCTGGCCATGGGACTGGTCACCGCCACTGCCATACTTTTTGTGGGTGCGCTCATACTCCCGGGTGTCACCCTGGCTAGTCTGCTACCATCCCTCAGCCACATGATCCTGGATGACATATTCATCATCGCATTGTTCCTGGCCGTGCAGATCTGGGTGATGAGGAACTTCCAGGTCTTCACCAGCCGGCGTATGGCCATAACGATACTGAGCTCGAAGGTAGGCAAGCTGAATGAGATACTGACCCGTACCGAGGTGCTCAACATCCCCGAGGGCATTGGCCCAGGGCGCGAAGAAAGGTTCCAGGCCATAAGGTCCGAGTATTATGCTATGATGGTCTATGATGTCATCCGCCTGGACTTCTTCGGCCGCGCCCCTGTCTACCTGGTCGCGCCGCGTCTCAAGTATATCCTTGACGATAACGTCATCGCTCAGATACCGGGATGATGGCTTTGAGCGGTTCACTTCATTTCGGCCGTCAGGACGTCCACCCAATCCTGGTGGAACTTGGCACGTGGCCGTCCTTGGCGAACGATGTCGAAAGCCTCGGTGTAATTGAGCCCTAATTTCATGCTGAGGTACACCATGACCACGAACGCTGAGCGGTCACGTCCATGATAGCAATGGACCAGGACCTTTACGCTTTTGTTAGAGAGTTCCAACAGTAGTTCCGCGGCCCTGATGACCTTGGTCGTGTTGGGGCGTCGACCCACGAAGAAGAACCTTTCGTCGAAAAGGGAGCGGGCGTTCATACTGAGATCTATACCCTGTAGCCTCTGGAGACCGTGCCTTCGATGATCCACCCAACTGCCTATGGCCACTGTCTCATCGATCCATTCCATTTCCATCCAACTAGGCATCCATACCGATATCATCTTTCTGGTCTGTACTTACGTCCAGAACGGAGCATTCATAGTCCGACGGGAGAGCGTTGAGCTAGGAAGGACGGGCGTTCCTGGAATAAAAGCATATATGAACATTCCAATCCGCCGTCCGATGCCGAAGGCCGTCCTTGGTGACATCCAGATGAACTTCGAAGTGCATGGTGAGGGAGAACCCCTGGTACTCATCACCGGCCTTGGTGGTGAGATCTCCTTCTGGAAGAAGTACGTACCTATTCTATCGAAGAAGCACCGCGTGTTGATACTAGACAACCGGGGGGCGGGCGATACGGAATATCCGTCCACCCTTTTTACCATGCATACGATGGCCGATGACATCATGAACCTCTTGGACCATCTGAAGATCGAGCGGTCCCACATATTGGGATGGTCCATGGGCGGGAACGTGGCCCAGGAGATCGCCATCAACCATCCCGACCGCGTGGGAGCACTAGTTCTCATGTCCACCTATGCAAGGAGGCCGGGGCGATCCTCGTTCGCCATCGATACCATGATACGTTCGGCGGATGAAGGGGCGTCCTTCGATTCACTTATGGAAATGATGCAATCCTGGTGCCTGCCGGAGGATTACTTCAAGAGATTGGCCTTGGCCAAGCCGGCTCAGCGGCGGGCCAACGGCAACGGGAAAAGGGCCTTAGAGGGATTCCGCGGACAAAAGCTAGCCCTGGACCTCTTCGACAGTCACGAGCGGTTGTCGAGCATTGTGAGCCCCACCCTGGTCATGCACGGGGAGGAGGACATCATGGTGGCACCGCATTTCGCCGTGGAACTGCAGAAGCGCATCAAAGGGGCGGAGCTCGAGTGGGTCCCTGGCGCCGGACATATCATTCCAGCGAACAAGTGTTGCTCCCAGGTCCTTAGGTTCCTGGAAAGGAACCCTATGTGAAATGGCTTATTCCAGACCAGGTATCTTTGTACTGGTCCCCTCTTCGCCGAATACGGCCACCCTGCTTGCCGACTTTTCGTTCAATAGGGTTATCCCCAGGTCCTGTGCCAGGCGACGCCCGAACTCCAGCACTTCAGCATGGGAGGGCATGTTCTCCATGGACATGCGGCGTCGCGAATCGCCGACGAAGACGAATCCCTTCGGCTCGATGAATGTCGGATCGGCAAGGCGGTCGAGAGAGGCATACTCCTTCTCCCAGCCAAGGTTCCACCCTTTGACCAAGGTATGCCTGATGACCGTGCGGGTGTTGAGGGACGGTAATAGCTCCAAAGTGCGCCTTATTCGCTCCCAGCCGTCCGGGAATCTTGGCACGCATAGCTGGCGATATATCTCCTCGTTCGGCGCGGCCACGGTCACGTAGAGCTGAGTCGGCAAGGTGCTCAGCTTTTCCAGGACATCTGGGAAGGTACCGTTGGTCACCAGGAAGGTGGTCATTCCCCGGCGATGGCACAGTTCGATGAAATCGCCCAGGTATGGATACATGGTCGGTTCACCGGCCAACGATATCGCCACCTGTTTCGGTTCCCGCGCCTCTTGCCACATGGCCGGAGAGCATCGCGGATCACCCTTGAAACCGGTGATCAGCTGGCGCTGCCCTTCGATGCATGTGTCCAGCACGACCTCGGGGTCCTGCCATTTCGTGACCGTCGACTCGAACCCACGTACCCTCCAGCAGAAAAGGCAATTGTGAGTGCAATCGTTCACTACCGGGGTCATCTGCAGGCAGCGATGTGAGCGGATGCCGTAGAAGTCCTGCTTGTAACAGGTTCGCCCCTTCAGCAAGCTTTGCTTCATCCAGTGACAGAGCTTGACCCCGGCGTGGTCCCCGCACAATCGGTACTGCTGCTTCTGCAGTATCTCCTTGAGGTCCTTTTTCAATCGACTCACCCTTCATATTGGAATAAAGAGCTCTGTTTCCCACGGGGCTCCGATCGCTTCATTTGAGGCTTTGGATCCTCCACCACACTTTCCTTGAAAACCTTTTGAACGGGGTTCGGATCGCCTTCTTTGGACCGACGGACATTCTCCACCTCCTGCATGAGGCGTTTGATCTCGGCGGAATCCACCTTCTTGTCCAGCAGATATGCGACCTCTTCTATGCCTAGGTTCAGATCGGTTATTATGGCCAGACGGAAATCATTGTCAGCCTTGAATATGGTGCTCAAAAATGGTAATACGTCCTGCGCGGCCCGACGCGTAGAGGTGTGAGTGTGATCGGCGATCTTCTGAGATATCTGAGATTTCATGTTGCGCGTGGCCTTGCTCCGGGACATCTTCATGATGTAACTGGGGAAACGATATTGCACCCACCCCCGGTTCGTTCGCGATTTGGATGTCGTAACACCGTAGGACATATGGTCGGAAGCGTATGCCCAGAACCCATAGTACTGGCGTCTTATCACCCTGGAAAGAAAGATATCGGAGCGAGAAAGGTGCTCGTAGGCCCGGTGCAGGTCCTCGCCCTTGTATTCCAAGGATACGTTCTCGTCCAGCCACATCATCACATGCTCCGGGGTCTCATCGACGTCCATCATGGTACGTCGAGCGCGCTTGGCGTCTCCCTCGTGCAGAATATCACGCATGAGGTCGTACATGTTCCTTAAGGACAGACGGCTCTCCAGCACGAAAGCGTCATCATCCCCGATACTCTCATTGCCTTCGGCCACGGCCTGCAGGTCGCGCACCGCCGCCCTCATGTCCCCGTTGGAGTTCTCTATGATGGTCTCGAAGACCCTCTGCGGGACCTCCAACCCCTGGTCCAAGGCGATCTTACGCAAAACTCCGCGCATGGTGTTCCCCTGCACCCTGCCCACCTTTAGTTGCATGGTGTTGTTCTTGATGGCCGAGCTCTTCCTGCTGAGCGCGTAGAAATCGTTGACTATGAGGATGACCGGCTGTCTGGTGTTGGCGACGAGGTCCGATATGGCGGGTACGCCCCCAGAATCCTCCCGACCGAAGATGTTGTCCGCTTCGTCGAGTATGATGAGCTTGAGGCGCCCTTCCTTACTTGAAAGAAATTCGCCTTCGTCGGTGAAGGTCTCGGAACGGGAGCCGCGTCCAGCCACCTTCTTGATGGCATCGGCGTTCCTTTGATCGGAGGCGTTCATCTCCACCACCCCCCAATTGAAATCGTTGGCCAAAGCCAAAGCCGCGCTGGTCTTACCAACGCCCGGGGGGCCCATGAGCACGACGGCCCTATGCGAAGGGCGACCTTCCTCCCAGGATAAAGCCCATAGTTGCAGATCCTTGATCAACTTAGGATTGCCGACCACTTCCACCAGGCCTTTGGGGCGGTACAGCTCAGTCCAATCGTCACCCATTAACTGTCACAATGACCGCGTGGCTTATAAAAGTGAGGTAAAGAGAAATGAAAATAAGGAAAAAGGAGGGTTGGGACCCTCGTTCTCAGATCTTGCCCTTCCGCCTCATGAGAAGGAATACCCCTGCCCCCGCCACTGCTGCGATCACGATGACGAACGCGATTATCATGATCATATCGTTGTTCGGGTTGGCGGTAGCCGAGGCCTTCTCGCTCCATTGGCCCTCCCCAGCAGGATTCACGGCGCTTACCTGGTAGGTATACTCCACGTCGTTCTCCAGTCCGGTATCGGTGTACTTGGTCTCCCCTCCGCCGACAGTGGCGATCAGGACGAAGAACCCGGTCTCGTTCTGGCGGTAGATCTTGTACTCGATTATGGCCGCACCGCCGTTGTCAGGCGCGTTCCAGTCGAGCAACACGGCCTTGTCCCGGCCGGAGGCGTCCACCTCAGGGGCACCTGGCAACGTGCAAGGCGTCCCTACCACTTGGTTGGAGTACAGGCTGCTCCCTTCAGAGTTGACCGCTCTGATGCGGTAGGTCCAAGATACGCCGTTCTCCAATCCTAGATCGGTGTAGGAGTTCGCCACCCCGCTGACATCATCGTATAATATCAGGTCGTCGGTGCTGGTTCCCCGGTAGATCGCGTATTCGGTGATGTTAGCACCACCGTTGCTAGCGGGTGCTTCCCAATGCAATGTGACAGCACCGTCACTTACGGTCGTCGTCAAGTTCAGCGGGGCGGAGGGGACCACGACAGATGAGGCGTACCTTAGGTCCTTGCTCACTGAATCGTAGTAGGATATGTGAGCCCTTCCCTGGAAGTCCATGGCCATGGAGATGTGATCCCCGCAGCCCTGAAGATCGACCTTCTGGAACATCCAGATGCCGTTCCGCTTCTCGACGTACTTCAGTACGCCGGTGGTGGTCTTTTCAACGTAGGCGATGTGCTCGTCACCGTTATCATCGACCATTATCGAACTTCCGATTCCGACGTTCCCTTCGGCCTCGATGACCTCAGCGGGATTCCACTGGCCACCGACGTTGTTGATGTACTTCAGCAGGGACAGTACCTCGTTGTAGAAGGTAACGTAAATCTGGTCCTGATCATCTATAAACATCGAGATCCCGCCGCCTAGCTGGTCGGTGGATTCCAAGGACTCAGTAGCCCATCCAGTGGGCATTTGGTTTGCATGCATCAGTTCCCCACCGCGATAGTAGACAACGTGCACGATGTTTTCAGAATCCACAGCCAGCGAGACCCTACCATCGACCATGCCACTATTGTCGATAAGGCCGATGATCCAGTCGCCGCCGGAATTGCTGGTGTACTTCAGATTGTTGGAGGTTGGATTCAGGTATGCGATATGCACTGACCCGTTCCCGTCGATCGCGAGGGAACTGTACAAGCCCACGCCCCCTGACCCGTCCAACGTGTATATAGTCCAGTCACCGGCAATATTGTTGGCGTACTTCAGTATTCTAGAGCCGGTCATATCATAATAGCTGATGTGGACGTTACCGTCCGCGTCGAGGGCCATTGACGGGAACAGACCGACCATTCGAGTGGAATTGTCAACGATCTCGACCTCCCACCCATTCACATTATTTGCATAGTTCAGACTGCCGGTGGAATTGTCATAATATGCCATGCGGATAAAGCCGTCGGCGTCTACCGCTATCGAGCTCTGTTCTCCAGTGATCCCGTCCTCGTCCACGGTCTCCAGGACCCACTTGGCCCCGGAATTGGTTATGTAGTTCAATTGTGTGGTGGCTTCCACCAGGTCGATGTAGACCACGTGCTGTTTATCATTATAATCAGAGACCATGGCGCTACACATACCGCCTGAATTATCCAGTATCCAGTAATCCCAAGCATCGTTGAAGACCGCATAACACAGGTCTTGGTTCAAAATGTCGTAATATGTTATGTGAATCTTATTCATCGAGTCTATGTCGAGAGACAACCAAGAGCCAACATTGGTAACATCATCGACCACCTGCTTGCTCCATATCTCATTGGTTCCGCGAATTGCCAGTTTTAGATTGTGAGTGATCGTATCATAGTAAGCTACGCAAGGCCTGCCATTCGATGTGTCGATATCGATCTCCTTCCCGAAGGATGAGCTATTGTCGATGGTTTGAGTGGACCATTCTGATCCATTCAATGAGGCGTAGCATAATTCGTTATCCTGGGAGATATATGCGACCTGGAGCTTCCCATCGGCGAACATCAAGCTGTTACCGAAACCCGCGTCCTCGATCGCCAAGCTAGTGCTCCATGAATTACCAGACCCTGCCGCACATTTTAGTGCATCGTTGGAGTAGTCCAGGTAGGTTATGTAGACAACACCGGATCCGATCGCGATCGAATTATACTCCCCTACCACACCGGTCGAATCGATTACAGAGATGGACCATGAATCATAATTTCCAGTGGCGTACTTTAGGTCATTGTTGGTGGCGTCATAGTAGCTAATGTGGACCTTTCCAGAAGGATCCACGGCTATGGAATTGTATTTACCCACGTTATCGGAGCTATCTACGACCTCGGTCCTCCATACGCCATTGCTATTGGTGGCGTACATGAGGTTTTGACCGAACGTGTCATAATAGCTCACGTGGAGATAACCGTCAAGATCTATCGCTTCGCTAATGACATTGCTAACATCTGATTCACTATCGATG
>SPCU01000106.1 GCA_004525545.1 Methanomassiliicoccus sp. | reverse complement strand
TCAAGAACTTCGATGCGGAGGACCTCGACCGTGGTTTCGTGCTCACCAACGACCCGGACATGAAGGTCATATCCGAATTGAGCGGCCGACTGGACCTGGTCAAGTACTGGCAATCCCCGATCAAAGAAGGTATGGTCGTGCACCTGGGACATTGGATGCAGTTCCTGCCCTGCCGGGTCTTATCGGTCAGCGGGGACGCGAAGAGACCGCAGGTGGTGCTGACACTGGAAAAGCCTCTGATATACTGCGCCGGGTCCAGAGCCGTGGTCACCTACCTGGAGGGAGGAAAGCTGCGCATCGTGGGCACCATGGACCTCTAGCCCAGGCCGAAGGCGGCCCGATGAAGGATGTCCACCGTGGCGCTCAGCGCCCGGCCCGCGTCCTTAAGATGATGGTATATCTCCCTTTTCTTCAACGCTATCATGTGGTCCTTGAGCGTGAAGACCTCCCGCATGCCCAGGACATATATCTCTTCGATGAGGTTCTCCTCCTCCCGCATCCTATGGATGCGCGTTTCCTCCTTGGACGATTCCTGGCCGAGGGTCCTCACCCCTTCCACCACCTCCTCTGTCCCGATCAACAGATGCTCCGCCATGTCTATCATGCAACGGTCCGGCTCCACCTCGAAGGCGTCGATCTCCACAAGGGTGGTCCGGGCGAAGTTCATGACCGCCTCCAGCTGCCGGGACATGCTATAGATGTCCTGACGGTCGAAGGGGGTGGAGAAAGCCTCTCCCAGCTTTCTTTCCATGTCGTGACGCATCTGGTCCGTCCGGTCGTCCAGGTCCTTCAGCTCTTGCAGGTAATGGTCCTTATCGCCCTTCAGTGCCGCTAAGAGTATCTGCACTCCCTTGACGGTCATCTCGGCCTGGGTGACCAATAGGTCAAGGAAATCGTACCTTGGCGGGAAAAGTCCGTCCAATAACCTCTTTCTCTCGCTCATCTTACACACCTGTCAGATATCTCAATCCTATTACCAGTATCGCGGACAGCAGCGTGGTGGCCGGGATGGTCATGAACCAGGACACCACCAGGTCCTTACCGACACGCCAGTGCACCATCTTGCGGTTCTCCGCCGTGCCCACTCCCATGACGCCAGAGGTCACCACCTGGGTGGAGGAGACCGGCGCCCCCATCAGCGTGGAGAACATCACCGTCAAGGCGGAGTTCGCCTGGGCGACCAAGGCATGCACCGGCCGTATCCTGAAGATCTTACGGCCAACGGTACGCATGATGCGGTATCCTCCGCCCAAAGTGCCCAGGGCGATGGCCAAGGCACAGGCGAAACGCACCCACAGGGGTACGTGCAGATCGGTGGAGCTGCCCATGGCCATCAGGAGCATTGCGATCAGGGCCATCTGTTTCTGGGCGTCGTTCGCCCCATGGGCCAGGGTCTGCGCTCCGGTGGTGAACCACTGCAGTCGTTTCAGGAGAACGTTGGCGTCCACGGTGGCCCGGCGCAGCAGGAGGCTGGTCATCTTCATCAGGAGGAACCCCCCCAGGAACCCTATCAGTACCGAGATCATGAGGAAGACCAGCACCTTGGTCACACCGGTCAATTGCCCAAGTGTCAACGCGCCCAGTCCCCAGTTGACCCCCGATAGCCCTTGGAACGAGACACCAACGCCGATCAGCCCGCCGATCAAGGCATGAGTGGATGACGAAGGTATACCGTAATACCAAGTGAAAAGGTTCCAGAGGTTGGCCGAGGCCACCGCGGCGAATATGGCCAGAGATATCTCCTGACCTATGCCGGTCGTCAGCACTCCCTGCAATGTCAGGACCACAGCGCTGCCGCCTATCAGCGCGCCGATGAAGTTGGCCAAGGAGGCGGTGAGCAGGGCTCCCTTCACCGAGGCCGCTCCCGAGGAGACCATGGTGGCCACGTCCGCCCCGGCGTCGTTGTAACCGTTGGTGAAGGCAAAGAAGAGGGACAGCAGGATGCCGGCCATGGCCAGTATCAGGAGGGCGTCCATGTTGCTCCGCTCAGAGCCACCCCTTGCGGCGGAAGTAGAAGAGCATCAGTATGGAAACGCCGGTCATACCGATCAGGACCGCCGGATATGCCAGTTCGTTGCTCAGTTCCGGCATGAACCTGAAGTTCATGCCATACAGACCGACGATGAAGGTCAAGGGGATGAATATGGTGGCGACGATGGTCAGGATCTTCATGATCTCGTTCATGCGGTGGCTGACACTGGACATGTAAACGTCCAGCAGTCCGGACAGCATATCTGTGTAAGTATCCACCACATCCATTACCTGTATCGAATGGTCGTAGACGTCCCGCAGATAGGTATTGGTGCCGGGCGACACCAGATCGTCGTCCTGGCGCATGAGCGACGCGATCACCTCCCTGAGGGGCCAGATGGACTTGCGCAGGAAGATCACCTCCCGCTTCAGGTGATATATATCTCCCAGTAATACCGGGTCGGGATTCTTGGTCAATCTCTCCTCGATGTCCTCGACCCGATCGCCCACCTTCTCCAGGGCAGGGAAGTAATTGTCCACCACCGAGTCGACCATGGAGTACACCAGATAGTCGGCTCCGGACTTGCGCAGACGCCCCTTGTTGTTGCGAATGCGCTCGCGTAAGCTGTTGAAAACGTCACCTTCCCTCTCCTGGAACGAGAGGACGTAGTTCTTGCCCAGCACTAACGACAGCTGTTCGTAGGTGATCTCCTTGCCGTTCTCACCCCGGTAGATCATCTTGACCACCAAATAGACGTAATTGTCATACTGTTCCAGTTTTGGGCGCTGTCCAGTGTGTAATATGTCCTCCATGACCAGGGGGTGCAGTCCGAAGGCTTCGCCCAACTGTCGAATGGTCTCCACATCGGACAGGCCGGAGAAGTTCAGCCAAGTGATGCTGGGACTGTCCCTCAGCGGTAGACATTCCTCGGGGGTGATCCCGATCTTCTCCCGCACCTCGGTCTCCGTGTAATCCATGACCGAGACCTTGGTGGGTGCGGGCGTTCCATCACCTATGTAGGCGAGCGATCCTGGGGGCATGTCAACTTTCTTCGATGTCTGCTTATGCATCAATCTGAGACCTTTTCTTTCCATTCGCTCACTCCTTGGGCTTTAATTTGATAGAGACGGAATTGATGCAATAGCGCTGTCCCGTCGGCGCCGGGCCATCGTTGAAAACGTGCCCGAGGTGTCCGCCGCAATCGGGACACAGAACCTCGGTTCGGACCATGCCGTGGCCTAGGTCACGTTGCTCCTCCACTTCCTCCGTTGGCTTGGTGAAGCTTGGCCAGCCGCATCCGGAGTCGAACTTGTCCTCAGAGGAGAAGAGGACCTTGCCGCATCCGGCGCATACGTAGGAGCCCTGGTCCTTGCTGCGGTGATACTTCCCGGTAAAAGGTGCCTCGGTCCCTTTCTTCCTGAGCACCCGGTACTCGTCCTCGCTCAGCTCCCGCTTCCACTCCTCCTCGCTCTTCACCACCTTGCGTTTCATGCACGTCCCCAGGTTTGATATAGGTCAGGAAGGTTTATTTGAATTGTCCCCAGCCAAATATTTTTATTGAACCGTTCTTTCAGGGTGCCAACGAACGCCCCGTCGGTCCGTTTCGAAGAGGTGCAGCACATGCGCACCTGGTGGTCGGTCATTCTGGCCCTCACCCCACCCATCATGATATGGTGGGCTGTGGTGCAGCAGCTGATATTCGGGGTGCCCTGGGGGAACAATCCCGCCCCGGACGATGTGCTGATCGTTCTGGCAGCGGTCATCGGGGTGGGGTTGCCCGTCGCCCTGCTGGGGATGCGAATGACCGTGGTGGTGACCGACGTGGTAACGATCACCTTCTCACCTTTCAGGTTCAAGCGCCGGACGATCCTCCCCAAGGATATTTCGCACCATCAGGCGATGCAATATCGTCCCATCACCGAATACGGGGGCTGGGGGATCAAGGGCTTCTCCTCGAACCGTGCCTACAACATGCATGGGAACCATGGGGTGAAGCTGTTCCTCTCCAACGGGAACGCTCTAATGATAGGTTCCCAGAGGTCCGAGGAGCTCGACACGGCCATTGCCGCTATGCTCAGTGAGAGCCGGTGAGGTCCATTCGATAGGCCTAGTTCACGGTCGTTCGGGGAACGACCCGTACCGCCACCTCGTTGTGGCGCATGAAGCCGGGAGTGAACGGGGAGTTGTACCTCACCAGGAACGGTCTGCCGTCCATATCGTAATCGGCCTCCTCCAGTTGGGCTACGAGCTCATAGGTCATCTTCTGGACGTCG
>SPCU01000010.1 GCA_004525545.1 Methanomassiliicoccus sp. | reverse complement strand
TATGTACATCGATCTTTACACCGATGGGTTCACGATCGCCCAACTCTTCTTCGGCGCCTGGTTGCTCCCCCTCGGTTATCTGGTCTACCGATCGGGCTTCCTTCCCCGGCTGTTAGGCATCTTGCTGATCATCGACTTTTTTAGTGTCATGATATGGTTCCTGCAGTTCTTCCTGCTTCCCGAATACGAGATCATATCCTACCCTGGTCTGGCGATGAGCTTCATCGCTGAGGTCTCATTAACTGGGTGGCTACTGGTCAAGGGAGTGAAGAATAGTGGACAGGCCTCGACAGAGGGAGGCTGATCCCCTATGGACACCCGAGCCACGGAACTAAACAAGCGAGAAAGATCACAAGAGATCAGCAAGAAGCTGTACAAACTGACCATTGTGGGAGGGGCAGCATTCTGGGCAACTAACTTCGCAATTTCCCTGACTCCCATCGCCGCCGAGTATAGAGCTGCTCTTTCGATTTCTTATCTTCCAATGATCGTCGAATCTTTAATTGGCGGTCTGATCATCGGATTCTTTGTCAGCTATTTCCTGCTTCGGTTTTTTGACAAGATCCCAACAAAGGATCCGATTCTAAAATCAGTGATACTCAGCCTCATCGTCCTGATCATTGTCGCAATCCTACTCCAAGGTCCTGCAGGTTTTCTCACGCCAAGTGATGCTTTGCGTTACTTCCTCATCGGCACATTGTTCAACGTGCTAAGGATACTCGCTCTTGGAATAGCTATTGGCTATCTATACAAAAGGCTGTAATAAACAATATATTCTATATGTTAGAATTAAATATCAGCCGTGACAAAATCTAGCAGGGAGTGACATTTCTAAAAGATGTCAATAACCCCCAGTACAAGGGCGCGGGGGTAGCAATTCGAACTCATTGTCAAGAAAGTAGGAAAAGAGTTTTTGAGAACAGAAATCGATATGTCATTTTTGATAAAGCCAGAAATATTTATATCTGGATAAGCGCCCTTTCACTCCCCGGCGGGAGCACCGCAACTTTCATCGAGACATTTTTCTACGCGGTCCGATCGAATGCGGAGGTATCTTCCCTTCATTGATGATTCAATAAAAGGGGAGGGGGGCAGGTACCGACCAGCGTCAGGTCCCGGGCCCCTTCGATATCCTAAGAAGTTTATCGGGGAGCGTTCAACTGTTCAACTTACGGTTGAACACGACCACCGCCACGCAAAGAACGATCGCTGAGATCGTCAGCCCGATGATCGTCGCCGCTTCGATGGACATGATGTTCTGCAGTGACGTCAGGACGATGACAGCAGACACCTGGTTTCCTCCGTAAATTGTCAAGATCACTCCTGCCAGGACCGATTTTAGGAGGCTTCCGACCAGCACTGCAACTGCGCATGACACGCATGCCATGGTAATGGTCACCAACATCGGCTCTCCGAGCGCCGTCAATTCCACCGCCCCTTGATTGAACCAATCGTAACCGTTGGCCAGTAATAGTGCCAAGGCCGCGGCGATCATCACGCATGCGACCACCGCAACGTATTTCGCCAGCAGTATGTGGGACCGTCTGACCGGCCTGACCAGGAAGAGGTCGTATACACCATTGGAGCGCTCGTTGATCAAGCTCACCGAGAGCGTGGTCGAGGCGAGGAGACCAGCCATCGATGATATCATCAACGCGGTGAACGCCCCAAGTGGCATGCCCTCGAGGTCGGGGGTAAGGAAGTATAGTAGCATTGCGACCAACGGCATGCCGATAAAGAGGGCCAGCATCGCCTTGGAACGGTAGAAGCCGTTCATCTCGTCCTTGATGAGCAAGGCAAGGCTCAATTCGATCCCCCCACGTAAGCCATGTAGATGTCCTCCAGCTTAGGGTTGTGGCGGTTGAACGATCGTACGTTGCACCCCGCTCGCATCAGCGCTTCCATGATCTTCGGCACGGTCGCGTCCCACTGCTCGGGGTCCTCGATGTGTATGAGCAGGTAACCGGAGGAAGGCTGACTGATGTCCACCCCCGGCAAGTTCACCGACCTCCATTCGCCGCGCTCGTCCGCTAGCTCGACCACGAGCTCGGAGCGGAGAGCGACCTTCTTTTCCAGACCGCTGATCGGTCCAGAGTAGCGGACCTTACCGCTCTGCAGGAGTCCGACCGAATCGACCAGGTCCTCGATGTCGGAGGGATGTGGGATGAAAATAGGACCGTGGTTCCAGAATCTCTCAGTTCCTTGATCATCTTCTTGAACTGGAAGCGGCTGGCCGGGTCCAACGAGGCCATCGGCTCATCGAGCACTAGGACCGAAGGCTCATGTAGTATGGCCTGAGCGAAGCCAAGCTTCTGGATGGTCCCCCCGGAGAGCTTGCTGACCTTTCGGTCCCGATACTCCTCGATGCCCAGTTGTTCGAGCACCTCTTCGATCCTGTTCTTGAGACGGTCCCGCTCCATGCCTGACAATCGCCCCAAGATCTGGAGGGCCTGTTCGGTCGTCCTCCATTCCTGGAACGCGGCCTTCTGCGGAAGATAACCCACCTTGAGCTTCCTTTGTGCATTTGCGTCATGCATGTCCGTTCCAGATACCAGGACCTTACCGCTCTGGTAAGGTATCAACCCCAGAAGGGAGCGTATTATGGTCGACTTGCCTGCTCCGTTAGGGCCGATCAGCCCGAACACCGTCCCCTCCTCCACCGTGAGGTTGACGTGGTCCACCGCCACGGTCGGTCCGTAACTCTTAACCAAGTTCTCGATTATGATCGATTCCATGTTCTCACCGGATTATCGGCCGTCGAACCGGTCCGGTCATCTTAAGGCCACGTTCCCTTTACCCGGAGCATCCTGCCGTTTTTTAACCGAAAAATGACCCGTTCGTCCCCTTTCCGGCGGATGAAAAGTTCGTCGGGTGGATGCCAGTCACGCGGACCGCTTGGCGATCAATTTTTCGCTCCAGGTCGGGTAGAACCTCATATCGTAATACAGGTTCGAGTATAACGAATCAAAATCGCCGTTTTCGTTCAGACCTCTTTCCACCTCCCTCAGTTCCTTGAGGTCGCTGGCCCAGATAGAGAAGAACATTAGGTTAGGTTCTAAGTTCGAGGCGGAGATACCGAGAAGGTGAGGGTCCTTCCGATTGATCATGGATGGTATTACGTCCTTCAATTGTCGATCGGGACGCAGCTTGGCGTGCACTATCGAAATTAGGTCACCCGACGAGCAGAGGACCAGGTCGATATTAAAGTAGACCATCTTGTCAGATACCATGCTCTCCAGTCGTCGCTTCACGGTCTTGGCGGTAGAACCTAACTCGGCCGCCACGTCTTGCAGGGGGCGCCGGCAGTCCAATGAAAGAGCTCGGATGATCCGATAATCGAGCTTGCTGAGTGGGTCCTTGGTCGGAGGCTCCCCGGCAGTGAACATCCCCAAGGTCTTCAGGTCGTCGATCTTGCCGACATCCCTCACGAACGATTGATATGTTTGGATGTCCTCATTGGAGCGCACCTGGCCAACCACGTATAGGAACTGACCCCCCGTGGCGATTATGCGAGCAGTGCAGTCGTGCGCGCCTATCTGGTCCATCGTCGCTGACAGGTCCGTGGAGAGCGACCGGCCATAAAGCTCCATGGTGCTCCCACCGGTATGGAGAGGGCTCAGGCGGGTCCTGAATCCCGCGATGATCCCTTTGGCGATCAATTGCCGGGTGCGCTTGTGCGTGCCATTGATGGACAACGATAGGCGATCGGCAAGGTCACTATACGATAACCGCGGATCTACGGCCAGTTCCTTGATGATGAGCAAGTCCATCTCGTCCATATCTAATCCCTATCGACCTGTCTCCAAATTAAAGGTGGTATAAGTACAAATGGCATGGTCACCGAACTTTTCAGCAATGATCACGATATCCCCGACAGTACTCCATATCGATCACGAGGACCTCTGCATGAGTACCTGGAAGCCATAGGTCGCCATCCCAATCGCAGGGACCGCTAATACCCGGAATTGAGGCAAAAATTAGACTGAATGGCTATAATTAAGACGAGCCCCTCCGGGCCCGCCTTTTTCTATTAATATGTTCGTCTTAAGAACAAAGGAAATCCCACATTCCGGATGGTAAGCCTTATCAAAAAGTAGGCACGTGATTTGTCTACACCAATATTTAAAGGACCAATTAACGAAATCTTTATAATAAGTTCGACATGCACTTTTTAATGGGATATGCCGACTACCTGAATGGTTTCGAGAAGCTGGTGACAGGATATGTCCCTGAAAGGTCCAGCTGGGGTCCCCCCGAACACGCCTTGTACGGTCCCCCAGACCCTTACCGGGTACCGACCGAGGAAGCCAACGACCTCTGTTTCAAAGCGATAAAATTTCAGTTCGACAGGCATTTTCATAATAACCGGATGTATCACGATTTCTGCCTGGAATCCAATGTATGTCCGGAGGACATAACTTCGTTCCAAGATCTCTGCAAAGTGCCTCTGATCCCCAACGAGTTCTTCAAGGACTGCCCCTCTGGAAAGGATTTCGCCCTTTGGCTGGCGAACGTTTATACTGGAGAGCTGCCGCAGATACAGATAAAGGGAGCCAACCCAACCACCGACGAGGTCATCAAGGCCTTCAACGACGCCGGGATGGCGGTCTTCTTCAGCAGCGGGACCGGAGGAAGGCACACCTTCATGCCTAGGGACATGCGCAGCTTCCAGATGAACGAGTACGCCATGGCCAAAGGCGTCGTCGCCATGTTCTATCCCCACTGGAACCAGAACATGCACGGCTATCTACTGCTCCCCAATCCTTTCAAGACCAATCTCTTCGCCGGAAGGCTGGGAACGATATTCGTCGATATCATGAAGGAAGTGGAGATGGCGATCGATCGGGAGATCGACACCGAACTGATCAAGCTCAGCATGAGCGATGGGAAGGGGCTCAAGGGCAGGATGGTCAATTACATCTCGAAAAAACGCCATCAGAAGATCATAAATGACATCATCTCCTGGATCGAGAAGAACCAGAGGGAGGGCAACGAGATGGCATTCGTGGGGGCGCCGTTCCTGTTGTATGCCACCATCAAGAAGCTCAAGAAGGAGGGTCGCTCCTTCGACATAGGCGAGAGGGGCGCGGTGCTGACCGGGGGCGGGTGGAAGATACAGGAGCACCAAAGGATTCCCGAGTCCGAGTTCAGAAACGATGTCGAATCGGTGCTTGGGATCAGGCCGGAACATTGCCTGGACCTCTATGGGATGGTCGAAGGTAATGTCTGGCTGACCCAATGTCCAGAGGGGCATTACCTGCACATTCCCAATTGCTATGTTCATCCGATGGTCCTAGACGATTCCTATCAATCGTTGGGTTACGGCAAAGTAGGTCGTTTCGCCTTCCTGGACGGGTCCATGTACAGCTACCCCGGGTTCATAATCACTAACGACAGGGTGAGTATGCTGGAAAGATGTCCGGTCTGCGGGCGGCCAGGGCCAGTGCTGGAACCAGGGGTGACCAGGGTGCCCGGAAAGGAATCGCGGGGATGCGCGGAAGAGGTGCGAAAGATGATCTCCGTGGACATGAAGAGGTGATGAAATGGCAAATCTATGGGAGATCAAGGCCAATGGGTACATGCCCCAGAGAGCTTACCTAAAGCTCATGGTCAACGGGGGGATGTCCCTTTCCAAGGTCATTCTGCTCAACCTGAGGGAGCTGAGGAGGCTGCGGGTGATCCCTTCGGACGGGGAGAGGTACAGCCGTCCGTCAAGGCAGTACGAAATTCCTACTTTCCAGGAAGGCATGAGGTCCTGCAGGTCCACTGAAAAATACCTTCGCCCCACTCTGTTCTGTGATCATCATGATCCATTGGTGATAGCTATCGCCAACGAGCTGGGGGCCTTCAAGGTATCTGACCGGGAGTTCGCCGAGGCGGCATACCATTTCGTCAAGGAGAGGATGCTGCTTGAAGAACGCACCATCAACGATGTCGGAGAGACCCTCGTTAGGGGCACTGGCACATGTTTCCATCTGATCACTGCCTTCATCGCGCTCTGCCGATGTGCTGGGATCAAGGCCCGGTACAAGATATTCGCCATGAACATGATCAGGTCATGGTACGATGTGGTGATCCAGCCCGACCCGTTCATTAAGAAATGGTACGATTCGTTGGGATACTTCGTCCTGGAGGGGGAAGGTGAGGTCCTCGTGGACGGAGAATGGCTGGTGGCCAATGTCGGTCCCGAGGCAGAGTGGCAGGCGGCCACCGGTACGACCATCACCAAGCTCGGTGAGGATTCCATCGGGAACTGGTTCAACGCGGTCCCGGGAACGATGATGAGAATGGAATCGCTTCCTTACGGCCTCAAGGCCTCATTGGACCTTCTCCATACTATCGCCCCCGGTTCCATGGAGCGGGTGAACATCAGCATGGCGGCTCAAAAGGAAAGGGGTCGGAGGATCATCATCGAAGCCGGGGGACTGGAAGCCTACGATCGGTTGGCCAGGGCGCGGCAGGGCCCGAGGATGCCAAAATTAAAGTTGGAATCCATGAAGCAGATAACCTTCGACGGTTGATGACCAGACAGATTCTTAGAACATCCTGGTTGTTAAATACCAAATTATAAAAGGCTTGGAAAAGGAACTATTCTATGGGGTAACTCCTATGGTAGATGTCACCTGCAAAACCTGCGGCAAGACCTTCTCTGGGTCGACCAGACTGGAGGCCGAGAGGCGGTTGAAGAGGCATTGCAACCACGATATAATCGGCGAAGCCACCCTTCAACGCACCCGTTACGGCTCGAACGCTTGATCCGACGTCGTATACGAACAACATTGATACGTTTTTCCAGGGTTAGGGGATTCCCTATGTTTTCATAATAGACAGATAATAATTGACCTCAATTTTCATCTATCCACATGACGATGTCTGGTGCACATGAAGCTCTTGGGGTCGTTCAAGGATGATCATGGTAGAAGAGACGAGGAGTCAAGCGTCATCGAAGAGATGAACTTCCACATTTGCCAGGTGCAAAGCGTCATTGTGCAGCTCCAGGTAGCCATGGGGGGCTTTCCATCACCGATAAGGGAGGCGGCCCAAAGGGCTTACGTCGACAATGTAGGGGAGCACATGGACGACAGCCTGCGCCGGTTGACCAAGCTGCAGAGGAAATTGGGGTCCGAAAAGATCCGCGGTGTTTCCAAGCAGGAGATCACCGCTCTGAAGGACGAGATGATGAAACTGGACGATCACCTTCAGAGCAGCTATCGGAAGGTGAAACATCTTCCAGAAGGACGCAAGGACCGACGCCTGGTCAAAGAAACGGTCAAGGAACAATCAGCAAAGGTCAAGGCACTGGTGAAAGCCTTGGACCGTTTTACCCGGTGAAAGGGCAAGCATGATAAGGCGGCTCGTCTTGAGGTAAACTTATGCGCTTCATCTACTTCGTGGGCACAGCCGGTAGCGGCAAGAGCTCCCTTGTCTACGCTTTTCAGGAATGGCTTACCTTACAGGGCTTGGATTCCATCACGGTCAATCTGGACCCTGGTGTGGAGAACATTCCTTACCAGCCCGACGTGGACATTCGGGACTGGGTGAGGGTGGACGACGTCATGGAGTCCTATGGACTAGGGCCGAACGGGGCGCAGATCGTTGCCGCCGATCTCATGGCCATAAACGCCAAGGACCTTGCCGAGAGCCTGGAAAAGTTCCGCACCAATTACGTTCTCATCGACACTCCCGGACAGATCGAACTCTTCGCTTTTCGGCAGAGCAGTGAGGTCATCATGGAGGAGCTGGGCAAGGAGGATGCCGGCCTTATATTCTTGGCCGACCCCAACCTCTGCAAGTCTCCGTCCGGGTTCGTATCATCGGTGATGCTGGCCGCCACCGTGCACTTCCGCTTCTCCATCCCCTTCTTCACCGTGCTTTCCAAGAGCGATCTTTTGAAGGAGGAGGAACTGGAGGCCATCCTGGGATGGTCAGAATCCCCGGAATCGTTGTATGATGCCCTTTCCGGGACCATCGATTCCAAGGTGCTGCTCAGTATCGAGATCTTCAAGGCGCTGGAGACCATTGGTGCTTACAAGAAGGTCGTGCCAGCGTCCGCCCTCGAGCCGAACGGGCTGGAGGATATCTATGCCATGCTCCAGCAGTCCTTCGAAGGCGGAGAGGACCTTTCGAACGATTGATTTATCTTCGCTCCGGTCCCTGATTACCTCGTGAAGACCTGGATATTAACCTGTCCGCAATGCGGTTCAGGTGATCTGATATACGAGGCTGGCATGGTCACTGGTCAGAAGTACCGATGCCTAAATTGCGGTTATATGGGCTCGTTCGCCGTGGAAAAGGAAATAGAAGTAAGGGAAAATGGTTTCTCAGGCGAACATGACCCCTGACTCGGTGCACTTCAGGGACTCGTTGTCCAGCACCTTGGTTATGGCCCTTTCGAAATCAGACATGGTCACCACGTCCCGGCTGTCACGGATAGCGAACATACCCGCCTCAGTGCATATGGACTTGATGTCCGCGCCCGTGGCCAGATCGGTCTTGTTGGCCATTGTTTCTAGGCGAATGTCCTTCTCAACGCTCATGCGGCCGGTGTGGATGCGGAAGATCTCCAGCCTAGCTTCGTAATTCGGAAGGGGGATCTCAATGATGCGGTCGAAACGGCCAGGCCGCAGCAGCGCATCGTCCAGTATGTCCGGACGGTTCGTCGCACCGATGATCTTGACATTGTCCAGCGGATTGAAGCCATCCAGCTCGGCCAGCAGCTGCATCAGGGTGCGTTGCACCTCGCGGTCTCCGGAGGTCGCCACATCCAAACGTTTGGCGCCGACCGAATCAAGTTCATCGATGAAGATGATGCTCGGGGCCTTCTCACGAGCAAGCTCGAACAGCTCGCGGACCAGCCTAGCACCCTCGCCGATGTACTTCTGTACCAGCTCCGAACCGACGAAACGTATGAAAGTAGCGTTGGTGTTATTGGCCACCGCCTTAGCGATCAGGGTCTTTCCGGTTCCAGGGGGGCCTACCAGCAGCACGCCCTTAGGCGGTTCGATACCCACACGCTTGTAAAGCTCGGGCCGCAGTAACGGATCCTCTACGGCCTCTCGAACCTCCAATATCTCGTCGTTCAGGCCGCCGATCATCTCGTATGTGACGACCGGCTTATCAATGATCTCGGCGCCGGTCACGATGGGGTCCAAGGATTGCGGCAGTACGGACATCACAGCTAGGGTCTGCTTGTTAAGGGCGACCCGTGCTCCCACGATCATATCCTCTTGCGGAACGTACTCCGATGTAGTTACTATGAAATCCGGTCCGGTGGAGCTCTTGACAATGACCCGGCCGTCTATCAGCATGTCCTTTATCGAACCGATGATGAGCGGCGGGGACTTCAGGCGCTCCAGTTCTGAGCGCATGCGCTTGATCTCCTTCTGTAGTCGAAAGAGCTCGCTCTCCACATACCGTTTCTCGCCCTCCACCCTCCTGACCTCTTCCAGGAGCTCGGTGTTCTGGCGCTCTAACAATTCCAATTTCTCCACGATCTCGTTGGAGATGGATTGGTCCAGTTCTTCGTCCAACAACAGTGGCACCTTCGAGCATTGATTAAACCGTCCTCTATATTAGCATTTGCCACCCTGTTAGTGGAAATGATAAAAAATGTATCCGGCCCCCTCTGAACCGACGGGGTCCAGCATGGGCTATTATTCTATCTTTATCAAGGACGGCGGGCAATATCCAGGTTCACAGATCCCATCGGTCATGCGCTTAGGGTATAGCACATGAGCGAAGACCACCATGGCCAATAGCGCGCCGGTGACCTCCATGGCTATGAAGACCAGTCCGCTCAACGGAGCGATGCCGCAGATGGCGTAAGTGAACATCCTTGCCAAGGTCACGGCTGGATTGGCGAACATGGTGCTGGCGGTGGACAGCAGCATGCCGCCCACCACGAACGCGATGGACAATCCGGTATGGGAGCTCTTGCCCCGCACACAACCGTAGATCACCCCTACCAGGATGAAGGTTCCCACGAACTCCGCAAAGCATTGTCCAGCGGTCATGGTGTTCTCAGAGAGCGTGAGGACCACAGGATTGGTGTCATAGAACATCATGTGGGTTATGACCACTCCCATCAACCCACCCGTAAACTGGGCGGCGATGTAATATGGGGCCTCCTTTCTGGTCATCTCCCCGGTTCGGGAGAGCGTCAAGGTCACCGCAGGATTGAAATGGGCGCCGGAGACCGGGGCCAGGCATTCGATGAGGGCGAAAAGCACCAGTGTTACCGCCAGGGCGTTGATGAATACCGTAAGGACCAGGTCGCCCCCCAACACCTCCTTGGTTAGGATGGTGGATGATATCGCAGCGATGACCAGGAACATTGTGCCGATCAGTTCAGCGGTGAACTTCTGCTTCAGCGACTTCATGAGAAGGCCTTGGGAAGGTTATGGATTCATTTTATTTATATTTGATTTTAACATCAAATAATTAAGTATTAAATAACTTACAATTGTTATTGGGGACGACGCCATTGGTCAAGGGGATTGAGATGAAGGTCAGAATGATCATCATAGGGGGCTTCCTGGGGGCGGGAAAAACGACCCTCATTACGAAGCTGGCAAAGGAACTGAAGGGGTCAGGAGTAAATGTCGGGATAATCATGAACGACCAGGCCGACTCCCTTGTAGACACCCAATACGCAGAGGCGCTGGGACTGAGCTCCAGCGAAGTGGCCGGGGGGTGCTTCTGCTGCCAGTTCCCCGTTTTCTTAAACAAGGCGGAGGAACTTATAGACACCTCCAAGCCCCAGATGTTGATCGCCGAACCGGTGGGAAGCTGCACCGACCTCCTGGCCACGGTCGTGGCCCCTCTGCAGGTGCTGTATTCCGACATGTTCGAGGTCGCCCCGTTGACCATCATGGTGGACGCCATCAGGGTATTGGAGGAAGGGTTCGACCGCCATTCGGTCAGTGGATACCTTAGAGCGCATCAGCTAGAGGAGGCCGAGCTGGTGGTCCTCTCCAAAGCCGACCTGGTCTCTCTCGAGGATATGCAAAGGGCGGTCGAGACGGTGAGGAAGATCAACCCCGAGGCGAAGCTTGTCATTCATTCCTCGGTCAACGGGCAAGGGTTCGCCGATGTCGTGAAAGCGGCCACATCCGATGTGGTGAGCACCAGGAGACCAAAGGACATCGATTACGATCTCTACGCTCAGGCGGAGGCCGAGCTGGGATGGTACAATGGAACGATGGCCCTGGACTTCGGACAGGGGACCGACTCCTACGACCTAGGTAAAAAAATACTGGAGGGGTTCTCGGCAAGATATCCCAAAGGGAACATCGCCCACGCCAAGATCATGCTCTCTTCGGAGAGCAACGCACTGAAGATGTCCTCGGTGCGGGGCATGGTGTCCGTCGACGCCGCCAATGGCTCCCGGATCTCCGAAGGGAAGGGGAAGCTGACCGTAAACGCCAGGGTGGTCTCCAACCCGGAACTGCTCAGGGACAATATCAGGACCATGCTCAAGGAGGTGCTGGGCATTGACGTTCTGTCTCTCGAGAGCGAGGACAGCTTCGCACCATTGCCCCCCAAGCCGTTCCACAGGATGGTCGATTAAAATCTCCAAATAACATGGAGGAAATGGTCTTGACATATTCTCCATGCGACCGTGACGGAACACCTTCGGCTCATGTTTAAATTATTCTTCCGGTATTAGCTCGAGTGATTGAGATGATATGCGAAATGTGCGGGAAGGAGATGGCGAGCCTGCTGCCCGTGAGGATCGAGGGAACGATCCTGAGCGTATGCCGGGACTGCGCCCGCTTCGGTGACAACGTGAAGGCTGGGAACAAGCAGCAGACGACCCAACCGTCAGTGATCCAGGCACGGCTGCAGAACCGGGAGCGGAGGATGAAGACCCGGGACGTGTACGAAGGTGTGGAGGAGTCCATAGAGCTGGCCGAGGATTACTCCAAGCGCATCAAGGAAGCGAGGGAGAAGCTCGGCTGGAAGCAGGAGGAACTGGCGGCCAAGATGAACGAGAGGGAGAGCATCATTCATAAGTTAGAGAGCGGAGGGATGCATCCCGACGATGCGCTTATCAAGAAGGTGGAAAGGACCCTCGACATCAAGCTCAAGGAAAAGGTGCTACTTACCAAGACGGAGAAGGCTCCCAGCGGTAAGGCTTTGACCTTAGAGGATTTCATAAAGAAGAAGTAAATTGTCGATCGGAGGTCAACGATGGAGTGACGCTATGGGGAATATGGTCGATCCCCCTCGGCTCACTTCCGTAAAACCTCTTCCTTCACCTCTAAAAGATATTTCCCGGCGTCCACGCCGGCGTCCCGGCCGATCAGGAGCGCCGCCACCTCTGCGTCTATGGACAAATTCTCCATCACCCGGTTGATACGGGATACCACTTCCCTTTTGTTCCATCCGGACTTAGCGGCGATGTCGTCGATGATAACCGAGAAGACCGGTTGCACCTCGGTCTTGACCGGAGCGACCTTGCCCGTTTTTAGCGCTTCGACCGAAGATGGGGGAGCACCCGGGTCGCCCAGTTCCTTGAGCAGGTCCTTGGTCGGCTTGTAGTTGAGCGGTACCTCTACCGACTTGTGATCAAAGGTGGGCTTGACGTATCCCTCCACGATCTCCAGAAGTCCTTTGCGTATGGCCGCTTCCATGATACGCTGGGCCTCCTTTGCCTCGATCCTTCCGGTGCCCGTGGGATCGGACCATTTCAGTTCAAAGAACAGGGCGTTTATGAACTCACGTTCGGACAGCATCTTCTTACCCTTGCGGTTGAAAACCACGGCCACGGTCCTCTGGAGCTCGTTCATCCTATCGTTTTCACGAAAGGCGTGCCCCAATATAACCTTGCTCCAAGTCCGATAAGATATAATATCCTCCATTCCTTTGGCCGCCTCATTGGTTCCCTCAGAACGGACGCTTTTTCAATATGGGTATATGGGGGTACAACTGTAATTTTATATAGAAGAACAAACATTCCAAGCTCGCTAGCTCAGAGCTAGGTGTCAATTTGATTTGATACCAAGGGAGGTTAGAAGTATGGCAATGGGAAACACACCTATACTGATCCTCAAAGAGGGTTCCAAGCGTGAGAAGGGCAAGGACGCCCAATTTAACAACATAATGGCCGCCAGGGCTATTGCTGACGCTGTCAGGAGCACCCTCGGTCCCCGGGGAATGGACAAGATGCTGGTCGACTCCATGGGAGATGTCGTCATCACCAACGATGGTGTCACAATTCTTAAGGAGATAGACGTCGAGCACCCCGCCGCCAAGATGCTGGTGGAGGTCGCCAAGACCCAGGACGAGGAATGCGGCGACGGCACAACAACCGCTGTGATTTTGGCCGGCGAACTGTTGAAGAAGTCCGTGGACCTGATCGACGCGAACGTTCATCCGACAATCATCACCGCCGGCTACCGCCTGGCCGCCCAGAAGGCCCTTGAGGTCCTGGAATCCGTGGGCATAAAGGTCGAGCCCAAGGACCGCGCCACTTTGATCAAGATCGCCAAGACCGCTATGATGAGCAAATCCGTCTCCGGCTCAAAGGAGCTAATGGCCAAGGTCGCTGTTGATTCCGTGAGCGCTGTGGCCGAGAAGATCAACGGCAAGTGGTCCGTGGACATGGACAACATCCAGATCACCAAGAAGCACGGCGGTTCCATGGACGACACCCAGTTGATCCAGGGTATCATCGTGGACAAGGAACCGGTACACCCCGGTATGCCTAAGAGGATAGAGAAGGCCAAGATCCTCTTGTTGGACGTCGCCCTCGAGATCAAGAAGACCGAGATCGACGCCAAGATCGAGATCACCGATCCTACCCAGATGCACGCCTTCCTGGACGAGGAAGAGCGCATGCTGAGGCAGATGGTCGACACGATCAAGAAGGTCGGCGCAAACGTGGTCTTCTGTCAGAAGGGGATCGACGATCTGGTGCAACACTTCCTGGCCAAAGAGAAAATCTACGCCGGACGCCGCGTCAAGAAGGGCGACATGGAGAAGCTGTCCAAGGCCACTGGGGCGGTCATCGTATCCAAGATCAACGAGCTGGAAGCCTCTGATCTGGGCAAGGCCGATCTAGTGGAGATGAAGAAGATCCAGGATGAGGAGATGACCTTCGTTACCGGTTGCAAGAACCCGAAGGCAATGTCCATCCTGATCCGCGGCGGTACCGACCACGTTGTGGCCGAGATCGAGCGCTCTCTGGATGACGCCATGAGCGTGGTCGCCGTGGTCATAGAGGACGGCCGCATGCTGACCGGTGGAGGATCTACCGCTGTCGAGATCGCTCTCAGATTGAGGGAGTTCTCTTCCTCCGTCGGAGGCCGCGAGCAGATCGCCATTGACGCCTACGCCTCTGCAATGGAGGTCGTGCCTACCGCACTGTCCGAGAACGCCGGACTGGACCCCATCGACATACTCATCGAGATGAGGAAGTCCCACAAGGCGGGCAAGAAGCACTACGGTGTTAATGTCTTCACCGGGCAGGTGGAGGACATGCTGGCGAACGATGTCGTGGAGCCTTTCCGCGTGGGTAAGCAGGCTATCAGCTCTGCCACCGACGCAGCGGTCATGATCCTGAGGATCGATGATGTCATCGCATCCAAGGGTACCCCTGGCATGAGCTCCAGGGACATGGTCGGCAAGGACGGCCTGGGCGACACCGATTAAACGCTAACGGAGGGGACGCCCCCTCCACCAATAACCTTTTCAATTCTTACGACTAGCTAACGGGTGGTCCCTCGATGGAAAACAGCTCCAAGGACACGCGGCCCCCGAAGCCGGGGGAGGCTCAGGACGAGCCGCTCATGTCGAGCGAGGAGAAGGAACGCCTCCAGGCCGAGGTAGGGGAGGCCAAGGCCTTAGCGGAAAGGAACCTGGACCTGGCCAAGAGGATACAGGCCGAGTTCGACAATTACATGAAACGTACCCAGCGCGAGAAGGACGAGCGGGTGAAGGCGGCCAACGACAAGCTGCTCTACGACCTGCTGGGTTTCCTGGACGATTTCGAGAGGGCCTTGGCATCCAAGGGCACTCCCGAAGAGTTCAGGTGCGGTGTGGAATCGGTATACATCAACTTACGATCATTGCTCCAGTCCAAGGGACTGATAGAGACGTCCTGCGAGACCTTCGACCCTGGGAAGCACGAGGCTTTGTGCGTCGGGGAAGGGGAAGAGGGTAAGGTCCTAGAGGTCTACCAGAAAGGTTATTACCTGGGACCTAGGGTAATTCGCTATGCCAAGGTAAAGGTAGGCAAATGTTCAGACAGAGGTGAATCAGATGGCTAAGATCATAGGGATCGATTTAGGTACCAGCAACTCGGCCGCGGCGGTCATGGAAGGCGGCAGGCCGACGATAATACCGAGCGCGGAAGGAACGAGCATCGGCGGGAAGGCGTTCCCGTCCTACGTCGCTTTCACAAAGGACAACCAGCTCCTGGTCGGAGAGCCGGCTCGGCGCCAGGCGGTAACGAATCCGGAAGGTACCATCGCCGCCATCAAGCGGAAGATGGGCACGGACTACAAGGTAAAGGTCATGGGGAAGGAGTATTCGCCCCAGCAGATCTCCGCCTTCATATTGCAGAAGATCAAGAGGGACGCGGAAGCATACCTTGGCGATGAGGTCATAAAGGCGGTAATCACCGTGCCCGCTTACTTCAACGATAACCAGAGGCAGGCCACCAAGGACGCCGGGGCCATTGCCGGGCTGGAGGTCATAAGGATAATCAACGAGCCGACATCAGCGGCGCTCGCTTTCGGCCTGGACAAAGCCGGAACCTCCCAGAAGGTCATGGTGTTCGACCTGGGCGGCGGTACCCTCGACGTCACTATCATGGACTTCTCCGAAGGGGTCTTCGAGGTCGTGTCCACCAGCGGTGATACGCAATTGGGCGGCACGGACATGGATGAGCTGCTCATCAAGTACGCGGTGAACATATTCAAAAAGGAGAGCGGCGTCGATCTTACGGCCGATAAGATGGCCATGTGGAGGGTGCGTGAGGCTTGCGAAAAGGCTAAGATCGAACTTTCCACAACTATGTCCACTGAGATCAACCTGCCCTTCCTGGCCGCCGGGGACGACGGGCCGAAGCACCTAGCGTTCAATCTGACCAGGGCGAAACTGGAAGAGCTGGTCGAGCCGGTGATCAACCGTTTGCGCAACCCCGTCGATCGTGCCATGAAGGACTCCGAGCTCGGCGCTGACAAGATCGACTCCGTCATTTTGGTCGGAGGACCGACGCGCATGCCGGTCATCCAGAAATTCCTGGAGACCATCGTGGGCAAGAAGATCCAGCGGGGTGTGGACCCAATGGAATGTGTGGCCATGGGCGCCGCGGTGCAGGCGGCCGTTCTCTCCGGTGAGGTAAAGGACGTCCTTCTGCTGGACGTGACGCCGCTGTCTCTGGGCATCGAGACGTTGGGCGGAATAGCGACCAAGCTGATCGAACGCAATACGACGATCCCTTCGCGTAAGAGCCAGATATTCTCCACCGCTGCTGACGGGCAGACCAGCGTGGAGATCCACGTCAGTCAGGGAGAGAGGCCGATGGCCAAGGACAATACGTCGTTGGGGCGGTTCATGCTCATGGGCATCCCGCCCGCTCCCCGTGGCGTACCACAGATCGAGGTGACGTTCGACATAGACGCCAACGGCATCGTCAACGTCAGCGCCAAGGACATGGGGACCGGAAAGGAAGCGAAGATAACCATCACCGCATCCACGAAGTTGGGTTCCGAGGACATCGATCGCATGGTTAAAGAGGCCGAACGCTTCGCCGAGGACGACCTGAAGAACAAGGAGAAGGTCGAGACCATCAACCAGGCCGATCAGCTGGTCTATGCCACCGAGAAGGCATTGACCGAACTGGGCGACCAAGCGTCGAACGAGGAGCGCACCAAGATCGAAGCCGTCTCCAATGACCTCAAAGAGGAGATCAAGAAGGGCGAGACCGCCTCCATCAAAGAGAAGATGGAGATCTTGCAAAAGGAGTTCTACGCCATCTCAGCTCGCATATACCAGAACGTGGCGCAGAAGCAGCAGGAGGCTAATCAAGAAGAAGGTCAGCAGGGCGCCGCCCCCAAGGACGATAATGTGGTCGACGCTGACTACAAGATCGTGGATGACCAGTAGGCGACCCCATGGCCGAGAAGCGTGACTACTATGAGGTCCTGAGCGTGGACCGCAAGGCGAGCGAAGTGGATATCAAGAAAGCCTACCGACAGTTGGCACGCCAGTACCATCCCGATGTCACCAAGGAGGACCCCAAGGTGGCCGAGGAGCGCTTCAAGGAGATATCGGAAGCGTACGAGGTCCTGATGGACAAGGAGAAGCGTGAGCTCTTCGACAAATACGGGCACGCCGGCGTCAACAGCCAGTTCCAGGGTGGAGGGTTCAACTGGAACGATTTCACCCATCAGGGCGACATACGCGACATTTTCGGCGACCAGGGCGGTTACGGCAATATCTTCGATATGTTCTTCGGCGGTGGACGCTCCCGCGGTCCCCATCAGGGGCAATCCCTGCGTTACGACCTGGAGATCACCCTGGAGGAGGCCGCGGACGGCCTCAAGAAGGAGCTCACCCTGCCGCTGACGGTCAAATGTGACGTCTGCGCCGGTACCGGTTCAAAGAGCAAGAAGGAGGAGGTGTGCACCCATTGCGGCGGTAAAGGCCAGGTGCAGAGGGTGGAACGCCGCGGTCACTCACAGTTCGTGTCCATAGGCGCTTGTCCGAAATGCCATGGCAGCGGTAAGGACATCAAGGACCCTTGCCCAGAATGCGATGAAGGCTGGACGCGTAAGCGGCAGAAGATATCGATCGATATCCCTAAAGGAGTGGACACCGGCATGAGGTTAAGGGTCGCAGGGGCGGGAGAGCCCAGCCCGGACGGGGGTCCGCCTGGTGACCTGTTCGTGGTCATCCAGGTCAAGAGGCACAGACTGTTCGAGAGGGATGGGGCCGACCTGTTGATCGAACAGGAGATCAGCTTCCCAGAGGCGGCATTGGGTGCGGAGCTGGAGATGCCAACGCTCAAAGCGAAGGCCAAGCTGAACGTTCCCGCAGGAACGCAACCGGGCACGGTCTTCAAGCTCAAGGGCGAAGGATTGCCGCACGTGGACGGTCACGGTAAAGGAGACCAATATATCAAGGTCAAGATGTCCGTGCCCAAGAAGCTGACCAGCGAGCAGAAGGACCTGCTGCGGCGGTTCGGTGAGATCGAACCAGGGAAAAAGAGCTTGTTTGGACGGGGCAAGAGCTGACCCCTCAATCTATTTTTTAAAAATAGTACAATAGGAGCAACAGCAGGTGCAGTATGACGAATAGCGGCACCAGCTTGAACAGGGTCTTGCGGGTCTTGTGACGGAACAGCCTCATGGCGGTCCAGGCCCCGAAGGGACCTAGCAACGCGGCCGTCAATAACCTTGTCTCGGAGATGCGATGCTCTCCTTTCATGGCGCTCCGTTTGTCCCAGCCATACATGGCGAACACCACCAGATTGATCAGCAGATAGGCGCTGACGAACACCAGGAGCAGGGCCGAGGATAGTTCCATGACCGGACGATTGCCCCGGGACTGTATATGGTTATTGCCCCGGCGCTCGAGGCTGGGCCTGTGGGCATATCGCCTCCGATGATCTCCTCACCCCGGGACCGTCCCATTTCTGGAGCAGGGCGGGCAACACGTTTTCAGACCCAATTCTCCGTGCTAATATATGGCATTGGAAATCATTATCTCCATAATTCACTTGCCTAGAGATTGGTCAGATGACGGTCAGGTTGCCTTCGTTCAAATCCACCCAGGGTTTCGACAGCAGGGTCTGGACGCTGTTCTATGGGCGTATCATATCCGCGTTAGGTTACTCAATCGTGATGCCATTCCTGGCCATCTACCTCCACGATGATCTGAAGATCTCCATGACCATGGTCGGGATCGTTCTTCTCATATCGGCCATAGTCGGATCTGTAGGGCAGATCATCGGCGGGGAACTAGCTGACATATTCGGCCGTAAAAAGATCATGGTCCTGGCCATGGCAGCCCGGTCCCTTACCTTCCTGTCCTTGGCCTACATAATCTCCGGCGGCGCAGACCTGATGGTCATCGCCGTCATGGTCTCGATGAGCAGCCTGTTCGGTTCGCTTTTCGAACCGGCCACCAACGCCATGATAGCCGACGTGGTGCCATCCAAGAAAAGGCTGGAAGCCTACGGGTTGCTGAGGGTAGGTGGGAATCTAGGTTGGACCTTAGGCCCCCTGCTGGGTGGTCTGATGGCCATGATTTCGTTCCCCTTCCTGTTCCTCATAAGCGCCCTGGCCACCGGGACCGTGTCCTTCATAGTGCTGTTCCTCGTAGCGGAGAGCATCAGTCCCAGCAGTAAAAGGGACCGCTTCTCCTTCAAGGATATGGGACGGATAAGAAAAGACCATCGGTTCATAGGCTTCGCCTTCATCTCCGTGTTCCTGTTCATCATGTTCGGCCAGATGGCTTCCACCTTCGCCGTGTTCTCCACGTCCCAGGTGGGCATCAGCAGCGCCGAGCTCGGTTACCTGTACGCCTTGAACGGGATCATGGTGGTGCTGATACAGTTCCCCATAGCCCGAGCCATCAACCATTACCGCATGACCAGGGTGATAGCTTTCGGCTCGCTGCTGTATGCCATCGGTTACGGCGTCGTAGGCTTCGCTCCCGGCCTCGGCTACCTGGCCATGTGCATGTTCGTGGTCACCATGGGTGAGATAATCGTCTCCCCGTCAGCGATGGCATTGGTGGCCAAGATGTCTCCGGAGAAGGAAAGGGGGCGGTACCAGGGGATGTACGGTCTTGTCAGCAACTTCGGTTTTTCCGCCGGGCCGTTCTTCGGTGGAGTGCTGTACGATTCGCTCGTGAACCAACCAGTGCTGCTGTGGGCCGGGATAGGGTCCTTCGGTCTCATGGCCGCCATCGGTTTCCTGATACTGAGCCGCTGGCTTCCATTGAGGACCGATCGGGTGGACGACGACGAATGAACGATCAGTGCGGAAGATACTCGATCGTCCGTCTCTCTCCGTCGATGCGAGCCAGCATGCCCATTCCCGCCCGGGCGTCCAGCATGGCGAAGAAGACGGTTATCCCGGTTTCCCGTACCATTCCCATCAGATCTCCTTCCATTACGGCCTCGGAGATGAGCTCTTCGTCGCCAATGCTCTCGAAACTGAATAGATAGATCAGCAGCCGTTCCTTAGCGTCGCTCTTCATGAGCCGGTCCAAGGCAACGGCCACCTGTTCGCGGGTGAGGTTCAGTCCCAGGATGATGATGGAATGCTCTTTTCCCTCGGAGGTCAGGACCCTGACGCATTGGTGGCAGTCGGACTCCTCCTGCACTCTGTACTCCCCTTTTATTGTCCGGGCGATCTCCGGCAGGTCGCCGTCGATCTGCAATGCCAGGTACCGGGCCAAATACTGGTTCGCCAGGTCAGGAAGTTCCTCGTTCAGGAAATCCCGGCAGGTCAGGACGCACCTGTCATTGACCGTTTCTTTCAGAACCTTTCCGTCCACGTATTTCCATGCAAGCCCTGCTTATTTCACCGTTGCGCCTCCTAGCACACCGATGAACGAAGCGTCTGACCAATATGCGGTCATCGAACGGGGCATCGTTCGACCGATCCTCATAGACCAAGGATTAAATCTCCGTGCGTTGAGTAACAGGTGAATGAAGATGGTGGCCGTGGTCACGGAGGACTTCCGGTTCTTCTACGGGGCGGTACGCTGCCTCAAGGAGAAGGGACAGCCGTTCATCTCCCAGGGATTCGGAGACCCACTGCCGTTGAACGTAGAGCTGGTGCTTACCACCGAAGGGGAGAGGAAACGGTTTCACGGCCGACGGGTCATTGCCAATGATGATCCGAAGCAGGCGGTGAAGACCGCCATGGCGGTCTTGCAGGGCGGTACCTTCAACCGTCTGGTGGTGGGCGTGGATCCCGGGCCCAGACCGGGGGTGGCCATACTTGGGGATGGGAAAGTGCTACTAGCGGACACGGTCCTTTCTCCGGAGGAGGTCTGTCCATTGGTGAAGGACTATCTCTCTCTGGTCAGCACGAACGAGCTGGTGCTAAGGGTCGGCCACGGCGATCATACCAACCGAGACAGGGTGGTGAACTCCCTCTGGGACATCACTTGCAACATCGAGATGGTGGACGAAACATCGACCACTAAAAGTACGGACCGATCGGACGCGGACGCGGCCATCACCATCGCCCGGAGCAGGGGACAGCTGCTTCCTTTCCGTCCGTTGGTCAGGCCTACGCCGGGCGAGCTTCGGGAGATCCAGCGGCAGAGCCGCATCATGAGCCACGGGGCGGTCACCATCTCAACGGCACTGGCCCGAAAGGTGGCCTTGGGAACGATCGATCTGGAACAGGCCATAGAAAAACAGAAAGGGAAAAGGGTTTCAGAGGGAGACTCTGGAGAATGAAGGCACGCGAGCCAATACCATTCCCTGTATTTCGATCGGCTCCAAACGGACGGCCAGCTTTACGGCCTCCTGCAGCTTCCACTCATTGTCGGCATAGATGGTGAAGATGGTCTCTCCCTTGTCCACCTTATTGCCCACCTTCTTGCTGATGACCAGTCCTGCGCCCTTGTCATTAGGCGAGCCGGCCGTTCGGGCGATGCGTACCAAGGCCTTGTTCATGATGCCCCCGACGTAACCGGACTGCTTGGCTATGACGTCCACGTTGAACTGTCCGACCTTGATGTCCGAGGACTTGATGTCAGGGTTGCCGCCTTGGGCTTCCACGATCTCGCGGAACTTCTTCAAGGCCCTGCCGTTCTCCAGCAGCTGGCGCGCCTTCTCTGCGCCCTGGTAATCCCCACCCATCTCGAAGAGCATGCCGGCGATGCTGACGGTCTTCTCCACCACGCTGTTGGGCGTCTTGGCCCCTTCCAGGATGGATATGGCCTCGATGGACTCCAGCGCTGGACCTATGGCTCTTCCTACAGGCTGTCCGCCGTAGGTGATGGCGCACTCCACTTTGATGTCCAGTTGTTCCCCCAGCTGAATGAAGTCCCGGGCGTAGACCTTGGCCTCCTCCATGGTGGGCACCTTCGTCCCCACGCCCATGGGGATGTCGATGACCAGGTAGTTCGCCCCTACCGCCTTCTTCTTGGACATGACCGAAGCGAGCAGTTGCGCGTGCGGGTCTATGCCCAAGGGGTACTCGGCCTTGATGATGAGATCGTCCGCTGGAGCGAGGTTCAACGAACCGCCCCATGCGAACACCCCGCCGACCTTCTCGGTGATGGTCTTCAACTGCACTGGCGAGAGCGCTACGTTGGCGAACACCTCAACGATGTCCGATGTCCCAGCGGCGCTGCTGATAGCACGTGAGGAAGTCTTGGGGATCGTGCAGCCTGCGGCGGCGACTATGGGGACGACGAGCAAGGTGATCTTGTTCCCCGGGCAACCACCCACGCTGTGGAAATCGTACACCGGTCCGTTGTCGAAGCTGATGGTCTCCCCGCTGGCCACCATCGCTTTCGTCAGATCGGCCGTCTCACGTAAGTTCATCCCCTGGATGTACAAGGCGGTGACGTACGCCGAGAGCTCGATGTTGGATAGCGTTCGGGAGGAAATGTCGGTGATGAGGGTGTTGATCTCCGCGGTGTTCAGTTCCGCACCGTCCATCTTCTTGCGTATGTATTCCACGGACTCGGGCTTGCTGGAGGCCATTACATCCACCATCTCCTTGTCCTCGGCACCGATGGTATGGAAGGTCGAGCCCAGGAGCCCGATCTCCCCTTTCTTCACCACGGTGTCGCTGGTGGTGACGATGGCTACGGTGGTCTTTCCTTCATGACCCACCTTGACCCGGTCCCTCTCTCGTATTCCCATCTCGGCACAATCGAAGTCGTGCATCACGACGGATATCTCCCCAGTGTCCACGTCCACGTATTTCGCTTTCAGCTTCATGCTAATCCCCACTTCTTCAATGCCTCTGCCAGTTCTACGTGGTCCTTGGCGTAAACGTCCAACGGAATGTCCGCGGCCGCAGCGTCTACGGCTTGGGACATGGCTCGGGCACCTCCACGCACTCCCCGGGGGTGACCGGACACACCGCCGCCGGCCTGTATCTGCAGGTCCATCCCCGCCATTTCAACCAATTTCTTGATCATGCCAGGTTGCACTCCGCCGGAAGCCACTGGCATCACCCTCTTGTAAGGCAGGTCATTCGTCAGGCACACATCCTTGTTTGCCAGGTCCTCATGCGCCTCGCCCTTCATTTTCCCGACGCCGAAGGTCCCAACGTGTAAGGCGTCACCGCCGACCATCCTGGAAAGTGTGGCGAACACCTTCATGTTGATGCCATGCTCCGGATTCCTGGTCATGGCTCCGTGCATGGTACGGTGCACGTGGATCGGCAATTTGATGGACGGGTCCTCGGCCAGCACCTGTATGGCCCCGAAACCGCAGGTCAGCACATCCACCATGAGCTGGGAGGCGCCCAGCTCCTGAGCCCTTTCCGCCACCTCCAATATCTGGTGCCCGTTGGTGCTGACGTTGATGGCGTGTATCATGACATGGCCGCTATCGCTCCTCACCCGGTCCAACGCCTCCGCGATGGCCACAACTCGGTCCTCCAGAGGACAGAACTTCTGGTTGCTCAGGGTCTCGTCGTCCTTCCCGTTGGTGAGGCCGCCCATGCCTGCTTCATAGACGTAATCGGCAGTCTCTTTCGGTGTCAGCCCGATCTTCGGTTTCACTATGGTACCCACCAAGGGCTTGGTCGGGCGTTTGAGCATGGAGCGCAGGCCGTCCACCCCGAACTTCGGCCCCTTGAACTCTTTTAACATGCATTTCGGGAAGATGACATCCTCCAAGCGTACTCCCTGCAGGGCATCCAGGCCGAACAGGTTGCCCGCAATGATGCTCAATATCTGCGGTACACCTCCGATGTCCAGGCTGAAATCCTCGACCGGGAAGGCGATGGAAGTTACGTTTCCGTCTATGGCGATGACCTTGCCGCTGCGTTTCAGGAAATTATCATCGTTCAGGGTCGATAGCTTGGTCCAGGTACCGGTGGACTGCTCGGTGGCGATGGCCGCTGCCGCCGTCGTCATCTTTAGGTCGGTCTTGACCTTGTATCTGCATATTACGTGGGAGTCCAAATCGATGGCCTCGTTCAAATGTAGGTATCTATCTTCGTATTCCATATGATCAATCCTCGTAGAAGATGAACTCCTGCCCTAGTTCCTTGATTATGACCTGATATGCAGCATAGGGTGGGATGACCCCGATCTCGGTGACGATCGAGTCTATGTATTCCGGAGGGGTGGCGTCAAAGACCGGGTTGAACACTCTGACCTGAGGCGGGACCTCTCCCTCCTTCACCACCTCGGTGGCGTCCCGTTCCTCGATCTTTACCAACTCTCCGTAAATGGTCCGGGGAGAGAACTTGAACGTCTCCGCGCATACGGTGAACGGGACGCGCGCCTCATGCGCCGCCAATGCCACCTGTGACGTCCCTATCTTGTTGATGACCGCCCCGTTGGAGGCGATGGTGTCCGCCCCGACCAACACCAGATCTATGTCCTTCATGACATAGCGAACGGCGGAATCGATGATGATGGTGACCGGTATGCCCAACTTCGCCAGGTCGTTGGCGGTGAGCACCCCCTGTCTCCACGGTCGGGACTCCGTGGCGTAGACCTCGAAGCGCTTGCCTTGGGCCCAGGCCTCCGCCATGACGGCGATGGCCGCTTTGCTGTTACAGTGCGTGAGGACCTTATCGCCTTCCCTGATGCGGTTGGCCCCTAGTATCCCGATGGTCTTCAGAGCGTTCTTGGAGCGCCGTATGAACCGATCGGCGTTCTCCCGCACCTTGGTCCGATACTCCTCGGCCGTGATCAACTTGGAGGTGTCCTTGAAGACGTAATGCACCCCGTTCCAAAGGGATATGGCCGTCGGTCGGGAGGCCAATAGCGCATCCCGTCCCTTCTCTAGTCGGGAACGCATCCCCTGCAGGTCCTGACCTGGATATGAATCAACATCCTCCTTCAGGGCCTGGGCCGCCCGTCGGGCGATCTCCGCCGCCCCGCGAATCTCCATGGTGCGGATGCGCTCAGCGATATCCTCGGCCGACATCACGTAAGTATCAACCATTCTCCCAGATATAAGTTCGGTGCCCAGCTTCATAGGTCCAGACGTTTTCGCAAATCGTCCCAGGACAGGGCGTTCAACACCAGCTCTTTAGGTACCCATCCCCGACGGGCAGTGGCCACGCCGAAAAGCATGTAATCGAGCTGTCTCACATTGTGGGCATCGGTGTCGATGCTCAAGGTGACCCCTCTCTGCATGGCCATGGCGCAGTAGGTATCGTTCAGGTCCAGCCTTTCAGGGAAGGAGTTGATCTCCATCGCGACGTCGTTGTCCTTGGCCGCCTGGAGCACTGCCTCCATATCGAACTGGTACCCTTCCCTCTCTCCTATGATGCGACCCGTTGGATGGGCCAGTATGTGCACGTGCTCGTTCGAGATGGCCGTCAACAGTCTCTCGGTCATCTCCTCCGAGGACATCTTGAACCTGCTGTGCACCGCAGCTACGACGATGTCCAGTTCCTCCAGGACCTCTGGTGGATAGTCCAGACCTCCCTTTTCATCGATCTCCACTTCCGTCCCGGCCATCAGGTGTATGTCAGGATACCTTTCCCCTATTTTCCGAACCAAACGGATGTTCTCCTGCAACCGCTCCACGCTGAGCCCGTTCCCTACCTTCAACGATCGACTATGGTCGGTGAACGCCAGGTACTCATACCCCTTTCCCAGGGCGGCCTCGGTCATAGCCTCCATGCTGTCCACGCCATCACTGGCCTCGGTGTGCGTGTGCAGATCGCCCCGAATCTCCGAAAGTTCCAGTATGCGTGGTATCCGTCCTTTACGTGATAGGTCGATCTCTCCCCGATCCTCCCTCATCTCCGAAGGCATCCACTGCATGCCCAGGACGGAATATACGCCTTCCTCGGTCTCCCCGGCCACCTTCTCTCCGCTCTCCTTGCGATATACGCCGTACTCGTTGATCTTGTATCCTAGATCGATGGCCAAAGAGCGCAGAGTCACATTATGCTCCTTGGAACCGGTGAAATATTGTAATGCCGCCCCATAGCTAGACGGTTCCACGACCCGCATGTCCACCTGCACTCCGTCCACTAGGCGTATAGAGGTCTTAGTGGGTCCTTTTAAAAGCACCTCCTCTGTCTGAGGGTAGGAGATGAAAGTATCCATCGCCCGCTGTGGATCATCGCTCCCCACCAATATGTCGATGTCGCCAATGGTCTCCTTCATTCGGCGCAGGCTGCCACCCAGGCTCACCTGTGGGAATCCGTGGGAACGTATGTGCTCCTCCAACGCCTTTCCTCGAGGATAGGCGTAGCCCAGGAGCATTCGTCCTTGTCCGGACTCCAGGAACCTGATACCTTTCAAGATGTTCTCCTCGGTCCTCTCGCCAAAACCTTTCAGCCGCCTGATCCGGTGCTGCTCCGCTGCTAGTCGAAGGTATTGCAGGTTTGTCACCTTCAGGTCCTTGTACAAGCGTCCAGCGGTCTTCGGTCCGACGTCCGGTACCCGCATCACCTGCAGCAGTCCGGCAGGGAACTCGTTCCTCAGGTCCTTCAAATATTGTAATTCCCCGGTCCGAACGATCTCCACCACCTTGTCGTGAATGGCCTTGCCGATTCCAGGGACCTGGGCTAGATGGCCGCGTATATAGAGGTCCTTCACATCCGCGGTCAGGGATTCTATCTCCCGGGCAGCCCTCCTGTATGCCCGAACCTGGAAGAAGGAATCCTCCTTTAATTCAAGAAGGTCGGCCACCTCGTCCAGTATGGCCGCCACCTTGACATTGAGCTCCACTTACCTCCTCAATCCTCCTTACGACATACCCAGCGGCACTCCTGGTCGCCGGAGGTCATCTTGTGGGTCTGACACCACTCGAACTCCGGATTTATGACCTCGCAGAAGCCGTCGACGAACTGACCGAAGATGGTGCACAATTCAGGGGATTGATCGGAAAAGGGGCATTCCTTGGCAACCTTGATGACCGATGACGGAGTCTTCTCCACGATCTCACCGCGTACGCCCAAGGCTCCTTCCCAAAGGTCGATGAGGGAGGAGATGGCGATACCGTCCCTCTCCACTATCTCATGCTCTCCCAGGGCGCTTACTCCCGCCTTCTTTCCCCCCTGACGCATTAGCGGCCCCATCAATTCCAGGGTCTTCTTTGAACCATAGGTGGTCACCATCTCGCGCACTGCCGAACCTAGGAACTGATGTAGGATCTTCTTCATTGGTTCCGAATTGTTGCTCAATACCACAGCCTTGATCACGGTGCACCACCAGATGGTGATGGCTTCCTTGGCCATGTTCTCCATCTCCTCACTGGTCAACATCACATCCTTGTTCGTCATGATCAAATCCTCAGCGGGAAGTCACCCTTGCCCCGTGTACTCTATCAGTCTCACTACTTACAATTTTTTCCCCGTTGGCCGATGCTCTTAAATGGCTAGCATAATAATCCCTGATGTCCATGGGCGAGGATAATCCTTATCATAACGCTGTCAGGCATGTAGAGAAGGTAGGTGCCATGTTGGGGTTGGATTCCCAGGTGATCGACCGCCTGAGTGTGCCCAAGAGGACACTGGAATGCAATTTCCCGATCAGGATGGACGATGGCAGCGTACGCAATTTCACCGGATACCGCGTACAGCACAACTCGGTCCGTGGTCCTTTCAAAGGGGGGATACGTTACCATCCCGGGGTCACGTTGGACGAGGTCAAAGCTCTGTCTATATGGATGACCTGGAAATGCGCCGTGGTCGGGGTGCCGTTCGGCGGAGCCAAAGGCGGGGTGATATGCGACCCCAAGGCATTGAGCCGG
>SPCU01000018.1 GCA_004525545.1 Methanomassiliicoccus sp. | reverse complement strand
GTGGAGGGCGGTACGCGGTCAAGGACCCCGGGTCCGCCATCGAATGCGCGTCCGAGAACGCCATACTGAGACGGATAGCGTCGTTCTGCATCGAGGATACCGGCGGCCTCTTCGTCTCGCTTCCAGGTGACGACCAGGAGTTCGGCCGTCGATTCCGGGATGCCTGCCGTGAAACCGGTGTGCGGACGGACGAACTTACGATCAATGAGGCACTGTTCCTCGAGCCGGGGCTCGACCCTCGGACCAAGGAGTGCGTCGCGGTTCAGGACGGATCGATCGATCCGTTCGTTCTAGTGCAGGCCAACGTAGACCAGGCCCGGGCCAACGGGGGCGTGGTGCACAATCACTGCCGTGTGACCGGAATGACGGTGCATGACCATCTGGTGACCCAGGTAGAGTACATCGACCGCCGTGATGGACAGAAGCACCTGGTAAGTCCGGAAGTGGTGGTCAACGCGGCCGGGTCATGGACCCCAGATATGGCGGCCATGGCCGGCATCAAGATCGATATGGCCCTGGACCAGGGAAGCATGCTGGTGTTCGACGGACGATTATGCCACCACGTCCTCAATCGCCTTCGACCTCCGTCCAACGGGGACATTGCCGTACCCAACCACACCTCGACAATCATGGGCACCACCTCAAGACCTGCGGCATCCTACGAGGAGGCCCGGGTGATGAGTTCCGATGTGGAACTTCTTTTGAGAGAGGCCAACAGCTTGCTCCCATCCTCCTCCTTGACCAGGACCATCCGTACCTATTGCGGGATACGACCATTGCTAGGTGCCTCCGGCGGCCGTGATGCCAGCAGGTCGTTCAACATACTGAACGACGGGGCGGCTGAGAACCTGTTCAGCGTTGCCGGCGGTAAGCTGACCACCTATAGGCTGATGGCCGAGAAGGTGGCGGACCAGGTCTGCCTCATGCTCGGTCATAGGGGACATTGCCGTACCCACCTGGAGGAGCTAAGCCCGGGACCGTCCTCACCGCTCAGCGGGGGAATAGGCAACGCCCGCCTCCATCGCAAGCACGGGGCCGTATCCACGGAGATTGGAAGACAACCTTCTTCGGTGATCTGCTCCTGCGAACAGGTGCTGCGGTCCGAGGTCGAACATTATCTGGACGGTCAGGACGTCCTTTCCATCGACGATGTGATGAGGAGGACCCGGATCGGCATGGGCTACTGCCAGGGCCTGGACTGCTCCCTGACCGTCCTGGACATGTTCGTGGAGAGGAGGGGCGTCGAGGCCATTCCACTGCTCGACGAGTTCCTGGAAGAAAGGGAAAGGGGGCAGCTGCATGCGTCAGGAGAACAGCTCCGGCAGGAACTGATGAGATGGAGCCTGATGCAGGGCGTATACGGACTGGGAGGCCACCGACAGTGAGGACCGCGCTGGTGGTAGGGCTGGGGGCGGCCGGGACATTCGCCTCGATATGCCTGGCCAAGAAGGGCTGGAAGGTATTGGCCGTGGGCAAGGGCACCTCGTCCTGCGCCATGTCCACCGGATGCCTCAATGGGTCCGGTATGGACCCAGAATGCCTGCGGGAACTCTCCCGCCTGTTCCAAGCGAGCGGTATGCCGCTGGTGGGCGGAGTTGATGAGAAGAGGACCGGCATAACGAACCTGGGCACACGCTACGACTGCACATTGTCCGCACCGGGTTCCACTTGGGTCCAGGGGAACGGTCCCCAGAGCGTCACGGTGCTAGGGATGGGCAAGCATCCGTCACTGCGCCCGAACCTGGTAGCGTCCGTGCTGAGATCGTGGGGCATGGACGCTAGGCCCCAGATCGTTCCCATGGACATACCCGGCGAATCCTCATTGACCGCGGCGTTCCGGGACCAGGGTCGTTTGGATCGATTGATCAACAGCATCAAGGAGGCCTGGGGGGAGACCGTGCTGCTTCCCCCGCTATTCTCCCTTAAGGACTATGGGCGCCTCAACGAACTGGAACGGCTGGGAGGAAGACGCCTTAAGGAGGCCATAACTCCACTTGGCACCCCGGGAGAGAGATTCCACCAAGTACTGGAGGATGGTGCCCGTGAAGCGGGGGTGGAGATATGGTACGGCAGGAGGGTGACCGCTCTGAGAACGGAAGGGGACCTGATCACCAGCGCCGATGTCCAAGGCGGACTGGAGACCCGGACAGTGGACCTGGACGCGGTCCTGCTGGCCACCGGCGGACCCTTGACCGACGGTCTATTATTACGCCAGACGGGCCTGGACGATCCTTTCGGTCTTTTCCTCGTGAAGGAATCGGGCGAAGGACCCCATGACCTAATGCGCTCAGGCTATGCCCACCGGGGCGGAAGGTTACTTTCGAGGTCAGGTACACCTATGGCTAACGCCTTCGCCGCCGGCGATTGTCTAGCCTTTTCCCTCCGGTCACCGGGAAAAGGGCTAGGTGATGCGACCTCCAGCGCCTGGGACGCGGTACATACCATGGAGGTTCCATGAACGAAGGGCGGTGCATCAAATGCAGCAGCTGCATGCGGGCCTGCCCGGTCCTGAACGACCCTCAGGGAAAGACGTTCCCCGGCCCCCGGACGGTGGGGATCGACGCTCCGCGCTTCCCTGAGGCCCTCAGCATCGGCAACGATGCCCTGATGTGCACCATGTGCCACGCCTGCGAATGGGCCTGCCCATCGTCCATCACCATCACCCGATCCATGTCCATGCTGAGGGAGAGATTGGCCGACGCCGTTCCCTCCCTGCCCGGTCATCAGCGCATGCGGGAGAACGTGCGGGAATACGGCCGTACTGTGACAAGCGATTTCACTGATTGGAAGGAGAGCGGGGAGAGAACGTTGTACTTCCCCGGATGCATCGGCTTAGGCCGCCTGCCGGAACTGGTCCGCTCCGCCTCCAAGCTCCTTAGCTCCATGGGTATTCCCCACGATATCTCCCCTCAGGCCAAGTGCTGTGGGTCGCCCCTGCTCAAGGTGGGGGCCAAACAGGAGGCGTCCTCCCTGCAGCAGAACAATCTGGAGACGTTCTCCGCTTACGATAACATAGTCACCTCCTGCCCCGGCTGCACCTATCAGCTGCGTGAGGTGTACGGCATTGAATCGAAGCATCTGGTGGAACTGATGCCCGGGAAGAAGTACCGTTCCACTGTGGAAGGACGCTGGGCCCTGCAGGTGCCTTGTCACCTCAAGCGTGGACTGGACCCGTGGGCGGCAGAGTACATGGCCGCCGTCCTAGTCCAAGCGGGCGTGGACCTGGTCCGATTGCCGGAGGAGGACCTATGCTGCGGAGGTGGGGGCGGACTGCTCTCCGGCTTTCCGGACACCTCTGCTTCCCTGGCCCGTTCAAAGGTGCGGACCTACCGTGAAGCGGGGGTGCGCGGGGTCATCACCGCCTGTCCCTTCTGCGCCCTGAACTTGGGTCGAGAAGGGTTATTGGTGTTGGACATCTCGCAGGTTTTGACCGTCGTTGATTAAGGAACCATCAAATACACCATGCACATTAGAACGCCCCCGATGAAAAAATCCCTCTGTTTTTCCTGCTTACATCGCGAGAACCGCCCTGAGATCGGGCTCAGCGATCAACTGACCTATTGCCGCAAGAAGGAGATGGTCGTCCGGCCTAAGATGGAGTGCCCCATATACTCCAAGGCCACCACCCGAGCGGTCCAGGAACTGAACCGCGCCCTCTACGGGGTGATGGAAGAGGTCGAGGAATGATCACCTCCACTGCAGCACGCGGGTCGGGGTATCTTCCTCGGCCGGCGTGATCTCGAACGGTATCCAGCGACATGGGACCGTCATACCCCGCATATGCCTCACCCGCATCATGCGATTGAGCTCCGGATCGAACCTGAGCTCCAGCGCACCGTCGGCCAAGGCCATCAGGTGGTTCACCGCTTTCTCTTCATGCACCCCATCGAACACCGAGACGAAGACCGTGCCGAAATCGCTCCTGATGCGGGATGTGCTTATCTGGAAGAACTTGAGCACTACGCTCGGCTGGTTGTAAAGGAAGAGCGTGGAGAGGGTGTTCATGAACACTCGCAAAGGCCTCTTCACCTCGGAGTAGATGTTAGCCACGTTGAACATGATCCCTTCCAGATCATGAATGCGCCGCACATTGGCTCCATCGTTAGCCTCCCTCTCCCCGGAATTACCGATCAAGCTGGAGTGGTAGTCGATGATGTAAAGCCCCCGGCCCAAACGGTCCATAGGTATACCGAAGGCCTCCATGACCGCCAACAGGTCCCGTGGCGGAAGGTCCAAGGTCACGAAGACCACCGGTTCCTCGGCCTCTAGGTATTCCTTGACCATGCCCATTTGAAATTCCAGCATCCCTACCCCTGGACTGCCTAATATGAGAACTGAGCACATCTGTGGGAAATTTGTCTTGAACATCTCGGTCACCTCACACCAGCGGGGTCAGGGATACACACCCTCCCTGGGGTCTTTCCTCTAACGTCAGAGCATAGCATTTGGTGAAGGGCTTACGACCGTACACTACCACCGTACCACCGATCATCTCCGCCCTGATATGAACCGTCGCCAGATCGGCCAATCTGGTCATGGAACGGCAGGTGGGCGAGGTCACTCCGACGAAGGCTCCCCCATTCTTCTTTATGGCCGCCAAATGTTCCACTAGCCCCTCCATGACCTCACCGCCGTAGATCGATTCCAGGGAATCGAGGCCCATGATCGAGAGGTAGGGTTCCTCGGCCTTGTTGAAACTGTAGACGAGATTCTTCCATTTCAGATCGTTGGCCACCTCGCGGCCTTCCACTGGAAGGACGTAACGTCCGCTGTCCATGTCCAACTGGGATGTCGGCTCGACCACTCGTACCGAACGCTCCATCTGGTCATCTGTCACGGCTCCTTCCAGCGAAGCCCGGGCATTGGACCCGCTCGCCTTACGCAATGGTACCCAAAGCACGCCCCTACCGGCGCTGGCGAAGTTGGAGACCAATGAACGTTCCAAAAGGTCGCTGATCATTGGGGGTATCTCCTCTCCCATCTCGATCAGGACCAACGATCCCGGCGCCAAGCCCCCGGTCATGATGTCCAGGTCCTTGATGCCGTATGACAGATGATCTGTGGAGTCATCCACCCTGGTCCAACGCTCGCTCATATGACAGCCCCGGTCCCAATGTGCCCCGAAACAGCTGAATCGCCCCCCTTTAAGGCTGAAAAGGTACAGCGGCTGTTGCACCTCGCACCCTCTCAGCTTCATCAGGTCCATTTCCCGTACAAGACGGCGATCGTGCTCGACACGGCTGAACTCCACCACTCCGTCCCCGATGTAATCCAGCATATGGTCGTTGCTTTCCAATACGAAAATGAGGTTGGCGCCATGCCCCTCTACCAGGTCGCGTTGCAGGGCGATCATCACCTCGCGGCAGGTCATATCGTAACGATCGGCCAAGGCGTCGATGCTGTCGACGACGATCATCTGTCGTTCACCCTCGGCCTTCTCCACTAGGTCGTACATTCGCTCCAGGTCGGGCATGGTACGGCCGATGGATATGCTCATCTCCTTACGCGATGATAGCATTTCTTCCGAGTTCACGCCCTTCAATTTTCCAAGTCCGGAACGTTTTCTGATGGGCGGGTTCTGGTCGCCCCTCTGTAGGAGCCGTCCCTCTAGCCAGGGGAATTGGATCAAAAGGGAGGTGTCGGAGACCCTGGTGGAAAGGTAATGAGCACCCTGTCGGTCACCGAACTCCTCGGCCACTTGAAGAGCGAAGGTGGTCTTACCGGTTCCAGCGTTACCTCGAACTATGAGCGAATGCCCTCCCGGATTTTCCAGAAACCGTGTTATCTCTGAAGGTAGTTTAGACGTGAGATCCTTTTCCATAGGCCGACCTACTTAATTATCTGGAACTCATTTATTTTTAACTAGCTTTGCCCATCGTTATCAAAATGGTAACTGTCTAGTCTGAAAAAAGCTAAAAAGATTAATTAATAGCCACAGGGATGGCTATGTCGATAGGAGAGTGCAATGAAAGCTGTCATTCTGGCCGCTGGAGAGGGTACTAGGCTCCGCCCCTTCACCGTATCCCGACCCAAGGTCATGATACCCATAGGCAACCGTCCCATCCTGGAATATGTCGTCAGGGCGCTGGCGGCCAACGGTATCACCGATATCGTGCTGGTCGTCGGATATATGAAAGAAAGGATCATGTCCTTCTTCGGTAACGGTTCCCGTTTCGGGGTGAAAATTTCATATGCCATCCAGGAGAAACAGCTGGGCACCGCCCATGCCGCCTTAGCGGTCAGGGATCACATCAAGGAGGAGTTCATCATGGTGGCCGGGGACAACATAATCGATGCCCAGGTCATCACCGACCTCCTGAAGCATAAAGGGGGAATGTCCCTGCTGGTCACCAGTTCCGAGATGCCTTCGAAGTACGGAGTGGTGCAGATCGAGGCCGGAAGGGTGGTCGATATCATCGAGAAGCCGGAGAAGGGTGTGGGCAACATCATCAACACCGGTATCTACCGTTTCCCGCCAGAGATCTTCGATTATCTCGCCCAGGGGGTCATGACGGGTAAATCTGGCATCACCCATGTTCTGCACAGCTGCATATCCAAATTGAACCTGGAAGTGGTGCGCTCCACCGGCAGATGGATGGACGCCGTTTACCCGTGGGACCTCATACGCTTGAACGAGTATGCCTTCAACCTCACAGGACAGGTGACATCGGGCACCATAGAGGCCGGGGTGACCTTGCGCGGTCCAGTGTTCATAGGCGCCGGGACCAGAGTGCGAGCCGGTTCGTATATAGAAGGACCGGTGGCCATCGGAGAAGGTTGCGAGATAGGACCTTACGCCACCATATTCCCGACCAGCAGCATTGGGAACGGAGTACATGTGGCTCCTTTCACCGCCATTTACAATTCCATCATCATGAACAATGTCTCCATAGGTTCACACTCCCACATATCTCGGGCGGTCATCGACGACGGATGCCGCATCGGTACCGGGTTCTCCGCCTCATCCGGTCTGGCCCAGGTGAGGGTCGAGGAGGAGTTCTTCAAGGTGGAGAATGCCGGAAGTATGATCGGCGAGTTCACCAAGGTCGGCCCCAAGGCGGTGCTTTCCGCGGGGACCATCGTAGGTGCGAACTCCCGCATAGGGGATGGGGCCAGGGCGAGCGGCACGTTGGAAGACAGGAGCATAGTGGTCTGATGTGCGGCATAAACGGATATTCTGGTCACCGCAGGGCGGCAGAGGTGATCATGGAAGGGCTGAAACGCCTGGAGTATCGGGGCTACGACTCCGCGGGCGTGGCCATGGTGGAGGACGGTCGTTTGGTACTGGTCAAGCGCCAGGGGGAACTTGAAGTTCTCAAAGGGGTGGTGCCCCGGTTCGAGGGACGGACAGGCCTCGGTCACACCCGCTGGGCCACCTGCGGTCGCCCCTCAGATCGGAACGCCCACCCGTTCCTGTCATGCGATGGCAAGCTCGCCATCGTGCATAACGGCATAATAGAGAACTATACCGTTCTGAAGACCCGGCTGGAGACCGAGGGGCATCATTTCACTTCGGAAACTGACACGGAAGTATTGATCCACCTGCTGGAAGGACATTATCATGGTGACCTGCGTCAGGCTTTGGCCGATACGGTCGAGGACATCCAGGGCACCTATGCCATCGCCGCGGTGTGCGAAGGGGGCACGGAGATAGTCGCTGCCAGGAAAGAGAACCCCTTGGTGGTCGGCCTGGGGGTCAACGAGAACTTCCTGGCCTCGGACGTGACCGCGTTCCTATCCTATACGAACAAGGTGCTGTACATCATGGATGGGGAAACGGTGTCCCTGACACCAACTGGGGTAAAGGTCTACGATTCCCAGGGAGAACTGGTGAAGCGCGAGCCGTCATTGATCACCTGGTCCGCTGAGGATGCCCAGAAGGGCGGTTTCGAGCACTTCATGCTCAAAGAGATATTCGAAGGCCCGAACGCCATCCATAACACCATGTTGGGGGCTCTGGACATGATAGAGAACGGCGAGATCCTGTCCCGTACCGACTTCCAGACAGTGAAGGTGGTGGCCTGCGGCTCTTCGTTCCATGCGGCCATGGTAGGCAAGTACGCCTTGGAGGAGTTCGCTGGCGTACCGACCACTCTCGAACTTGCCTCCGAATATCGTTACTCACCAGGGGCCAGGGAAGCACCTCTGGTCATTCTCATCACCCAAAGTGGGGAGACCGCGGATACTCTGGCCGCGGCCAGGGAGGCCCGGCGCCGGGGCTGCCGGACATTGGCCGTGACGAACGTTGTGGGTTCGACCATCACCCGCGAGGTGGACGAGGTGATGTACACCAGAGCCGGCCCGGAGATCGGGGTAGCGGCAACAAAGACCTTCCTCACACAGCTGCTGGCCATGTATCTATTATCCATTCGAATCGGGTATGCCAAGGGCACCTTGAGCCATGATTCCATGCGAGGCGCCCTCTCATCCCTGCGCCAATCGTCCAACATGGTGCAGTCGGTGCTAAACCACGTTCATGAGATAGAGGAAGCAAGCAGGATGATCGATTCGGCACAGCACTGCTTCTTCATCGGCCGTAACATAAATTATCCCACCATGCTAGAGGGTGCGCTGAAGCTCAAGGAGATATCCTATATACATGCGGAGGGCTTCGCCGCCGGGGAGCTCAAGCACGGCCCATTGGCCCTATTGGACTCCTCCACGCCGGTGATCGCCGTGGCGATCAAGGGTGATCATACATACGAAAAGATGTTGGCCAATATTTCGGAGGTGGCCGCCCGGGACAGCCCGGTCTTGGGAGTGGGAAGTGAGGGGGATACCGAATTGGCCCGTTTGTGCGAGCGCATGATATTCGTTCCGCAAGTGAAGCCGGTGTTCTCTCCCATCCCGGTCACCGTGGCATTGCAGATCCTCTCCTACTACGTGGCAAAGAGGCGCGGGTGCTCTATTGACAAGCCCAAGAACCTGGCCAAGAGCGTGACCGTGGAGTGATCTAGACCAATCTTTCCGTGCAGGCGTCCCGCCTGGAGCAGGAAGCGCACTTGCCCGGACGGCCATGGTTGCGGTGGGCCTCCCCGCTCCTAAGGATACCCCTCATCTCCTCCAATTTACTGAGCAACAGGGTCTCCAATTCCTCGCTGAACTCGATCTCGTGCTCCACGTCCCCATATCTCAGCAGACCGTATGGAGGCCTTTTACCTGAATCATCGGCGATCAAAAGGCAGTATGCCGCCACCTGCATGATATGGGAGAACAGGGGGCCACGCGGGGTCCTGCCGGTCTTCAGGTCTCCCGGTATCAGCTGGCCGTCGATCTCCAATACGAAATCGGGTCGGCCGCTCAACCCGTACGTTTCGGAATGATAAATGGGCGAGCTGTTCGTGCCTACGTAATGGATATCTCCTACCAGCCCTTGCTCCCACTTCCATTCCTTGGCCTGTTGGGCCGCGTTCAAGGACAGGTACAAGGCAAATGAAGCTGCCATCAGCCAGAGCAGCGCCAACGCCTCCATTATCATGGAGACCATGGGATCGGTCTCGATCAGATGCCCAACGTTCATGGCCACAGCCATGAGCATCAATCCCAATATGGCCGCGACCTGCAGACGGCGGACCTTGATGATGGCCCTTCCCCCCTGGGCCGATAAGTATAGCATAGCGATGACGGCGAAGAACCAGATTATGCTGAGCAGAGAGAGCAACCATCCCCAGTCAGCGCTGTCCCCGATCCTCATCAAGGAAAGCCCTGTGACAGCCAGTACAGTGGCCACCAATGAAAATAAGAACACCATGCGTTCCCAGTCCCAGGCGGCCTGCTCGGTATGCCGTATTCGACGGTACTCATCCGCCTTTTCCCTATGGGCCTTGTCACCTTCGTCCATGTCCTGGTTGTGCATCTGCGTTTGACGGCCCAACCACCAGCTGAGCGGACAATAGCCGTACCGCTCCAAATCGCTGGCAGATATGGTTTCCGCCTGGTACATGCACTAAAATGTCAATTAGGGATATTTACATCCTTGCAGGTGTATCAGCTCAGTCCACCGGTTTGCAGTTCAAGTGGGTCAGTGAGGAATCGGTGATGTATATGCCTTCCTCACTGGTTATCTCGTCCACGAAACCGAACCAGTACACCACAAGTCCCTGTCCGAAGAGCTGCACGTAAGGTGCTAGCTGCTTCCGTATGTTCTTATTGACCTCGGTCCGATCCCCGAAGGTGGCCTTTGACTCTATCCAGTTCACCTTCCAACCGTTGACCATTATGGGCTTGTCCAAAAGAGCGTCCGGTGTCTTCGGGAACTCTCCGCGCAGTTCGTTCTCCGTGCGGTAGGTGATGCCCTGACCGTCCAGCCAATCCTGCAGGTTCTTCTCACCCCAGGTCCCTCTCAGATATTGCTTCTCGGACGCTTCAGGGGAATATATGAGGTCCGCCTTGGAGATCTCCTCGATCTGCCTTCTCAATTCCGGGTCCTCGACGGTCTCGGGGTTGCGCACCATGGCCCAATACTGCTTCTTGGAACGTCCGGACTCCTGGTATATCATGAGCCCCGTGAGAATAGGCGGGAACTCGTATTTTCGGGATATGTCCATCAGGGTCTCCCCGTTCTTCCAGGACTGCACCATCCTCTGACTGTTGCGCTGCACCTTGTAGAACTTCCTGGTGGTCTCACGAACGGTCCTCTGGCTGTAAATAACGTTCAAAAGCTCCTGATCCAGGCCTAGCTCCTTAGAAAGTATGTCGATATCAGAGGGTTCGTTCAATCGATCGTACAAATATTTGAAATCCTCATTCTTCATCCATTTCACTCTTGACGATTTTCGTACATGAGGTAACGTATATAAGCGTTGTGCGGTCCGCCATTGGTGTGATGGGTTGATCACCAGCGGTCATCGGGTGTTGCGATAGATTGATAATCGGAAAAACCATTGGTAAAATCTCGCATTAATCTCATGCATTGGAGGAAAAAAATGGATCTCAATGATTTCTTGGCCAAGGAGAACGGTCCTTCCTGGTTGCCATCAAGCGTCACCGAAGCCCGCAAACTGATCTACATCGGACAGCTTCTGGCCCTGGTCTTCTCCCTGATATCGGTGTTCGTCGGTATCATCAGCATACTGACCGGGAACATCTACTACGGGATCGTATCCCTGGCCATGGCCGGTGTCGGTATGATCGTGCTGTACATGCTCAATGATAACGTGTTCGATCATCTGGACCAGGGGCGGTTCAAGCAAGCCAGCGACTCCCTGCTCATCTGGTCCATCGTCGGGATCTTCATATGGTTAATTCCCGGGATCATCCTGCTCCTGGGATACCTGAAATTGCAGGCCATATTCCAACCTCAGTACCAACAGTATCAGGCACAGGAGTATCAGGTGGCCCAAGGAACGCAGGCGGTCCAACAGCCTCAGCAACCAGCGCCTCAGCAGCCCGCCCCTCCGGCGGAGCACGCCCCGGAGGAAAAGAAGGTGGAGATGACCAAATGCCGCAAGTGCGGGGTCAACTACCCTTCCTTCATGCACAGCTGCCCCAGCTGCAACGAGCCCCGGCATTAAGCTAAAGGTGAAAAACCTCTTCCCCATCATTTTCAATTTTTCTTATCCGATGATAGGGTATCTTGCTCTCACGTGTCGAGAAGAACGACCGCCCCAATTCCACTATTTCCTCCCCTCTGATACTGACGAGATCACCCGGTGCACCACGGTGCAGGTAGGTGATGACCACCTGCGAAAGTCCGCCCCCTCCCCATTTGATCTCGTTGAGGATATCCCTAGGATAGGTCATCCCTTTTTTATCGGAAGGGACGGTCAAAAGGTTTTTGTCGTGAGAGCGTCGAATAGGACCCTATGAGCAGGAAGGAGGTAAGCGGGCAGCTGGTCGACGTGATCTCCGGAGACATCACCCCGGCCAGGGTGATCATGGAGCATGGTAGGTTTGCTGAGATCGCCGTTCTGCCAGAAGCGCCCCCGCAATTCCTTCTCCCGGGGTTCATCGACGCCCATATACACATCGAGTCGTCGCAGCTCTGCCCTTCCCGCTTCGCCCAGGCCGTGGTCCCGCACGGCACTACAGCGGTGGTGTCCGACCCGCACGAGATCGCCAATGTATTGGGTGTACCGGGCATCGAATATATGCTGAGCGATGCCGAAGGGGTCCCTTTGCGTATCTTCCTCACCGTCCCTTCCTGCGTACCTGCCACCAGGTTCGAGACCTCCGGGGCTTCCATCGAGGTGCCGGATATCGAATGGATGCTCATGGACCGCCGGTTCGTCGCCTTGGGCGAGGTCATGGATTACAAGGGGGTGCTTGCCGACGAACCCCACATCATGGACAAGGTCCGGGCGGCTAAGAAGCTCTGGAGGAACGTGGACGGCCACAGCCCAGGGCTGGTCGGCCCCGACCTGGTCAAGTACATCAATGCCGGGATATCCACGGACCACGAGTGCCTGACGGCGGACGAGGCCGAGGAGAAGTACTTCTTGGGAATGTGGATCCAAGTGCGAGAGGGCAGCGCCTCCCGTGATCTTCTCCCCCTGCTGCCTTTCGCCAAAGGGCACGAGTGCATGCTGGTATCGGACGACCTGCGCGCGGCGGACATCAGCAACGGTCACCTGGAACTGCTGTTGCGCAAGGCGGTGGCCTTGGGCATGTCACCCATCCATGCCATCAGGGCGGTGACCGCCTGGCCGGCCTGGCACTATGGTCTGAAAGGGGGTAATATCGTCGTTGGGAGCAAGGCCGACCTGGTAGTGGTGGACGACCTTAAGGATTTCAATGTCAAGCAGGTCTACATCGCCGGCGAGCTGGTGGCCGAAGAAGGACGTCCGCTGTTCGAAGCCACACCCAAGAAATGCCCGCTGGCCATTTTGACCCAGGACCTCATCGCGCCGGAGCTTCAACTAAAAGCTGAAGGCGGGAGGGTCTCCGCTAGGATCATCGAGGTCCTTCCTGACCAGATCGAGAGCCGTTCCATCATCACCGAACTGCCGGTGCGGAACGGCGCCGTCCAAGCGGACATCCGTCAGGACGTGCTGCTGATGGCGGTGGTCAACCGTTACAAGAAGGCACCGCCATCGTTGGGTTTCGTAAAAGGGTTCGGTCTGAAAAGGGGAGCGATGGCATCCTCGGTGGCTCATGATTCCCATAACATATTGGTGGTGGGCGTATCCCCGGAGGAGATGGCCAGGGCGGTCAACGCGGTATCCCGGAGCGGCGGGTACGCGGTGGTCGACGGAGAACGTCTGGAGCAGCTTTCCCTGGATGTGGCCGGGCTTATGAGCACGGCCTCTCCGGACCAGGTCGTCTCCCGCGAGCTCGTGCTTTTGGAGATGCTCAATGACATGGGCTGCCGTTTGCCGGCGCCGTTCATGACCCTCTCGTTCCAATCCCTGCTGGTGGTACCGGAACTGAAAATGAGCGACCGCGGTCTCTTTGACACTTTACTGGGAGAATTCGTCGATCCGCTCCTCTGAACTAGGTAAAAACTTATCTGCCTTCAGAGTGGTGCGGAAGAGGAATGGGAACGATCCCTTGGTGGAGAGAGTGTAATGGACAATCCTGAGAGTTTCAAGTGCAAGTTGGTGACCTGGGACGAGATCGCCCGTTGGACCGAGGCAGTGGCGCACGACATCGATGATGACGGTTTCGAACCGACGGTCGTCATCGGCCTTACCAGGGGGGGATGGGTGCCCGCTAGGCTCATCTGCGATCATCTTCAGGTCAAGCGCCTGTACGCCGTGAAGACCGAGCATTGGGGCATCACCGCCAATCATGACGGCAAGGCCTTGTTGACCCAGGAGCTCAACGCCATCATCGAAGGCGAACTGGTCCTGATCGTCGACGACATCACCGACACCGGGGAGAGCCTTTCTTTGGCCGAAGCCCACCTGAACAATATGGGACCAAAAGAGGTCCGGACCACCACGCTACTGCACATCACTCATTCCAAGAAAGAACCGGATTATTATGAAGTGGAGATTCCCAAGGAGGACTGGACATGGTTCATATTCCCCTGGAACCTTCATGAGGACCTGCGGACCATCCTACCCAAGACGCTGTATGAGCCGAAGACCGTTCTGGGGGTGCAGCAGGCCTTCAAGGATCAGTTCCAGATCGACATTCCCGAGGAGCTATTACGACGGACTATCAGGCATCTGGCAGCCCAAGGCGTGCTCAAGAAGAAGGGTGCTAAATGGCGAAAGTTAAACGGCGACGCGAACCTTGAACCCAAATGATCGCGGAACCGTGTATGTCGTCCGAATAAGGGAACGGTTCATTCAACGGAATTGACCACAGCTTAGGTATGGACGTTCAGGCATTCATCATCCACGATGTTGTGTTCCAACAATCTTAGGCGTGATGCTTATTATCATTCGATATGGTGATAGTAACCTCTCGATGCAGGGTGGAGGCAATTCAGCACGTGCATAAATTAATTTCAAGATCTACGGGCTATAGGTCGAAATCAGTGGTAATAGGATACGATCAACGCGATTTTCACGCTTCTCACAATTGTAAAACGGGCAAGTCGCACTTTCTCGCTCTAGATGTTTCGAAATGGTACGATATTTCGGCTCCAACTTCTTGATCAATCCAGATATGACGAATTGAGCTAAATGAAATTGAGTATATCAACGTAATATTGGACTCTCATTGAATCACTGGAATTGATAATTCAGTATAATAAATAATATAATATATTTCTGTTTGAACGATCAACTTCAGACTACGATTTTCATTTTCGCGAACCATTAATTTTATATAGATAACAAGTTCAAATTATCAATTAGAAAATCCTTTAAATGGGTTTTTAAGTTAGTTAGGAAGTGGAAAGATGAACCTAGGAATAAAGATAATTTGCATCGTCTTATGCGCGATGATGGCTCTCAGCGTACTCCCCATCCTTGCCGCACCTGCCGATGCGGCCAAACCCGGAATTGATTTTAACGGACCGCACTACACATTGAACGTCCTCGGGAAGAAGAACGTCGGAGGAGACTTCGATAATCCGCAACGGCATACGATCTTCGTTCCATTGAATGGCGATACTAACATTACTATGACACAGGGAGATGAGTTCGCCGTTCTGGACGGAAATGGAATGGACGGAGACGCCATCTTCCAGATCCCCAGCGGTGAGTCGCAGAACTTCAAGGTCTATGTCGTATCCCTCGGTAAACCTGGGAACGGAGTGGACATCGATTATCCAGATGGTTGGATATATGACAACGGTACCAACTCTTGGTATGTCGAGATAGCCTCCGTCCATGTCGCTGGTCACTCTAAGAAGCCGGTGTGGACCGACGCAACAGAATGGTTCTACCTAGAATACGAATGGGCAACTGGTGGGATGATCTGGGAGGGTTACATGTGGAATGTACCATCCGATCTGTTCGATGATACAGGTTATTGGTGGGACATGCAAGGATGTGACCAACATCTGCAGGTGAGATTCTATCCCTATTGAAACCTCTTATTTTATTTTTTTATTTTCTTTTATAATATTGACGTTTGCCAATAACAACCATATAAAATTGAGAATTTTCGAAGAACATAAGATACGATTTGACCTCCACCTGGGCGAGGTCATGATTGCTCAAAGACCCCTAGTATGCAAATCTACGGACGGGGTTTGCATCATGGGACAATCTAAATATGCGATGATCACAGGTCAAGAAAGACGTCATCTCATTCACCCCAGATCGGATAGATCATCAGGGCCTTGGCCCCGTTGTGCGCCAGCTTCTTTCTGGTCCTTATGTCGAATTCCGGGCCATGCAATGGGCAGGTGACCACCCCATCCATGAACTTCCCTTTCGAGATCTCGTACTCAGCGTGGGAGCACCATCCATCCATGGCAAACAGTGCACCCTTGTAACGACTGATGACCAGCGAGCGCCCATCGACCTCGATGCCAGCCAAACGTCCCTCCTCGAAATCGGCAGTCTTGCCAACGTTGGTCCTCATGTGCGAACTAATCCCGGCCAAGTCCTTATAAAACCTAGCTTTCACTCGCCACATTTTAAGAGCATCCGGTAGGATACTGTAGCGACGATCATGCTGGAGAAACTAAAGGTGAGCCTGGAACACAGCCCGGTGGTGCTCTTCGGCAATTACCCGTATTTCGTGCATCCCATCACCGACGGCATCCCGTTCATGGACCCGCAGGTGCTGGACGAGGTACTGGACCGCATCTACGATATCTGCGACTTTCAATGCGATTACATCGTCGGCGCGGAGGCCATGGCCATCCCGCTCATTGTGCCGCTGGCGCTCATGACCGGCATACCCTACAACGTGGTGCGTAAGAAAAAATACGGCCTGCCAGGCGAGGTCAGCGTACGTCAGACCACCGGTTATTCTGAGAAGGACCTCTACATCAATGGTCTGAAGAAAGGGGACCGGGTGGTCATCGTGGACGACGTGATCAGCACCGGGGGAACGCTGAAGGCCATCGTCCAAGCGTTCAAGGCCATGGGAGTGAAGGTCGTCGACATCATCGTAGTGGTGCAGAAGACCGATGGCCTGGAGCGATTGGAGGCGGAGCTGGGTATGAATATCAAGACCCTGGTGCGGGTGGATGTAAAGGACGGAAAGGTCCGCGTGCTCACTTGACCAATCTTTTCTTCATCAGGTAGACCGAGGCCAGGAAGACGACCGCGGACATTCCCACGATATAGATCATGCTGACCAGCGAGTCTACGCCCAATATGTTGTATGACAGGTCCCGGGCCAAACTGGTGATGTGCGTCAACGGTAATGTCATGGCCAACTGCTGACCCCACTGCGGCAGCACGCTCAAAGGGAAGAACGTCCCGCTGAACAGGAACATGGGCGTGATGAACAGGAAGAACGGGTAGTTGAAGGAGTCCAGATTGGGGACCAGGGAGGTGAACAGCATGGCCAGCGAAGCGAACAGGAACCCTCCGGCAAAGGCCACCAAGGGTACCAGCATCAACCCCGGAAGTTCGGCATAGCCCAGAACGGCCACCACGCCCAGCACTATGGTGGCGTTGATGAAGCTCTTGGTCGCGCCCCATAGGATCTCGCCGGCGATGATGTCCTCCAGCGACAACGGTGTTGCCAAAATGGCGTCGAAGGTCTTCTGATAGTACATGCGGACGAAGGAGCCGTAGGAGCATTCGAAGAAGGCGCCGTACATGATGCTGATGGAAATGAGGCCCGGTGCCAGGAACTTGATGTATTCCACACTTTGACCGTTATAGACGATGTCCGCCTGTATGAGCGCCTCGAACCCCAGGCCCATGGCCACCAAGTACAGTATCGGTTCCAGGAACGGCGGCAGGAAGTTGGTCTTCCAGGTTGTGAGGAAAACGTCCCTATTGCGTTTCCAGAGGGCCAGGGAACGCCAGGAGATGTTGGAGAGTATGTTCATTCAACCAGCCCCCTGCCCGTAGAGCGCAGGAACACGTCCTCCAGGGTGGCGTTCCTGATGAGATAGTAGCTCAGGGAGAAATGCTCCTTGATCTCCGCGGCCACCTTCTGCCCCTCATTGGTATATATCAACAGGCGGTCGATGGTCCTCTCGTACTGCCATCTCTTTCCCTTGACGTAAGATTCCAGTTCGTCCGTGGGAGTGTCGATCTCCACCACGTCGGTGCCGATGATCCGGTCGATAAGTTCCCGCGGCCTTCCCTGCAGGATGATCTTGCCGTGGTCCATGATGACCAGGCGATCGCACAGACGCTCCGCCTCGTCCATGTAATGCGTGGTGAGGATGACCGTGACCTTCTTGCGCTTCAGTTCCCGCACCTTGTCCCAGATGAGGTGTCTAGCCTGAGGGTCCAATCCGGTCGTCGGTTCGTCGAGGATGAGCAGCCGGGGTTCGTTCACCATGGCGCGGGCGATTATCAGCCGGCGCTTCATGCCCCCGGAGATCTCCTGGATCTTCTCGTTCCTCTTCTCGGTCAGCTGCATGAACTCCAAAAGACGGTCCGCCCTCTCCGCCACCTCCTTCTTCGGTATGTCGAAGTAGCGTCCGTACACCGTCAGGTTCCGGCCGACGGTGAAATCGGGGTCCAGATTGTTCTCCTGCGGGGCGACGCCTATGACCTCCTTGATCCGGCGGGAGTCGACTGTCACGTCCATGCCCAGTACCTCCAATTTCCCGGAGGTCAACGGGCTGCCGCAGTGTATCATGCGCATGGTGGTGCTTTTACCGGCGCCGTTGGGGCCAAGAAAACCAAAGCATTCGCCCTCCTCGATCTCGAAGTCTATGGCGTCCACTGCACGCAACTCCTCGAAGAGCTTGGTCAGTCCTACCGCCTTCACCGCTGGCATGAGCGCCCTGAAATGTCATTTCAGATATTAGGGTTGAGGGTATTCGACGTAGTATCATTGCAAAGGACCTGCTCTTTCCGTTCACTGGTGATGGAGCTCCGTGTTCGGGGCCGATCTGCTGCTGGTGTTCTATTTCACCTTGTTCGGAATGGGACTGGGAACGTTGTCGGGGTTAGCTCCAGGCATCCACGTGAACACCTTGGCTATCCTGCTGCTAATGACCGTTCCCTCGCTCTTTCCCATTTTGGACGATATATGCCAAAGCGCGGGATCACCGGTACCGCCTACCCTGCTCATCTCCTGCACCATTCTTTCCGCCGCTATCTGCCACTCCTTCCTGGACTTCATTCCCTCGCTGATCATGGGCGTGCCGGACGAGACGGAATGCCTGTCAGTGCTGCCCTCCCACCGCCTTCTGTTGCAGGGAAAGGGGTTGTGCGCCCTGCAAGCGGCGGCGCAGGGCAGTTTGGTAGGGGCCATGGCCGGCATCATCGTGCTGATGCCCCTGCCGTTGGTTTACCGTCAGGCCACCGACCTTCTGCTCTCTCTGATACCGATAATACCCTGGCTGCTGCTGTCCGTTCCTTTCCTCCTCGTTTGGGCGGAGGGGGGAAAGGCCGATCCGAAGGCGGAACTGGACATGCGCGACGGTGAATCCTCCTTCACCGATACGATATCTCTGAAAAGACACGTGCCGGTGCACGGCGATTCCGCCCGGGTGATCGGCGAGCTGCGTCGGCGCCATGGGCGATGGGAGGTGCGCACGCCGATGCAGACGTTCAGGGTACGTGGCATAGGTTTCCATCCGGGGAAGCAGATGCTGCTCGGCCACTGGACCGTTCGTAAGGACCGCCTGCCCATCATCGCCTGGGGCGCTCTGCTCTTTTTTACCTCAGGAACACTGGGCGTCATGGCCATGGACGGCCTGGTCCCCGGTGATGACATCTGGGGAGGGATGGAGGGCAACATGCTCATGCCCCTGTTCACCGGTCTGTTCGGGCTGCCGCTGCTCATCGGTTCCAGCCGGGGCCGGATGCCGGAGCAGAATGACGACCCAGGCGATCCTCCCTCGATACTCGGGGCGCTGAAAGGCTCGTTCATGGGCGGCCTGGTAGGCTGGTTGCCAGGGGTAACCGCCACCGCCGGGGCGGTGCTGACCACCCTGCTGCCCCGCTCTCGCGAGAATGGACCGGATGGCTTCATCTCCATGGTGTCCTCCGTGGGCACCGGAGCGGCGGTGCTGGGATTGGGAACGCTGCTGCTTTTGGGAAAAGGTCGGAGCGGGACGTTGTTGGCCATGCAGGAGGCCATGCCATCCCTCGCCATGGAATGCCTTCCAGCGTTGCTGCTGTGCGTGCTCACGGCATCCCTACTGTCATATTGGCTGACGATGAGGTTGGGAGCGCGGTTATTATGTAAAGCTCAGGGTCGGGACCTGGGCAAGCTGAACCGGGCGACACTGGTGGGTATGGTGCTCCTCTCCTTCATTTTGGCCGGACCGGGCGGCCTAGTACTCCTTTTTCTGTCCACTGTTCTCGGCAGCGTACCGGCCAAGCTGGGCGTGAGCCGGGTGCATCTGACCGGCTGCCTGCTGCTGCCCATCCTTCTCTACTATTTCGCCCCGTTCTTGCGATAGAAGTCCCGCAGACGCTCCTGTCCCAGATCGAACGGGGATAGCAGTTCCCCGGCGGCTCGGAACAAAAGCTCGGCGTACCTCTCGGCATCGTACTCTTCATCCCCGTCCAAGAACTGCGCCACCTTGATCTCTTTGCCGGGGGTCATGATGAACTCCACCGCCTCTCCCGGAGGGGTGTGGAAACCCTGATGCTCCAGCTGGCAAAGCGCACGGAACTGATCGTTCTTCTGCCGGTACTCCTTCAGTTCCCTGGTGATACGTTTCGAAAGCACCAGCTTTTCCAGCGGCGTCTCTCCGTCCCTCAATTGACGAACATATAAATCCAAAACGTCCAAGGCCTCCGGTATGCGGTGCCGGAAACCCTCGGCGTCCTCTCCCAGGACGAGACGGTCCAGCATGCCCTGCTGCAGCTCCCTCGCCAGAGTACAAGTGTCCCTCCTTCGCAACGCTATCCCCCGCACCTTCAGCTCTCCGTCCTGGAAGGCGCCGTAGTAGCGGTTCAGGGCACCGGCTCCGTTCGTCAGGTTGGGCAGGAAGACCAGCCATTTGTATTCGCCTTCCCAAACCAGAGGGATCTGCATGCGCCGACCGATCTCTTCGCAGTAGGACTCGATGTCGCCCTCCCCTTCCAGCCACAGCGAGTCGACGATGCCGTGCAGGATGCGGAACCCTTTGCGTTCGGCGATCTCCGCCGACTTCAGCAATATCTCCCGTCCGTGGGCGGTGATGGACTCGTGGCACTCTATGCGTCCGAAGCGGGCGGTGCGGTAGCCGGTGTAACCGAAGCATGTCACCAGCACCCATTTTAAGACCTTGGCTCGCTGATCGTACATGACGCTGTTCCGCCCGCCTTCCTTCTTCAAGCGTTTCAATGAGATGCGCCGGCGGACGATGGGCTCCAGCACCCGGGAGAGCATGCCGACGGTCTTGGAGCAGGTCCAGTATCCCAGCCCGGGCACCGGTTCTCCTTCGCCAACGCAGCATTGGCAGTTCAGCGTCTCCGGCGATATGTTGTGCCGCACCATGATGCTCGGGTAAAGCGAAGTGAAGTCCACCTCCTGGATCTTCTCGTGCAGGCCGACCTTCGGTTCGTAGATAAGTCCGCCGCGGTCCGATGCCACCAGCTCGGCGGCGGTCTTGAAATCCTCCGGCAGGTTCTTCTTCCACATGACCAGCGCGCCCATCTTCATGGCCTCGTTGACCTGCATGGCGCTGATGGCACTGCCCGGGGACATTCGCGCCATGTCCTGCAGGGAGATGCGTGAGAGGCGGCAAAGATCGATGAGACCGGGCATTCCGCCCTCCTGGAAGATGAAGGACGATCCTTTGTCCAGATGCACCCTTCCGCGCAGCTTGTAGGCCGGAGGCTTGTAGAGTATCCGCCCGTAAGTGAAGTAGCTCTTGCCCTTTCCCTGACGTTTACCGCCCTCCCTTCCCAGTTCCAGTTCCATCTCGTTGCGCTCGGCGCACTTCTCCAGGAACGGTAAGTGAAAACTGTCGCCGCCGTCGGTCAGCAGCACGTCCGGGTCCTTCTCCCGGAGCGAACATTGCAGCTGCTCCAGTATGTCCGCCTCCTTTCCTTCCAGTACCACGTCGTCCAGCGTCGCCCTCTTCAAACGGTCGTCCATGGTCGGCATGCCCCTCCGGGCGGAGGTCTCCAGCGTCAACTCGGAAATGCCGAGGTCCGGCATCGGATAGTCCAGTCGGAACGGAGTGTCCAGGTTCTTCCACTTCTCCATGTCCATGAGACCCATGGGGAATACCTTTCGATGAAGGAAATAACGGGTATCCATTCTCAGGTCCACGTTGAACAGTGTGTGATCACTGTGGCACCCCCACTTGTCCACGGTCTTGGCCAGTGGCATGAGGTTACGGTATCCGCGCGGGGTCACGCGCAGAACCTCCTCCAGCGGACCGGTGAGCCAGGTGCGGTGCTTCTCCCAGTGGTGTTCCACCCCCGATTCTTTGAGTCCTAGGAGCAATGATGATCTCTTTTCCAGAGAGGGTTTGACGTAGAACGATGGCCGGTAACCCCGATCGGTGATCCTCTCAACGCCGTCGGAGGTCTTCACCCAGGTGACCATCTCGTTGTTGACCTCGTCGGCATAACAGTCCAGGATCCATCCGCGCATCCTATCAGGCCTTCTTACGCAAACGTTCCAGCTCTTTCTCCTGCTCCAG
>SPCU01000048.1 GCA_004525545.1 Methanomassiliicoccus sp. | reverse complement strand
GCCACGGCAAGAACGATCAGACGGTGTGGATCGTGGCTCACATGGACACCGTACCGCCGGGAGACCTGAAGGCCTGGAAAACCCCGCCGTTCTCCCCTCGCCTGTTGGATGGTAAGATCTACGGTCTTGGCACGGAGGATAACGGACAGGCGCTGGTCGCCGCGCTGTTCGCCACGGAGGTCCTAATGAACATGGGCTTAGAGCTGGAGCGGAGCATGGGGCTGGTCTTGGTGGCCGACGAGGAGGCCGGCAACGAGAAGGGCATCAAGTTCCTGTTACAGGAAGGTGTGTTCAAGCCAGACGACATCATCTTCGTTCCGGACCATGGGACGCCCAGGGGCGACGAGGTCGAGATCGCGGAGAAGCACATTCTCTGGCTTAAGTTCACCGTCACCGGTAAGCAGGTCCACGCCTCCCGACCGGACCAGGGGATCAACGCCATGCGCATGGGGTCCGAGCTCATAGTCTTCCTACAAGATTTCCTGCAGCGCAAGTACGGAGAGAGGGACGATCTCTTCACCCCCGACCTGTCGACGTTCGAGCCGACGAAGCGCCTGCAGACCGTGGGCAACGTCAACACGATCCCAGGAGAGGACATATTCTACTTCGACTGCCGCATCCTGCCGAGCTATAGTATCGACACTGTGCTTAGCGACATAACCGCCGTAGCGGACATCTTTGAGCAGAAGACCGGCACCAAGATCAAAGTGGAGCCGGTGCAGCTGACCCATAGCGGAAGACCGTCCGATCAGAACGGGGAGGGCATGAAGGCCTTGAAATGGGCGGTGGAAAAGGTTCGTGGTGTGGAGCTCAAGCCCGTAGGCATCGGTGGAGGCACCTGCGCCAACTTCTTCCGACTGGCCGGTTTCGACGCCTATGTCTGGCAGACGGTGGAGGAGCTGGCCCACCAGCCCAATGAGTTCAGCCGGGTGGACAACCTAGTTGCCGACGCCAAAGTGTTCGCCACGGTCCTGGCGACCCTATGTTACGGCAGCCAGTTCCAAGTCTGAAAAAAACCTCTTCAATCCTTTTTATCGTTGAACAGCCGATCGACCATCCATTGGCTGTCGAACTTGATGATGTCCTCGTACCCCTGTCCCGTCGACAGGAAGGCTATGGGCTTTTTGAGGGAATGGGCTATGGACAGCGCCGAGCCTCCCTTGGCGTCGGCATCGATCTTGGTCAAGATCACCACATCCACGCCGATCTCGCTCTCGAAAGTGCGCGCCTGCTCGATGGCATCGTTGCCAGCTAACGAATCGCCGACGAAGACGGTGAGGTGCGGCTTGACCACGCGCTTGATCTTCTTCATCTCGTCCATGAGGTTGGCGTTGGTCTGCATTCGGCCGGCGGTGTCCACCAGTACCACATCCCGCTTGCGAGCCTTGGCGTGATCCAGCGCGTCATAGGCCACCGCGGCGGGGTCCCCTCCGGCCTGGTGCTTGATGACCTTGCTACCAAGGCGATCGCCATGGATGGTGATCTGCTCGATAGCCCCGGCACGGAAGGTGTCGGAGGCGGAAAGCACTACGCTCAATCCCTGCTTCTGCAGGCGGTTGGCGATCTTGGCTATGGCCGTGGTCTTACCTGTGCCATTGATCCCCAGGAACATGATGATGACCGGCTTCTCATGGTCCTTGACGAAAGAATCGAAATCGAACTCACTGCCCTGCAGCACCTTATGCACCGCATTCTTTAGGGCTAGCTCGATGGCGTCCTCCACGCGGTAGGAGCGGTCCACTTTCTTCCCCAAAAGATCGGAGCGTACCGAGTCCTTGATCTCTTGGACTATCGTTTGCGCCACGTCCGCTTCGTATAGAACAAGCTCCAATTCCCACAAAAGCTCGTCAAGGTCCTTCTCGGATATCTTTTTCCCAGAATCACCGACCACCTCCTCCACATTGGCGGAGGGCTCGATGTCCTTCTTCTTTAGACTTAGGATCTTCTTGAGGGAATCGAACATTGCCCCATCACTTCAGGCCTTGCTGCATCTTCTGGTATTCTTGCTGTAGGATCCGGGAGAGCTGCTGCATCTTGGTCTCGATGACCGTGCGACTCTCTCCGACCTTCTTCAGGGCGTCCATCAGCTCTTCGATGCGGCCGCCGACTGTGGCGATCGCCTCGGAGATGGGCTTGTTCATGGAGATGCCAGTACCTATACCGACCAAGACGCTGTCGTTGCGGGCGATGGTAGCGTAGACGTAAGAGCTGCCGCCCACCGGCATCAGGACCTCATCCCCCTCCTTACCCTTCGAGATGGCATCTAGAGTATCGCGGGCTCGGGAGGAGTCCTCCAAGGACATCTGTAATAGCTGCCCCTGCTCGTTCATGGCCTCCAACTGGGACTTGAAAGCCTCCAAGGTGGCCATGCCCTGACGCATCTCTTGTTCGTTCATCAATTCTCACCGAGCTGATACTTTACCACCTGGTCGGTAACGTCCTCGGTGGCCATCGCCTTGATCTCAGTGAAGATGACGTTGGCCCGCTTTATGCGGTGCTTGCTGCCCAGGTCGGACAACACCCTCTCCTTGGCCGCCTTCTCGTCAACCGCGGCTACTTGGATATTGAAGTTCTGAATGATCTTGCGGTAGCTCCCTCTGCATGCGTTATAGGAGCCTATTGCCTGAAAAGCCTTCATCGGAAATGCCTCGGCCGAGGAACGAGCTTCACCCAATAAAGCTTTTGGTGGTTCATCGTTCCCCTAGTCATGAGGACCATCGCCTTCTATCGACCCGGAAGGACGTTCCCCGCGATCTCCGTCACCGGGAGGGAGTGCGCGCTGATGTGCGATCATTGTCAGGGTCGATACCTCCAGGGAATGCTCCCTGCCAGATCGCCGGAGGCACTGCTCGATATAGCAGATCGGATGAAGAACCAAGGTGCTGAGGGATTCCTTCTCAGCGGGGGGTGCGACAAGGACGGGAAGGTGCCCTTATGGCCTTTCCTGACGGCGGTACGCCATATCAAGAGCACGACAAATTTGAAGATCAATCTGCACCCCGGGCTGCCTTGCAGGGCGGAAGCGGAGGAGATCGCCCGAACGGGGGCGGACCGCATATCCTTCGATCTAGTGCTCGATCGGAACGTTATTCGGGATGTCATGCACCTCGATCGGACGCCCGAGGACGTGATCAATTCATTCCGTTCCCTATGCCGCGCCGCGCCGGGCAAGGTGGCGCCGCACGTGCTACTAGGTCCGGGCGATCCTAAGGCTGAGCTCAAGGCCATACAAACGGCCGGGGAGGAGGACGTCCCCTGTCTGATCCTATTATCGTTGCTCGGTGAGAAGGTCGAAAATTGGGAAGGGCGGCTGTTGAGGGCGGTGGACGTCGCTGTCGGAACAGGTAGGCCAGTGGTACTGGGCTGCATGCGGCCCCGGGGGCGCCCTGACGTAGAAATGGCCGCCTTGGAGGCTGGCGCTTCCGGGATGGCCTGCCCTTCAAGCACGATCGTCAATAAGGTCGAAGAGAGGGGTTGGAAGGGTGTTTGGCATCGAGGGTGTTGCGCCCTTCACCGGTAGATGCCTTCCTGGACGTAGCGCTTGCTTATCATGAACGTGTACGCGACCCAGACCAAGTGCGTGACCAGGAACATCAGGGCGATCAGTGGGATATAGGTCTGCATGGAGGACGATATGTTGTTGGTAATGGTGTAATCGACCTCAACCGGCACATCGTTCGTACTGTACGCCAATATGTAGAACCTGCTGTGAGCGGTATCCGGGAAATCCAGAGATATAGACATATCGGCTAGATAATCGGCGATATTGATCCGGTATCCGCCGAGCACACCCTTGCCGCTGTTCACGAACAGATTGTAGTTTTCTTCCGTTAGAATGAAGACCTCCGCCGAACCACTGGACTCGAACTCCATGTGCACGACCTCAGTGATCCCAAAGACATCACTGTTGAACATGGTGGCCACGGCTGGAGAGGCGCTTGAGGTGGCCAGGAGACTACCGCTCCCTCCCAGATTGTTCTCCACCGCATCAGGCAGTATGGGCTGCCATAATATCAACAGAACGAACAGCATAACTATGATCCAGACGATCGAAGAGCGGAAACCTCGTTTTGTCACGATGAACTTGGCGCTGTCACTTTTTATGAAGCGCATCTCCAGCAGGGTGAAGATGAACCCTTCTATGACGATTACCAGCAGCATGACGAGCACGAAGAACAGGAAGTAGTTGACACCGAGGTAGAACGGTTTGATGCTCAGTCCTTCACCTGCCACCAGCAGGTAGATGGCGAAGACCAGCACGATCGCCGATTGCACCACGATGAGGAATCTTCTCGTTCGATGTATGTGCGAGAGACGATAGCCTCCCTCAAATATTTCGCTATCGAATTTCATGGCGCCCAGGAAAAAATATACTGGTCACTTAATAAAGGTTCCCATCTCAGTTCAGGGAAGCCCAACGACGCAGGAGCAGGAACAAAGCGGCGTATGTGGGGACCTCGAACTCCCCCTCCCCATTTATATGGAAGTCCTTTATCCTGATGTCCAGCTTGTCCTTGACCCTCACTTTCACCGGGGTATCAGGGAACACATCCGGCACGGCGTTCTGCAGCGGGTCGAAATCATTGAGCTGATCGCGGCTGACGGTGACGACCCTCAATCCGGTCTTGCCATGGAGCGAACCGGGCAAGCGTATGAGGCGCTTTACATCTCTGGTCACCGGTTCGTCGATCTGCCCGGCCACTCTTTCCTTCAGACTCTCTTGTACCATCTGCACGTACAGCTCCTTCACGCGGTCCGAAGTAAGGTACTCCAGACTGTCATCCCTCAGGATCAGCTCCAACCCTGTGGACTCTCCTCGACGAGAGTGCAGCGAGCGTTTCATTTCTTCCAGGGTGCTATCCTTGACGTTACGAAGCAGGGGATACCTTTCTCGAAGCCCCTGATAATTCATAACTTTCACCTCGTTAGCAACATTCTCTAGCGCCTCCCGGCCGAAGCGGCGCCAGCCGCCCTGGTCCGCCTTTGGCACACTGACCGCCCGCTCCACCTTGACCCGTTCCTTGAAATCCTTCTTCATCGAGGCGGTGGAGGGGAACACCGTTTCCAGGTCCAGGTCTGTACCGGTGACGAAATCGATGATCTCCCCGCGTTCGTGCGAGCCCAACTTCAGCAGCTTGGGGTGGCTCACATGCACATGGTAGCCGCGTCCACCGGAGAAACTGATGCGCACATGACCCTCCTCGAAGCCAAGCTCCCCGAAGATGTACCGGTCGAGCAAGCAGGCCGTTTCCTTCTTCACCAATTTTAACATATCCTCGTAAGAGAGACCTTCCGCCCCGCGGATGTGGTCTGCGTCGAGATCGAATATCAGGTCCGCGCCCTTCCACCCCTTAAGGTCCATGGTAGGGGCGGACGGTCTTTCGTAGAGAGCGGAGGAGAAATAAGCATGAGAGGGTACCTGGTTCAACAGGAATCGCCGTAGATCGTTCTCCTCTAGGAATCCTAAGTGCCTACGGACGAAATCCCGGTCGAAGAACATGAACCCGAACTCTCGGTCCCGTAGACCCATTGGCGCTGGAGGGGGCGACCTCCGGTAGTATTCCCGGAACCAATTGGTAGCGAACTCGACCTCCCTGTTCACGCCCTTCCTCATGCTCTATTCAGAATAAATACGTTGTAATACGGATCGAGGACGCTAAGAGGGTCGTACGAATACCAAACTATATTACTGACTCAGGATATTTTGCAACGATTGGCATGAAAGCGTACATTAGGGTGATATACTCCAGTGATGGCAGCTCTCCCGGCCAGATCGACAAGGTCTTCGTCGGTAAGGGATTCAAGAAGGTCCCTGGCACTCCTAGCTACGAGATCGAGGTGCTGAACGAGGGGGAGATGAACGACCTCCTGGAGGAATTGCATTCGACCCTGAAGGGGCTGGAGGTCCGATACATACCCACCCTGGGTACTATGGAGGGACAGCCCTCTGTCGGCTATCGCCAACGTCTATCCCGCCTACGGGACTTCAACCTAGAACCGCTGGAGCTCAGCGGTCTGCTGGAGGAGGACGCTATCAAGCTCAGGTCCGTCGTCCAGGAGAAGGTCGGCGTTTACGTGGACTCCATCGTGGCCGAGAGGCAGGAAGAGGTTCGGGAGGCCGAGGAAAGGATCATTGCCGAACGCTCCCGCCAGCATCTGATGGAACAGTTGAAGGAAGGCCGCACATTCCACGAGCTTTCCAAAGCCGTCCCGATGGAAGAGGAAGAGCTCTCCCAACGGCTGTTGGAACTGGTGGAGAAAGGGATCATACGGGCGGAGCAGAAGGGGCGCAGCGTGGTCTACGTGTCGCTCTAGACCTTCCCCTCTTTTTTGTACCAATCGACGAACCGGCGCAGACCCTCGTCGATCATCACTTTGGGCTCCCATCCCAGTAATCTCTTCGCTTTAGAATTGTCGCCCCATGTGTGATCGACATCACCTGGCTGTGGGGGGAGGTATTCCGGTTCGAGGTCCTCACGGCCCACGGACTTCAGTATCGACCGCACCACCTGGTTGACGCTGACGGTGGAACCGCTGCATACGTTCAACGGCTCCCCCTTCGGGTCGGGGCAGTCGGCGCACCGGCGTATGGCATCGACCACATCGGTGATGAAGGTGAAGTCCCGGGTCTGCTCCCCGTCCCCGAAGATCTGGGGGCGCTTTCCGTCCAGCGCCCGATCGGTGAATATCCTTATGGCCATGTCCGGTCGCTGCCTCGGTCCATAGACGGTGAAGTAGCGCAGAGAGACGCTCTCCAGGCCGTATAATTTATAGAACAATGAGCAATAATATTCCGCCGCGAGCTTGCTGGCGGCGTAAGGCGAAATCGGGACGGTGAGGTCCCCCTCTCCCGCTGGTAGGCGAACGGCGTTACCGTAGACGGAGGACGAGGAGGAGCTCACCACGCGGCGGACGCCCTCGTCCCGGGCGGCCAAAAGCACGTTCAATGTGCCAGTGGTATTGGCGTGATGCGATCTCAGTGGATCTTTCACGGAGATGCGCACCCCGGCCTGAGCCGCTAGGTGGAAGACCACCTCAGCATCCTCGAAGCTCTGGCGCAAGGCGTCGATGTCTAGAATGTCCACCTCCTTCAGGCGGAAGGCATCGTTGCCCAAGTGCCTGCTGAGGAAGCGCATCTTGCCCGAATAGTAATCGTCAAAATTGTCCACCGCGATCACCTCGTGCCCCTCACTGAGGAGAAGGTCGGTTAGGGTGCTGCCGATGAACCCCGCTGCGCCAGTGACCACCGTTCTCATTTGTATCGACCCTGGGAAAAGCCTCTGAACTAATAATGATTGCGCGAGCGTTGACAAATGAGCTGGTCATAGATTTTCTAAGATACGCTTTTATAGAACAATTAACAAATTTTAAATACCGCCGCCATCATGATTCGCGATAGGTGGAAAGTAAAATGGGCGCTACCATCAGAACCCTGGGGCTCTTCGTCTTCATGTTCGGCCTGTTCATAGCCGTCGGTTGGCTGGTGGGCTCGTTCTTCATCGGCAACTGGGTAGTGGGTACCATTGTGTTCCTGGTGCTCGCCGGTTTGATCAATCTGATATCATATTTCTACTCCGGCAAGATCGTCCTCTGGTCCTACAAGGTCAGGATCGTCAACGAAGTGGAGTCGCCGCGGCTATACCGCATGGTACGCCATATATCCTCAATGAACGGGCTCCCGATGCCCAAGATAGGCATAGTGCCCACCTCAACTCCCAACGCCTTCGCCACTGGACGGAACCCGAAGAACGCCGTGGTCTGCGCCACCGAGGGCATAATGCGCATGCTGGACGACGATGAGCTGCTGGGCGTCCTGGCGCACGAGATGGCCCATGTGAAGAACCGGGACATACTGGTCATGAGCGTGGCCGCTACCATCGCCGGAGCCATATCCTTCGCCTCCCGATTCGCCTTCTATGGGGTGCTGTTCGGTGGAGGCCGCCGCAACGAGGGAGGATTGATCATCGCCCTGGTGGTCATGATCACCGCGCCCATAGCCGCAATGATCGTGCAACTGGCCATCTCTCGAAGTCGGGAATACAAGGCCGATTACGAGGGCGCCAAGCTCATTGGCAAACCCCTGTACCTGGCAAGCGCGCTGGAGAAGTTGGAAACGGCCAACAAGCGCAACCCGCTGAAGTTCGGCAACCCTGCCTCATCCAGCCTTTGGATCGTCAATCCATTCAGTGCTAAGGGGTTGGCGACCATGTTTACGACCCACCCGCCCATGGCCGAGAGGGTCAAGCGCCTGCGGCAGATGGCCAATAAGATGGGCCAATACTGAAAACCCCTTTTACATCCTCTTCTTTTAAACCGATCATAGGTCATTGAAGAGCATCTGCCCGCACAATCGATTGCCTCTCAGGAAGCGCAGGCCGCGGACGATGTTGCTGACCTCACCCAGTGAATGGTGCATGTCAGTGCCTATGGAGACCTTGACCTTGCTGTCGAACGCTCTGTAAAAGCGTTCCGAGTGCTCGAAGAGGTAGCGTCCTTGGCGGGCGTAGTGCTGCGAGGTGGCCACTTCGATGAAAGCGCCCAATTCCGCAAGTCTCTCGGCCAGCCACACCGGCTCTCTTCGCGGGAAGATACGGTCCATGTCCCAGTGGCAGAGGCCGAAGGGAATGTTCAGATTCCTGGCCAGGTGTCGTAGTTCGTTCAGCGGTATTCCACCCTGTAAAGGATCCTCGACGTACTCGAACAGCAGAAGGTCCAGCTGGTTCAGCTTATCGAATGGCAGATCGTACAGCTCGCACCTCTCCGGGTTGGTGTCGATCTCCACTCCGGCCAACACTTCGATCTTGCCGGCATATTTCTCCCTCGCTTGCCGGATATTACGCAAGTAGGCGTCAAAGTCCATGCGCAGCAAGGGGTTGATGATCTTGCAGGTCTCGAAATGGTCGGTGATAGCCACGTGCGTGAGCCCGCCCTCATAGGCCGATCGCACCACCTCCTCCACGGTGAAATCGCCGTCGGAGTAGAGTGTATGGGTATGGAGGTTGATACGGGTGACGTGCATCGATCGCTTTATTCCCATCCTCTATGATATAAACGCTTGTTCGTAAAAATAAAAAAGGTTTGAGGGGAGGGAACACCCCCCCGGAGTTGAGACCACAATTCATCGTCAGCTCATATGGCTGTCTTGCCCCTCTCATTGGTACGCACCCGGATCACCTCTTCAACGTTCCAGACGAAGATCTTCCCGTCGCCTATGTTGCCGGTGAAGGCGGCCTTCTGGATGGTGTCCACGGTGATATCCGCGATCCCGGCATCTACCACCACTTCCAGCTTGATCTTGGGCAGCAGGTCCACATCGTAGACCGCCCCCCTCCATTGCCGGGTCTGTCCTTTCTGCACTCCCCGTCCCTGGATCTCGGTGACGTTGAGGCCGACCACACCTATCTCGGTGAGGGCGCTCTTGACGTCTCCCAGCTTCTCGTGCCGGACGATCGCCTGTATCATTTTCATTTGACTGCCTCCTGGGTCATAGCTACATCTTTGGTCACCATCTCCGGGTATGCGGAGACGTTGTGCTCGCTGATGTCCAGCCCCTGCAGCTCCTCCTCCGGGCTGACCCGGATACCCACGGTCTTCTTCAGCCCATAGAACAGGGCGAAGCCAGTGCCCAGAGCGTATATGGCAAGGACGACAACGTTGATCATCTGCGCGACGAAGAAACCGGCGTTGCCGTATAGCAGGCCAGTGACCAGCGGACCATCTACGGTGTATACACCGAAGGTACCGTCGGCGAACAGACCCAGGGCGATGAGGCCCCACAGTCCGTTGAACCCGTGCACGCTGATAGCGCCCACGACATCGTCGACCCCTTTCTTCTCCAGGAACCATACGCCGTAACAGACGATGATACCAGAGACGACGCCGATGACCATCGCTGCCCACGGTTCCACCCAGGCGCAACCGGCAGTGATGCCGACCAGGCCGCCGAGCATACCGTTGACCGCCAGGCCCAGATCGGGCGTACCGGCCCTCCTCCAGGACAAGAGCACCGCGGTCACAGCGCCCACCGCACCGGCGATGACCGTAGTGACGCATATCTTGGCGATGATCAGTTGGTTCCCGGATAGGGTGCTGCCAGCGTTGAAGCCGAACCAGCCGAACCATAGGATGAACCCGCCCAGCATCACTATGGTCATGTTGTGACCAGGGATCGGCAGGGGTTTACCTTCCTTAGTGTACTTGCCAATGCGCGGCCCGATGACGATGCAAGCGGCCAGAGCCAATAGCCCGCCGAGCGCGTGCACCACGCCGGAACCGGCGAAGTCCAGGGCGCCGTAGCCGCCACCCAGGTTCACCATGAGGTCCGACGCAGCCAACCAACCGCCTCCCCATATCCAGTGACCGTAGATAGGGTAGATGAGAGCGGTGACAACGGCGCTGTATATGAGGTAGGTCTTGAACTTGGGCCTCTCCGCTATCGCACCTGAGACGATCGTCACCGAGGTGGCGGCGAAGACCAGCATGAAGAACCACAGCAGCATGTTGCCCACGTCATAAGATTCCCCGAACAGCATGAAGTTCGATGATGGATCTCCGAACATTCCTCCAACATCGCTCCCCATCAGCAGGGAATAGCCTATCACCAGGAAGGCGATGGTCCCTATCGCGAAGTCCATGAAGTTCTTCATCAGGACGTTGGCCACGTTCTTAACGCGGACCATGCCGGCTTCCACCATGGCGAAACCGGCCTGCATGAAGAACACCAGGAAGGCGCAGACCAGTACCCACACGTAGTCGATCGAGTTCATAGCCCCTTCGAGATCGATGGGGTTCCCGGCACCACTGGGGTCGGCGGCCATGGTAGTGGCCGGCAACAACACCAGAAGTCCGAGCAATAGCAGCAGGAACACAGAGTACCTACGCATCGAGCTCCCCTCCGATCTTTGATTCAACGTAGTTCAAGTTCATTTTCAGCTTCAACTCGCTTGAGCTCATGCGCCATAAAGCATCGGACAGCAGGGGGTACGCCCCAGCCGGGGCTTGGGCCAACAGGGAGACTTCGGCGACGGCCGTCGCCCACTCCGCGGCGGTGAAACGGATCTCGACGCTTCTTTTCCGCTGCGGAGGGACAAAGCCCCGACGGTTGTCTCGTTTCCTAATGTCCCAATAGATGTTTATCGAGCGCATTGAGAAATGTGTAGATAAATG
>SPCU01000082.1 GCA_004525545.1 Methanomassiliicoccus sp. | reverse complement strand
AGACCGTCCTTGTCCACCAACTTCCTGGTCCCCCTCGACGAGACCTTGAACTCATTGTCCATTCTGGTCAGGCATATGGTTGCCTTATCCTGGTCCCCTATCCACTGCATGATAATGCCGCATAACTCGCTGGAGACCTCCTTATGCGGCGATTCGAAGTATTGGATGGCGGTTTCCTTGGACAAACCCCTCTCTACTGTCCTCTTGACCGAGGACAGCAGCATCTCGTCGTAATCGTGGGCCAAGGACCCAGCTTTTTTCTGGGCCTCTTCCTCGCCCAACAGCATGGCCAGTCCAAGGGCGGTCTCATCGACCCGTCCGCAGGCGTTGACCAATCTGGTCATATGGCTGGCCCGGGAGTTGGCGTTGGGGAAGAAGTAGTCCGGGGCCAAAGTATCCTCCAGACCTCCTAGGGTGCCTCCCTGTTCCAACAGTTTGAGCGACACCAGCGAGGACAGTTTGCGTCGTCCCCCCTCGTCCAAAGCGTCCCAGGTGGTCTCTCCGCGCACTCCTGCATCATTCAGCAGTTGTGCGACCCCTTTGGGATCTCCACTGACCCCTCTTATGAAAGGATGTGCGGAGCGAGCTAAGCTTTCACCGACCGGACCGGGAAGCAATAGAGAACCCTTCTTCTCCTGGACCAGTCCTTTTTCGCTACCTCCCGCATAGAGATGGGCGTTGACCCCGCTCAATCCCTGTTGGTGCTGTCGGTCCCCTACCATGCCCGTGAAGGCCAATGGCAGCAGGTCCCAGTTCATTTCATCCACCGTCACCGCCAAGAGCATGGAAAGGGTGCTAGCGCAGGCGTACCGGGCACCATCCACTTTGAACACCGAAGGGTTCAGGTGATGCAACTTGTCGGAGTCCTTCTCTTGCCGGTGGTGATCCAGTACTATTGTCTGCAAACCTAGTGATTCCAGCTGGCTCAAGTTGCCGGAACCCATATCGGCAACGATCAACAGGTCGACCCCGGACACTACCCCCTCCTTTATCGTCTTAAAGTCAAACCCTTTGAGCATGGAGGTCTGGCAGCCCTTGCCCGAACGTGCGAGCATGGACGTGAGCACGCTAGCGGCACCGATGCCGTCGGCGTCGTTATGAGAAAACACAATGGCCTCGGTGCACTTACGCACCGCATTTGCCGCGTTGGAAAAGCGGGTTAAGAGGTTTTCGGGCAATTGGACGGGTCCGTCCATGTCCCACTCACTCGATGAGCAGCTCGGCTTTCTTCAAGGAATAGTTCCAATCCTTGGGCAGTATGTCCAAGCGCTTGTAGTACTTCACAAGCCTTCTGATCTTGGACTCTACCAGCTGCAGGCCCCGGCGGTTAGCAATGTCACCGCGGTTGCCGTTCTGAACGTGAATGTTCAGGTTTATGGCCTTTCTCATCAGAGCCATAAGGTCCTCGGGAAGCTTCGGGGACAGGTCGTTCTCGTGGAGGATCTCCATCACCGACTTGTCGGTGGCCAGCTTGACGCTAGGCACAGCGTGCTGGTCCCTCATTACCAATCCGATCTTGGAACTGGTCATACCTTCCTTTCCTAGCTTGACCACCATCTCCATTACCTCGTCCTTGGACAAAGGTACCCATTCTGGGTTCTCCGTGATCAAAGGTCTTCGTGAACGGGAAGAGCCCCTTCTCCTGGCGTGCATTCTTGCCATGTGAACATCATCCTATTTTGTCATTGAAATGATTTGACTTCGTTGGTGGCGGCGAAGTGACCGTCTATTTCACTCCTACTATTTAAGAGTTCGACTCATGCCCAGCTTGGAAAACACCGCCTTCCTGGCCCAGGCGATCTGTTCCAAGTACTCGCATTCTAAGAAAGCCAGGTTATCTGGGAGGGATTCCATGAGCTCATATTTCATCTCCCCCTCCTCCTTTTTCTCACCCAACGTACCGGCGAAAACCACCACTGCCCCCAACGGCATGCAGTCCAGTGGTTGGAACTCGCAACCGCATTCCTCCAAGAACTCCCTCTGCATGGCCTCCAACGGGGTCTCCATCTCCTCCAGTTTCCCCCCGGGCATTTCCCAACCCTTGCGTTTGGGATTGTAGACCATGAGAAAGCGATCACCTTGGAAGGCGATCCCATAGACGCCGATCACGGACCCACCACGATCATGGCATGATCCTTTTCGAAAGGAGTTAGCTCCACCATTTCAATGACCTTCAAACCATCTCGTATGAGCAGTTCGGCGCTCTCTTGAAAGATCTCGCGCGGTTCTCGCCTCATGTCCTCCGAGCGAGACTTCACTGCCAACATACCCCATTTCGCTGGGAACCGCTTCATGGCCTTGGCGAAGATGCCGGCTTGGTTCTTCTGGGCCACGTCCTGGTAGACCACGTCAGCCCTTTCCACCAGGAATGCCAGATCGTCCGGCTTGGTGGCGTCCCCAAGTATAGGCATCATGTTCGGTCGTCCTTCGCAGACCCCGACCAGGTCTCGGAAGGACCGGGGGGATATCTCCACGCAATAGACCCGTCCTTCAGGCACTAGATCGGAGACGTGGCTGGAGGTGGTGCCGCTAGCAGCCCCCAGGTAAAGGACGTGGGAATCGTGCAAGAAAGGAAAGCACTTACCCCCTTTCCTGAGATAGGCGGACAGTTTGCTTCGGTCCGGCACCCATTCCCTATATTCAAAGTCATCCTGAGAGAAGAGCCTCTCCCCGTATACCCTCCGTCCAGGGGTCAGGTTCCGGGTCAACAGCATCTCGCCGGAACGGAACACTCCAGGGAACGCAGTGGTCTCGATGGGCAGTTTGGCCTCGCTCATGTTCTAGCCATAACTGACAAATTATTAAGCGTTTCAGTGGTATGACACACCGTGGCGGGAACGGACGAATCCAAGCGGATCGAGGAGCTCACTGAGCGCATCGCTCAGCTGGAGGACGCTGTCCGCCAGGTTTCCGTGCCCTACGCCGAGCTGGTGTCCCAGCTCACAAATTTCCAGGAAACGGTTGGCAAGTACTTCCGTCTCATGGACCTATACCAGAAATTCGGAATGGTTTCGGTCGAAACGATCGTTCCAGAAATCAAGGACCCCATATCCAAGGACCTTCTGCGTTTACTGCTGGACCGCCCGGGTCTGAACATATCGCAACTGACAGAAGAGCTTAAGGCGCGGCGCGGAAGCTCCTCACGACGGATCGTCAGGGAAAAACTGAGCGAACTGGTGGGGCAGAAGCTGGTGATCGAGGAAGCTAGCAGGCAGGAAAAGACCTATCGGCTATCGGAAGAGGTGGTCAGGAAGTGGTCACAGGTGCTCGGTCTCTCCAAGTAAAGTGACCACTCATAAGAAGATGTATGAAAACATGGCACAAGCGAGAACAAGATAAGGCCGAGATACAGAAACAAGTGCAGATCACGATGTTGATGAGGTGAGAAAGATGACGGACAAAGAAATGCTAGATGCGGAACAGTTGGGGCAGATATTCGCTGTGCTGTCGGAGCACGTGCCGAAGCTGCTTGACAATGTGACCAAGGTCCTTTACGGAGCTCAGGAGGGCACCAAGTTCGGAGAGTCGGTGGCAGCCTTCTACAAGGCCTTGAACGATGCGGGAATGAGCAAGGATCAAGCGTTCGAACTGACCAAGGAGTACATGTCAAATCTGAGCCTGGGCGGAATGCTCAAGAACATAGTGGGCGGGGCGAGCAAACAAGATGAATGAGGCGCCAAGCCGATGTCATCGAAAAAAAATAAGAAAACTGGTGACCGCCAGGCCGTGATAGTCGTGGCCGCGGCGGTACCAGTATTGATGTGGCATTTGACAATCGCGTACCTGCGCATGAGGCGACGGGCCAATAAGGAGGGTCGGCAATTCTACCTGGCATTGGTCCGGGACGGGATTCCCAAGGACCAGGCCAGGAAGCTAGCCGACGAATACTCCTCCAACCTCTCCCTGGTCAGGCTGATCAGGGAGGGGATGGGCCGGTTCACTTTCTGAACAGATACTCGGCTATACCGAAACCGACCTCGTCGGTGCCGTCGTCGATGCGATAGCGGGCCAGATTCTCGAACATTATGGAGCCGCGGTTGTCTTCGCCCTTGAACTCCATGACCGCCTTCTTCTTGACCTCACCTTTTACACCGTAAACAACGCCATCCTTGTCGTACATGGCCATGTACAGCGTGTTGGGGCTGCCGTCGGCGTCATATTCGGTCACCATGTCCACCTTGACGATGGGTAGGTTCTCTCCGTCCACGTAAATGAAGCCGGCGTCGATGTCGCCCTTGTCCATGTACAGCTTGGTCACGTTGAAGCCATAGCCATCGTTGAACTGGCAGGTTAGCCATACCCATCCCCTAGGGGCGGTCCAATCGCGCTCGCCCCAGGAGTGGTCCCTTTCGCCCAGTCCCTTGATGTAATAATCCTTGTCGTCGATGGTCAATTGTCCCAGGACCTTGCCCATCTGCTCCATATGCTCAGAGGCTACCGACGCCGCCATGGCTTCCTTGTCGCCGGTGACGCACTCGCGATAGTTGAACATAGGACTTACACCTTCGAACCTCAGGTCGAACACGACCTTCGAGACGGTTTCCTCGCCCTTCATTTGCGTGGGCAGTTCACCTTCAAATTTTAAGTTCCAGACCTTTTCATCCTCCACCTTGGTGAAGGTCAGGCCTTTGGCGTTCAGTTCGTTGCCGTCGAACTCCACGATGTCCTTGGTCCCCACTATGGAGCCGTCGGGCATCATGAAGAAGCAGAACAGCATCTTCTCGCTCTTGTTGGGCATTAAGCCCAGGCGCATGAAGCCGCAGATGTCGTTTCCGCGGTCATAGAAGCTGAAATAAAAACTTTCGCTCCAGTTCTTCTGTTCGCCATGCTCGTGAATTATATCCGTTTCCACTGGAATCATCCTTCCCTGATATAGATCAGGCCTTCGTTGCCGTCAAGGGTTATCCACTGACCTGTTATGAATATTTTTGTGGCGCCCTTGACCGCGGTCACCGCCGGAATTCCGTATTCCCTGGAAACCACAGCTCCATGGGAAAGGATGCCACCAGTCTCTGTAATGAGCCCCCCGATCTTGGAAAAGACCGCGGTCCATCCGGGGTCTGTGTTGGAAGTGATGAGGATCTCCCCCTCTTTCACCTCGGAGAGCTGTTCTATTGACTCTACCACCCGCACCGGGCCGGAGGCCACCCCCGGACTTGCGGAGGTCCCCGTGAGCCTGACCGCGCTCCCGGTCACCATTACGGTATCGTCGAACTCCACACTTCCCTTCAGGAACTTGGGCGGAAGTTCGCCCTTCCACCGATGGAACACATTCTTGCGCTCCGTTATCATCGCCAACGCTTCCTTACCATTCCCTTTGGCCAGGGCGAATATCTCCTCTTTGCTCAGGAAGAATATGTCATCTCCCTCCACTATCCAACCCTTGGACATGAACCTGCGGGAGAATTCCATGTATATCCTCCGCTCTCTGTACAAAATATGGTCAAGGAAGTAGCGCTGGTTCTCCCGGAACATGAGGTAGGTCTGAGCGAAATGCATGACGATGCGGAATATGCCGGCCTTGAAGTAGCCCTTATCGAGCTTCCTTATCATGGCAAGGATGTCCTTCTCCGCTTCCTCCCGTTCCTTGATCCTGCGCCTTTCCAGTTCCTTCAGGTCCACCCGGGATGAGGACACCAGCGATCGTACGATGTCCGCGACCAACCGAGGATCGTCGCCCCAGCGAGGAAAGTACAGCTCCCTGGTATGCGAGCGGTGACCGTAATCTTTGAGGAAAGAGGCGAACTCTTCCCGATAACCGCTCATCTTGGGATCATCATTCATCTTTGCCGTCATCTCCCTGGAACTCAGATCGAGGACGTTCCCTCGAACGTATGGGTCCACCCTTGCCACATCGGCTAGTTTGTTGAGCGCTATATTGGTCTCGATGGTCTTGTTGCCCTTAAGGCCGCTGATCACCTTGGAGTAGAGAGCACCCGAACTGTCGTTTAGCCAATCCTGCAGCCAACGTT
>SPCU01000014.1 GCA_004525545.1 Methanomassiliicoccus sp. | reverse complement strand
TCGGGTCCTTCCTGGCCTTGGCCGCGGTCACCGCGGTGGGCGTCCTGATAGGAGAGGTGCTCTTTCAGTTCGTGCCCTCCTGGATCGTGGGCTTGGCCGCTGGCGTGGTGTTCATCCTCTTCGGGATCTTGGCCCTCCTGCGCCCGGAGAATGATGAAGATGAGAGTACCAAGGAAAGAGGATGCTGGGGCGGGTTCATGACCGCCTTCGGCTTCGTTGCCTTGATGGAGCTGGGCGATAAGTCGCAGATCTCGGTCATCACCCTCTCCGCGGAATCTGGCGATGCCATCATGGTATTCATCGGAGTGATCCTGGCCTTTCTCTGGATCACCGCGTTGACCGCGACCCTTGGCAAGGCCATTGGGGACAGGGTCCCCCGAAACTACGTTCGTATCGGGAGCGGTCTGGTGTTCATCGTGTTCGGCATTATCTTCATCGCGCAACAACTGTTCTGATCATTCCGCCAGGAGATCCAGCAGCACCTTCTCGCATTCGTCCCCGCAACGTTTGGCGGTAGCCGCGTCCTTGCCCTCAGAGTACACCCGGAAGATCGGTTCGGTTCCGGAAGGCCTTACCAGGCTCCACCCGCCCTCGAAGTATATCTTGACCCCGTCGGTAAGGTCGATCTTCTCTTCGGCAAAGTGGACCTCCACCTGCTCCAGCACCCACTCCTTCTTGTCATCAGGACAGGTCAACTTCCTTTTGTCCAGACTGTAGCGGGGCACCTCCTTGAGCAGTTCGGAGAGCGGCCCCTTCTTGGCGATGATCTCCAGCATCTTGGCCATTGTCATGGCCGCGTCGCGGCAATGCTGATGTTCCGGGAAGATAAGCCCACCGTTCTCCTCTCCCCCGAAGACCGCACCGATCTCCATCATCTTACGTGCGACGATGGGGGCGCCCACCTTTGTGTAAAGAACCTGCCCGTTATGACGTTTGACCACCTCTTCCAGGCAGGAAGAGGTGCTGACCGGGGTCACGACTATTCCGCCGCCGTTCTCCTGGACCATGTAAGAGGCTACGACGGTCAGGGACTGGTCGCCATAGACGTAGTTTCCTTGGTCGTCCACGAATATCGTACGGTCGGCATCGCCGTCGTGGGCTATGCCTAGGTCAGCCCCGGTGGCCTTGACCACGGCCATCAGGTCCTTGAGATTTTCAGGCGTTGGCTCGCTGGGATGCCCGGGGAAAGTGCCCTGAGGGTTCCCGTTCAGAGTGACGGCCCTAACGCCTAGCGAATCCAGCAGACCGGGGGAGGTCACCGAGCCCGCGCCGTTAGCGCAATCGAGGACCACGTTGAGGTTCGCTTCGGTGATGGCTGAGCGATCGACCGAGCGCCGAATGGCGTTGGCGTAGGAGGTCCCCACCCCCTCCAAACGGGAAATGGAACCGACATCCCTCCACCCAGGAAGGGCAAAGCTACGCTCAAAATAGATGCGCTCGATACCCTCCTCCTTGACCCTGGGCATCTCAGTGCCGTCGTGGTCCACGCATTTGATGCCGTTGTATTCCGGCGGGTTGTGGGAGGCGGTGATCATGACCCCACCTTTGACCCCGGAGTGCTTCACGTAATATTGCAGGGCGGGCGTGGGCAACATGCCCAGGTCCACCACGCTGCTTCCAGCAGAGGTCATTCCGGCGGCCACCGCTGAGCGTAGCATGTCCGCGGATGTCCGAGAATCTGTGGCGATGGCCACTTTCCCCATCATGAAGGTGCCGATGGCCCTCCCCACGTCCAAGGCCATCTCCACCGTCATGTCCTGATTGATGACCCCCCGTACTCCGTTGGTTCCAAATAGCTTCGACAAAACATCACCTAGGCCGGTCGCGTTGGGATATGATGATAATATTCATTATGTCCGCGGAGTCCTTGAAATTGTCCGCTGAGTTCTCGATGCCATGTAGCAGGTCGCGCATAAGATATAGGGCGCGGGCGTCCATATTGGATATGAAGAACTCCTTCTTCATCATGAAGTAGAGCTCGTCCATTATGTGCTCCGATTCCTCGATCTCCTTGCGTGTCTTGATGACCAGGTCGTTGTTGACGCCTAGGTTGTCCACGCAGACCTTGAGCCCCTTTGCCATGCGCTCCAGCTCCCGGGTCATGATGCTGAACTTGGTCCAAATGCCTGACGACACTGGAATACCTATCTCCAGCACCAGCTGCAGGTTCATGCCTGCTTCTTTGCACCAATCGGCGGCGTAGTCCATCCTGCGTACCAGATGTAGCAGGTCCTCTCGGTTCTTCTCCCCTAGGTCCCCACGGGACAGTTCCTCAGATATGAACTGCTCGTGGGCGTCTGCTCCCTTCTCTGCCAGGAAAGAACGCTTCAGAGCGTCAATGGCTTTGTCCTTATCCCCCTGACAAAGGAATGACATAGCCCGATTGAACTCCAAAATCGTGTCCCCCACGTCCTGAGCATGGCTCCCTAATTCCTTGGAGACCATCGATTCCCGCCTCGAATAGAACCATTCTAACAACGATGTCCTGTCACTCAAGCCTTATCGCCTCTTCAATTCCATTTTCCGGTTTGGGGTAAAGCACCGCGGTCTTGGGATTGACCGCTAAATAAAGTTCCTTACCAATAGTTAATAGATTCCCATCGAGGGAGGCAACGTCAAATCCTACCTCCTCCTCGTTCTCAGTACAAGCTGTGATATGCAAGTAGGTACCCATGAAAGTGATGTTGGTTACCTTGGCCTTTATGCCTTCCGGGGCTACGAACACGAACTCTGGCCGTACGGAGATCACCGTGGCGTCCCCTACTTTCATGTCCGTTTGGGCGACCTTTACCAGGCCGCCGTTCCTCAGCTCCACCAGCGACATCCCGTCCTTGACCTCCCTGATCCAACCTTCCAGCAAGTTGGTCTCGCCGATGAAGTTGGCACTGAACAGGTTCCTTGGACGAGCGTACAGCTCTTCGGGGGTCCCGGTCTCCACTACCGTGCCGGCCCGCATGAGCACGATGCGGTCGGAGACCGATTGAGCCTCCTCTTGGTCGTGGGTCACGTGAATGGTGGTGATGCCCAGCTCCTTGGACAGGCGCCGCAGTTCGTATCGCAGGTCCACGCGCACCCGGGAATCCAGGGCGGAAAGCGGTTCATCCAACAATAGTAGTTTAGACCCGGAGGCCAATGCTCTGGCCAATGATGTCTTCTGTTGTTCACCACCGCACAGCTCGGAGGGGAACATGCCCATCTTATCCAGCAACTTGACCATGCCCAGATACTTCCTTGATATCTCATTCTGCATATCTGGGGAGAGGTCCTTGGCCCGAGGACCGTAGGAAACGTTGTTCTGTACGGACAGATGAGGGAATAGAGCGATGTTCTGGAAGACGTAACCAATGTCGCGGTCCTCGACGGGCACACCGGTCATTTCCTTTCCTCCGATGAACACCTTGCCATCGCTAGGCTCGATGATCCCGGCGATCATGCGTATCAATGTGGTCTTTCCACAGCCCGACGGTCCGAGAATGGTCACGTACTCTCCGTCCTCCACCGTGAGGTAGACCTGATTGACGGCGATGACGCTGCCATACTCCTTTCTCAATCCCACCAACCGTACTTCGGGCATTCACTCCACCTTCAGTTCGTTCTCCAATCCACCGGGGGGTATGGGGAACACGGTACCCTTAATATCTTCCCAGTGCACGTTCAGTAGATCGCCCTCTGTCACCTTCCCCCTCCTCCAGGAGGGGATCTTGGAGGATATCACCTGACCATTCTCCAGCTTAAGGTCCAGGTGCAGGTTGCGTCCCTCGAATATCACCCTCTCCACCCTGGCAGTGAAATAGCCTGGCTTGTCGCGTGAGACATCGGTATTACCGATCTTGACCCCCAGCACCGCCTTGGTCCCCGGCGCCATTTCCGTAGGGCGGGCCTTGAGCACCATCCCATCGTCCGTCCGCAAGGACGCCACCGACCCGGATTCCAATATCTCCCCGGTGAAGAAGTTGGACTGGCCCACGAAATTGGCAACGAAAGGGGTGATCGGTCTATCCCATACGTCCGCCGGAGTGCCCACCTGTAATATCCGCCCCTGACGGATGATAGCCACCCGGTCGGCCATGACCAAGGCCTCATCGTGATCGTGCGTCACATGGATGGCGGTCATTTTCAACGATTTGATCAAAGAGCGCAATTCCTTTCGTAAGGAAATGCGCAGGCGAGCGTCAAGCGCACGCAACGGCTCGTCCAGCAGCAGCAGGTCAGCTCCGGATGCCAACGCTCTTGCTAGCGCGGTGCGCTGCTGCATACCTCCGCTCAGTTCGGCGGGATAGGCATCCGAACGTCCAGACAAGCGGACGAGGTCCAGCATGCTGATTAGCACCTGCTCCTTGGTCTTCTCGTCCGTTCCCCGAATATTGAGCCCGAACAGAATGTTTTCCTCTACGGTCAGTTGGGGGAAAAGGGCATATGTCTGGGAGAGCAGGGCGGCCTTGTGGTTCTCTACCTCCAATTCAGCGCAGTCCTCGTCGTTGAGCAGCACCTTTCCCTCGTCCGGCTTCAGTAATCCGGATATGATGCGGAGGGTGGTGGTCTTTCTGGCACCTGTCGGTCCCAGCAGGCATAGGTACTCCCCGTCATTTATTTCCAGGTCCAGTCCGTCCGCGGCCTTGATGTCGCCATAGCTCTTCTTCAGGCCGATCAATTTGATCGAGGGCATCAGCGGGACCTCCTGCCGTTTGTTATGTAACGGAGGGTCAGCATAGCAATGTATGAGACAACTATGAGCACTATGCACGCCAGTCCAGCGGTGTAGTAGCCTCCAGCCGTTATCAGGCCGACGATGTAGACCGGTGCGGTGTTGGCATTGCTGACCACTGCCAAGGTGGCACCTGTTTCCCCTAAACTGCGGGTGAACGCCATTATCGCCCCGGCCAATATGGAGCCTTTTATCATTGGGTACAACACCCGGCCAAAGGCCTGGACCGGTTTGGCGCCAAGGGTCCTAGCGGTCTCCTCGAAAGTTGGGTCGACCTCCTCCACCGCTCCGGACACGTTGCGTACCACCAAAGGATAGGTGAAGGCCACGTGGGCCAGGATGATGAGGAGGACGTCATAGGTCGGTATTAGGCTCTGGCTGGTCCAGAAGACTCCCAGGGAATATCCCAGAGCGGCGGTGGGCACGATAAGGGGGACATTGACCAGCACATCCAATATGGGTGATATTTTGCCAGTGTGGTTCTTGGCGATGTACAGTGCCAATGGGACCCCCAGGGCGATGTCTATCACTGTCACCACTCCAGCGATGAGGAAGGAGAACAGCAGGCTGTCGATGAACGGCCCCCAGTCCAGGGAGGTAGGGGTGGCTACCATGACATATGAGAAGATGAAGAAAGAGGGCACGAGGACGAAGATTATCAGGAACAGAATGGCCACGCCGTCCTTGGCCTTGGGGACCAATCCTCGAGATAGAAAACGCTCAGGGTAGGGCCAGATGCGTCCCATGGGCAGACGGACCTTCATGATGACGAGCTTAAGCACCACCAAGAGCACTAAGGCCAGTATTATCAAGAGGATGCTAACGAAGGCCAGCGGCGCGGCCAGGTCTGGATTGGTCCCCAGCAAGCCCTTCCACTGACCGATGATGGTAGGACCGGTCTGAAAGTCCTGCGAGTTAGCCATGGTGGCCAATGCGATCATCGTTCCCCCGGTCTCGCTCAAACTTCGAGCGAAGCAGAGGATGATGCCGGTGACCAGACCAGCGCGGAATAGGGGGAGGGTGATGGTACGGGCAGCTGTAAGAGCACTGGCGCCGAGGTTGCGTCCGGCGGTCTCATAGGTTTGATCGATCTGGACCAGGATGGCCGAGAGCGAGCGTACCATGTAAGGATAAGAGAACACCACGTGCAACAGGATTATCAACAGGTAGGGTGAACTGATGGCGTTGAGGGCGAAGGAGGGAGCCTGAAGGCTCTCTGGAGTCAGGGCGAAGAATATGGCGCTGCTGAAGCCCAAGGCGGCGGTTGGAACTGCCAGAGGCATATCGATCAGCGTATCCAGGAACCTCTTTCCCCGGAACTGCTTTCGCACCATCATCCAAGCTACGGGCAGCCCCACCAGAACGTCGATGACGGTAACGATCCCAGCGATCTGGAAGGAGGCGACGATGGAATCCATTATCACCTTCATGGTGGCCGGATCGTCCAGCACGAAGGTCTGGATGGAACCCCAGTTGGTGAAGGCGTAACTGAGGATGTAGACCGTAGGAAGGATGACGAAGAATAGGAAGAATACCACTATGAAAGCGGTCCATCCGGAACGGAACCTCTTCCGGCTAATAGCAGTGATGAGGGAATCCCATTTGATGTCCGCCAGACCTACACCCCGAACGGGTTCGAGAAAAGTCTGATGCCATATATACCTAGTGGATGGGATTCATGGGCACTCGTTTTCACCCGCCACCAATATCTTCCCCTGGACTGTCTGACCGTCGGGGATCGTTGCTCCAGGACCGAGGATGCAGTCGTGCACCTGACAATTTCGGCCGATCACCGCCCCCTCCATGAGGATGGAGTTCACCACCGATGATCCCCCCATTATTCGAGACCGGGGTAGGGCACATACATGTGGGCCTACTTGACAATAGGACAAAATAGACCCATCCAGATGATTCCGGCCCGACAGCTTGACCCCTTCGATTACTGCGGGGTGTTCCTTGTCCTGTCCGTTGTCGAGGAGCACCGCCTGCGCCCTGAGATAACTTTCAGGAGTACCGCAGTCCACCCAATATCCGGAGAAGCGATGGCCATAGAGCCCTTTCTCCAGGACCAGGGGGAACACTGACCTCTCCAGTGAGACCACTCCTTCACCGATGAGGTCCATGATCTCCGGTTCGAAGCAGTATATTCCGGCGTTTATGAGGTCGGACCGTGCCGTTCCCGGCGCCGGCTTCTCTTGGAAATCGCTCACGCGATCGTTCCGCAGACCTACAACTCCGAAGGCTGAGGGATTGGGCACTTGCCACAGCGCCAACGAACCCATTCCGCCCTTTGCTCTATGAAAGTCCAGAAAGTCCTGCAGGTCCAACGAGCTGACGATATCCCCATTGCAGCACAGGAATGTCCCATCTAGGTACTGGCGTACGTTCCATATCGCACCTCCCGTCCCTAGGGGTTCGGTCTCGTTCACCAGTACGACCTTCCTTCCGCAGTCGTTCCTACGGAAGTATTCCTCCAGGGCGTCCTTCATATAGCTGACCGCCAGGACAACCGTGTCCACCTGCTTCGGCAGGGAATCTATGATGTGCATGACCAGCGGTCTGCCGAGAAGAGGTACCAAAGGTTTTGGCGTAGAATATGTCAAAGGCCTCAACCGGGTGCCCATGCCCCCGGCCAGGATCAGCGCTTTCATTTAAAGGTATCAGAGGGGGGAGATGCTGACGACGTTGTTCCCCCGCAGGATGACCATGCCCAATCGTCGGACCTGGTCCAAATTCCGTTCCTCGGTATCTTCCAGCACCATGTTCATGTACTCATCGTAGCCGGTGAGCTTTCCTTCCAAGACGCGGCTGTCTTTGAGCAGGAGAGACACCTTCTTGTTCAGGGTCTTCTCCATAAGCGCTAGAGGCATTACCATGTTATCACTCTGGTAGGCATTGTACCCCTTTCATTTAAACCTTTTCGCCTGGTAACGACGGAGCCATCATGCCTTAAAGGCCACTGGCCCTTCGCTTAAGATGTCGTTTCGAACGTAATCGACGTAATCCTCCTGCAGGATCAGGTCTGAAACGCCCACCAAGCTCACGCCGCCCCTGTATGACGACCACGTCAGGGGGGCATTGAAAGGAGGTATGCGGGTGATGGCCCAACCGTCCAGGGCCTTCGGGTTCACTGTTTTATTTTTAATTCCATCCACTCCTTTATCTCTTCCTTCCTAGTGCTTCCGATGCCGAAATATTCTGAGAACTTGCGGGTTGTGCTGAGGGATAGCGTCTGTCCCACACGCTTACTGGTGATCAACCCGGTATGCCTCAGTATCTTGACCCGCTCATAGACGCCGGACCCCAGCATCTTTGCCAGATCGCTCTGCAATATCGGCTGGTTGTAGGCGATTATAGCCACTGTCTTCAGTACGTCCGGGGACAGCTCCTGCTCAGCGAAGGGCAGGGAGTAATGGTTGAACTCCGAACGCAGCTGCATGGAATAGCGCTGACCGATCTTGACCACCTCTATGGCCGAACCACGCTCCCGATACTCGCCCTCCAGCCGCTTCAGTTCGCGCCTGACGGCGTCCGGGCTGAGATCGCACATGTCAGCTATATCGCTGGCCCGCAAGGGCTGCGATGCAGCGAACAACACGGCCTCCACCGCTCCCTTCTCCAACTTACATCACCATTTCCATCGAGGGCAATGACAACTTGGCCTCTTGTCCATCGACCAGCTGGCCTATGTCCCAGGGCAACTTGATCTCCATATATATCTGACCGTATGGCAACTGGTCCTGCCACAGCGATATCTTGCCGGTGCGTGCCAGGAACAGCAGGGAGACGAAGACCTTGATGCGGTCCTCCTTATCACCCTCGAACAGGTCCTCCAGGGCGATGGGGCCGTTTCCGCACCTCATGATCCGGGTCCATGTGTCAGTGATGTCCTGTTCCTGATCGTCGTTGTGGCTTTTTCCGTCGAACTTGCCTTGCGCCTTCAGCAGTTGCTCCCGAACCCTCTGCCGGTGCAGTGCCACCTCCACCTCCTGTTGGGCGGTATCAAAGGCATCCAGCAGTTCGACAAGCGATACCGGGCGAGAGCAGTGGTGGCGTACGACCTCGGTCAGCTCCACACCCTCTGGCACGGTCATTTCGATGTCCGGAAGGGCCGGTTCTACGAACTGTTCCATACCGTCCAGGTCCCAATCGGCGAAAAAGATCTCCTCACGGCGATCGTTGAGATTCAACACCTCCTGGGACTGCATGTGCAGAATGCTCCAGGCCATGTGCATGAGCTTGCCAGCCACTATGAAGTCGACCTCCTCCGAGTGCATCCTCTGTCCATAGAGCTGGGCGAATTTCATCAGGTCCACGTCCCAAGGATCGAGGTCGTTGCTCAGTACAAGCTCGAAGACCAACTGCAGCGAGCGGTCCAGAGGTTCCCGTCCGGTCAGCTGAAGCTCGTCCTCGGCCGAGCGCAGCAACCCCAGGTAGCGGTCTATCTTCTCCCCACCGCGTCCCTCGTCGATCAAAGCCTTGTGGAACATCAGATGTCCCAATACGTTGTCCAAGCTCCCACTCTCGATCATTCCCCATCCCTCCTAGCCTTCTCCTCAGGTAACCCGATCACTTTCTCCAGCTCGCTGAGGTCGCCGATGTTCGGCTTGACAATGACACTGCTGATACCCCCGGCAGGCTTGGTCACGCCGATGATGTGGTCGGCCTTTTTCAGAGTGACCTTTCTTAGGGATATCTGCACGAACTGAGCGGTGGCACTGCTCTTCTTTACCCGGTTTGCCACCATCTCTGCGTTAACTGCATCCAGGAACATGTCCACCTCGTCCAACAGGTAGAAGGGCGAAGGCTGCCACTCCTGGAGCGCGAAAATGAACGCCAAGGCGGTCAGGCTCTTCTCTCCGCCGCTCAAAGCCTCTAACCTCAGTACCTTTCCATTTCGTGGTCTGGCCTTGATTATCAGACCGCCCTGGAACGGCTCCTGCGGATTTTCCAAAAGAAGCTCCGCCTCCCCGCCTCCGGACAGTTCCGCGTATACCCGGCGGAAGTTTGTGTTGACAGCGTCGTACACCTTCACCAGGTTGACCTTCTTCTTATCGTTCAGCTGGCCTGTCAGCGTCACCAATTGGTCCCGCTGGTCCTCCAATCTCTTGGTCTCGCCACGTAGCTCGACGTGCCTGGCCTTCTTATCATCGTAATCTTCAATGGACCTCAAGTTGATCGCCCCCATGCCATTGAGGGCGTTCTCGCATAGCACCATCTCGGAGCGGATGTCATCCAAGGATGGAAGAGGAAAATGGACCGTCAGGTTGTGCTGGGCGATCTCCTGCTGCAGTTCCCTCAGCCTCTCTTCCCCGGTCTTCAGTTTGGTGTTCATCCCGATGAGGAAGTCATTGGAGGTCTCTAACTTGACCAATACCTTCTCCCTGTCGGCCTGGGCCTGCCCCTTGTGACCGAGCAGCTTCTCCTTGGCGTCCCTCAGGTCGGTGATCTCCTGACCCATGGAATCCTCGATCTTCTTCAGGGCGGACAGCTCGATCTTGAGCTTGTCCTCCCTCTCCCCGGCGACCTTCGCCTGAGAACTTAGCTGGCGCAACTTTTCCTGCCACTGCGCCTCCTGCTCGGACATTTCCTTCGAACGCTGCTCTCGAGCATCGTTCCTCATCTTTAGAGATTCGTGCTCGGAACGCTTGGTGGATAATGATTGAGAGGTGCTGACTATCGCAGCCTGTACCTCTCTCAATTTCTGCGAAAGTTCCGCAGGAGCGATCTCCAGCAATCGATCGGACTGGACCTCCCGTTCTTCCTTGACCTTGACCAGTTCCCCATCCAGCTTGGTGACCTGCAGGCCAAGCTCGGCTGCTTGCGATAGAGAGCGTTCCCGCTCCGCTTGCTTGGCCACAGCACCCTCGGTCACCCGCTTCAGGCGAGCCTTTTGTTCGTTCAACTGCTTCTGCAGACCTTCCAGCTCGATGCCTTTGCCCCGGTCGGCCCCGCTGATCTCCCGGATACGGGACTCCAGATCGGCCACCTCTTGCCGTAGGCTGAGCAGCTCGGTACCCACCTTGTCCGCCTGGTCTGTGGCCTTTCTCAATTCATCGGCCACTTCGTCCGTCTTGCCCTTTCCGGAGCCGAACTTGAGCTTGCTACCCACGACGGTCCCGCCCACCATCGCACCCGAGGCCTCGATGAGCTCCCCGGTGACAGTGACCAGCCGTACGCCGCCCATAAGCCTTCGGGCCTGTTGAAGGGTGTCGACCACGACGGTGTCCCCAAAGACGTACCAGAATGCGGCACGGTATTGCTCATCGAACTTGATCAGGTCGATTGCGAAACCGGCGGCCTCCCTCTCGGCTAGCAGGGCTTTGCCTCTGGGCTTGCCGTCCAGCATCTTGTTCAGCGGAAGGAATGTAGCACGGCCGAGGTCGCTACGTTTCAGATAGTTGATGGCGTTGGAGGCCACTTCGTCGTCCTCGACGATTATGGACTGCATACGTCCACCGGCAGCGGTGTTGAGAGCCACCTCGTACTTGGGATCCACATCGGCCAGTTCGGCGATGGTGCCGTGAATGCCTTTCATCTCCCCGCGGTCCCTGGCCTCGAGTAGGCTTTTGACCGCTCGGTTATAACCGCGAGCCACGTTCACCGCGGCCTCTTCTTCGGCCTTCAGATGATTGTATTCCCGGGTAAGATTACGCACTGCCTGCTCCAGCTCGACCGCCATTTTGGTGAGCTGCCCTTCCCGGTTCTTTTTAGAGTAAAATTGCTCCTGCAGCGATTTCAGAGAGCTAGTGGAGTCCTTCCCCTGCTTACCTAGCTCCTTGATCCTCCAATCAAGGTCCTTGACCTCGAATTCCGCAGATCCCTGATCGGTGCGCAGGACCTCGAGCTCGGCACCAAGGTCTTGGGATAATCTCTCCAGCCTCTCCTTCTCCAGTTTCTTGGCGTGAAGTGCCTCGGACATCTCCCGGATGCGCTTGTCCTGCTCCTTTACTCCCTTTTCCAGTACCGATAGTTCACTATCATAGGAGCTGAGTTCGCCCTGAAGCTTTTCCTGCTCCGACTGTAACTTCTTAACTTTGGCCTCCAAGGCCTTGAGCTCGGCCACGGCTTTAGAAAGCGCTGCGATCTGCCCCTCCTTGTCTAGGAGCATCGCTTCTCTTTCCTGAAGCAGCCCCTGGACCTCCTCTTCGACCTCGGCCATCTGATCTCCGGACCGGTCGCGCTGGTCGGCCGCTCTAGCCACCTCCACTCGCAGCCCGTCCATCCTCTCCTTGAGGTTCAGGAACTCATTGCCGCCCTTGTCCTTCAGCTCCTGCTCCTTCTTTTGGAACTGCTCCTCGATGGAACGTATCTGAGCCTCCAGCTCGGTCCTTCGCACTTTTAAGGTCTCGATATCCTTGTTGTAAGATCCGATCTGTTCGCCTATAGCGCGTATCTCCGACTCCGCCCCTTCCTTTCGCTTATGCGCTAGACGGGCCTTTGCCAGCGCCAGACGGTCCCTCATCTCCAGGTACTTGAGCGCGGCTCCGCGTTCCTGTTCCAGCTGACGGATCTGTTTGTCCAGTTCACCGGGAATTATGGCGATGCGTTCGATGTTGTCCTGTGCGGAGCGTTTCTCCCCCTCGGCCTTGAATATGTCCTCATCGAACTTGGCGATGCCGGATATCTCATCCAGGACCCGTCTCCGGTCCAGAGTGGACATCTCCACGATGCGGGTGACGTCACCCTGCTGGACTAGGTTATAGCCTTCGGCGCTTATGCGGGCGCTGGAAAGAAGGTGATCGAACTCCGTCAGGGTGGACTTGCGATCATTTACGTAGAAGTATGAATTGTAACCATCACCGGAATCGGACAACTTGACGTATCTGGTCAGTTTGACCATGTCCTCGTCCAGCGGTATCATGCGGTCGGCGTTGTCGAAGACCAGTGATACCCTGGTATGATTGGCGGGCTGCTTCGCATTACCGCCGTTGAATATGAGATCGGTAAGTTTGCCGGCGCGAATGGCCTTGGAGCTCTTAGGCCCGAGGACGAAGAGTATGGCATCTGATATGTTGGACTTGCCCGAACCGTTGGGGCCAGTGACCGCGGTGAACCCGCTGAGCATCGGTATGGTCAGCTTCTTACCGAAAGACTTGAAGTTCTCTAATTCGATGTGCTTAAGATACATGCCACACTCTCTGAGGAGTGCGAAGGTGCTCTATCCCACTCGCCTTCGCTCGAGTGCATCCCATCCCAAGTCCGACAGCTGTCGGACAGATAAAGTATATTTTGTGGTATATAAATAATTTGTCTTGTTTAAATTGATACCCAGAGATGTGGAAAGAGCATGATTGTTGCTGCTTGTTCGAAGGGATCGTTCACATATCCGCGAAAACTAGGACATTGGCCAGTTAAAAGTGTGTGAACAAAGCCTTGAAGTGACGATGTGTCAGACAAAACGTACAATGAGGAATAGGCGCCCCGATCGTCGACCTATTTACCACCAAACCAGGACCGGGCCACTTGGATCAAGCGTTCCTTCCGGAAGTATTGACGGACTTCGGGGTCATCTATCCGACGTTCGCGGTTCACGAACGCGGATAAAAATCCCATAGGCAAGGCCAACCCCTGGTAATGCGGAGGGAAGCGCAATCCGAAGTACAATCCCACGGTGACGACGAGCAACGGGTGGTAATCCAGGCTGTACATGCCTCTCCCCCAGTGGAAATACCCTTTCCAAGCCCCCTCCTTATTGAATCCCAGACGGGTCTCGCAATAGCCTGTGGTGGTAAGCACTTTCTGCCTCTTGCCCATCTTGTACGATTTGACCAGCAGCACCGTGTCGGGGGAGATGCTGACCGGATATCCGCCAACGGATACCAAGAAATCACGTCGGTACAAACGATTGTCATTGAAGCCGATGATGATGTCCCCTGAGGGCTGGGTCGGCACACCTTGTTTTCGACCGTCGACCTCAAAGCTCTCCTCGCCGCAGACTATCACCAACTCCTCGTCCATATCCAGAGCTTGAGCGAGTTTCAGGAAGTAATCGGTGTCCAGGTCCACCGTGGCGTCCACCTTGGACAGGTATTGGAACGGGTGCCCTCCCTCTTCCTCCAGAATGAAGGACAGACCATCGTTCACCCCCCGAGCGAAGTTCATGTGGCCGTGCCCGGGAGCGTATGTCTTTTGAGGAATGACCGATACCCATTCCAGATCTGAGAATAATTGCTCGGCTGCGGCCAGACTGCCATCAGAGCTCTCACCGACCACAATGACCCAGATGTCAGGCCGTAGCTCCTGCGATAGTACGGTCCGTCGCAAGCGGTCCAACTGCTCCCGCTCGTTTCGGATGGGGGTTATCAGGGCCAATTGCCTTCCGGACATGATCCTCTCCGTCGTCCGATTGAGCGCCTGGGTTCATATAGTTGTCGAGGCCAGGAGATGTTTTTATACATTTGACGTGGATAAAGGGGGGATGCTCGTGTCTATAGTCCTCAAGATCAGGAACGAGGAGGATAACATAGCAGATGCCTTGGATTCCCTGGTGGTTCAGGAAGGTGCCATTGAGATCATCATCATCGATGGCAACAGTACCGACAACACCCAGAACATCGTGAGAGAGTATGAGTCCCGCTTTCCGTTCGTGCATCTGTATGTGGCCGGAGGCACTAGAGGGGACAGTCTGAACTTCGGCCTGTCCAAGGCGACCGCCGACATCATCGCCCTGACCGACGGGGACTGCATCGCCAATCCCAACTGGGTGAAGGAGATACGCCACTGCGTTGTCGATAAGGGAGCGGACATGGTAGCGGGAAAGAGCATCAATATCGGCCTGAACGCATGGGAGAAGCTGGACCGAGTGGAGCTCTACAACAAGGGTTTCGATTGTACTTGGCCAGGATGTAATCTGGCCTTCCGTAGGAAGGTCTTCGAGACGGTGGGAGGCGTGGATCCCTGGTTCATCACCGCCGAGGATATCGATTTCAACATCCGGGCAACAAACGCTGGATTCAATCTGGTGTACAATCCCAAGGCCATCATCTACAATCGTACCCGGGGAACGGTCTACGGATTTTTCAACCAGGCGTTCTGGAACGGGGCTGGGAGGAAACAGCTGACCCTGAAGCACGGCTCCCTGTGGACCAAGTACGATCCCTTGAGAATGTTCCGTCAACGTATGACCTTCTGGGCATTGATGAGGCTGGTGTGTGCTTGGATGGGCTACCTGGCCTTCAAGTTGTTCGGGGAACATCACCCCGATAACAACGCCTGAAAGCATTATTAGCCAGTTCGGGTTATTACCCCGGGAGCTTGAATAAAATGGACATCAGTGTCATCATTCCTACCATGAACGAGGAAGAGTCCATCGGCCAGGTCATAGACAGTGTGCAATTGGCCTTGGAAGGCTGGAATTATGAGATCCTGGTGATCGACACCAACTCCAAGGACCGAACCCGAGAGATCGCCGGAGATAAAGGGGCGACAGTGGTGGAGGAACCCCGACGAGGTTACGGCCGAGCATACAAGACCGGTTTCGAAAAGGCCCAGGGGAATGTGGTGGTCACTTTGGATGCCGACTGCACCTACCCTGCGGAAGATATCCCGCAGTTATACAGCATGCTTTTTGACCAGGACCTGGAATTCATCACCACCAACCGCTTCGCGAAATTGGAGAAGGGGGCCATGACCGCCAAGCACCGCCTGGGAAACTTCCTCTTGACATTCACTTCCAACATGCTCTTCGGGGTTAGGATCAAAGATTCCCAGAGCGGGATGTGGGCCTTCCGCCGGGAGGTGCTCGGACGCATTGTCCTCACCGACGATGGTATGCCCATGTCGGAGGAGATCAAGATAGAGGCCTTCCGCAAGGTCCGAAGCCGGGAGGTACCGATCGCCTATCGGTGTCGCGTGGGCGAGGTTAAACTTTCTAGCTGGAAGGACGGTAAGAGGAATCTTATGTTCCTGTACAAAAAACGCTTCAATCGCGCTCACAGGTAGGTGGTGGCGGTCCTTAACGCCTCCCGGAGAACGTCCTTCGCTCCAGGGGTGTAAATGCAGGCCGAGGGATGGTAGGTCACCATCACCTTCAGTTCCAGACCGTTCAGCTCCACGTCGAACAGTTGATTGGCCGAATCCTTCATGACCACCTTTCTCCCCAGCAGGCCCTCGGCGGCGCTGATGCCCAAGGCCAGCACTAAACGTTTACCTGCCAGCTCCTCTAACAGATACGGGCGGCAGGCCAGCGCTTCCTTCGGAGAGGGGCGACGGTTCTCCGGCGGTCGGCACTTCACCGTGTTGGTGATCATCACCTTCTCCCTGTCCAGGCCGACCTCCTGCATCAGCTGGTCCAATGTTCTTCCCGCCCGTCCTACGAAAGGTCTTCCGATCTCGTCCTCGTTGGCCCCGGGAGCCTCCCCCACCAGAGCCACCTTCGACAAGCGATCGCCCGATGGCGGCACCACTTGGATGCGATCATGCCACAGGAGGCAAAGACGACATTCCGGGTCCAGCGACATTCAGTTCCCCAAAATATCGCTGGCGGCGATCAGGGACCTCATGCCCACACCCATCTTGTGCAGGACCTCCCTTCCACCCTCCTCACGGTCCACAACGGAGAAGACCGTGTCGACCACCGCTCCCGCTTGGCGCAGGGTGTCCACGGCATAGACCGCTGAACCGGCCGAGGTGATCACGTCCTCCACCACTAGGACCCTTTCGCCCGGGGACAGTTGCCCTTCGATGAGCTTGCTGGTGCCATGGTCCTTCTTCTCCTTGCGTACCATGACGACGGGTATGCCGGTCCTCAGGGACAAGGCCACGGCCAATGGGATCGATCCCAGGGCGACCCCGGCGATTCGCTGGAAGCCGTGGTCCGGCCCCATGTCCTTGGCCATCAGCTCTGCTGTTAGCCCCAGGACCTTGGGGTCGGTGGTGGCCCTCTTGATGTCGATGTAGTATCTGCTCTTCTTGCCTGATGCCAGGGTGAAATCCCCGTATAGGATGGCTCCACAACCTACCAACGCGTTCTTCAATTCCTCGCCCATATGATCACCAAGGGACCTTCTTCAGCCCCAGCTTATAGCCGATTATGTTGACCCCCCGATGCAAGATCGGGGTAATCAGAAGCACTGCCAGTAAAGACACCCAGCCATCGTTCCGCCAGAAATTGTCCAGGAACCAATCTGGGAACAGCAGCAGCACCAACAGTATCGACCCCAATAGGAAGTTGTATTGATCAATCAGCGGTGCCTTGTTCCCTCGACCGATGTTCAACCGGCGCTTGATCATGGACCCGACCATGTCCCCGGCCAGGGAACCCACCGCCAGCACGATCACCACTACCAGGTTGGTGGGGAAGCTGCCGAACCCGAAGAAATCCAAACGGTCGAACGGGAAGGCCAAGTAAAGCTGGATGATGCCCAAAGAGATCCCGGCGCAAATGCCCCCTATCAGACCGCGCCAGGTCTTTCCGTCGCCAAGCAGGCGCTTTCCCCTCCACGAACGTCCCATATCCACTGGCAGGCCGCCACCGAACACCACCGCTGCCGAGTTGGGCAGGAAGGAAGGCAGCATTAGCCAGAATCCTAGGAGAACCAGTAGGAGGAGGTCCATAGGCGCGAATTCCCCCAGCTAGTTATGAACCTTTCGACCCTTCTCTTTCGCGGAAGAACTGCTGGATATCCTGCAACGGCCTTTCCGTGGACACCAGGTCCAGGCGGTCGGAGAACTGGGTTATGCGGCGGTCCAGGACCAGGGCGGCCCCTACATCGCTCTCCGTACGGATCAATCGTCCTATGGCCTGCTGCAGCTTCCTTATCGCCGGTCCCTTCACCGTATATTCCCAACCCTTGCGGAACCTCAGTTCGTAATAATGAAGAAGCGCCCTCTGCCGGGCTGTGGGCCTGGGATAAGGAATGCCGATGACAATGGCCAGCTCCAGCTCGTCCTCGGGGAAGTCGATGCCTTCGCTGATGCGCCCCCCCATCACTGCGAAGAGTACCTGACCTTCGATCCGTCCCTCTTTGAAGCGGGTGACCACGTCCATCAGCTCCATCTGGGCCATGCCCCTCTCCTCGAGATGCACCCTGCGGGAAATGCGTCGGGAGACGCCGTCATTGACGAAACGATCCATGAGCGAATACGAGGGGAAGAACACCACAGTGTTCCGGCGCACGCCATTGCAAACCTGGACAACGTGATCCTCGATGGCCGCGACCATGTCCGGGCTGGATTGCATCTCCTCGTACTTGGTGGACACGTCCTCAACGTAGAATACCCGGCGATTCTCCTTGGGAAAAGGAGTGGGAACGATCATCAGACAGGTCTCCAAGGGCAGCCCTATGGAGTCTCGGTACTCGTTGAGGGGAACGAGCGTTCCAGACATATGAACGCTGCCCCCGCACCCTAGCAGTGATGATGTGGTCACCACCGGATCGATGCAGTATGCCTTCAGGCAAGGATTATCACCGCCCATGACCAGTTTGACGAAGCAGTCCTCGTCGAGGGTGAGCCAGTAGCTTAGGAACGCTCCCAATGAATAAGTGAGGGAGCGGGGAAGGCGGCCCTGGGAAAAACGGGACTCGCGGATGATCTCCCCTTGCTCCATGAGCAATTTGGACATGGCCATGAGCGAGCGGGAGGATGCTGTGAAGGCGGACATGAGGTTCTCCTCTAGGAACGAAGGGGGGATCAAACCGTCCTCGTCTATCAGGTAATCACGCAGCGCTTCGTCCAAAACGAGGGAGCATGCCTCGCACACGTCATGGACCCTGACGCCTTTGGCCAATTCAGGGTCCCCAAACTCCTCCACCTCTTTGATCACCATGTCCAGCATATATCTGGACAGCTGGAAGCTCTCGATCTCACGGGTGTAATCTGGGAGATTGTGCGCTTCGTCCACAATGATCAGCACATCCTCCATGGAACAGTCCATCCAATCCATAAGGGAGTTGCGGATGAAGGGCATGAAGAAATATGCGTATGGCGCCGCAACCACACGGGCCTCTTTGACCAGCTCTTTCATCACCTCGTGTGGGCAGATGTTCAGCGAGTCGCAGTGATCGATCAGCTCCTCGGCCGTGGGCAGAGTACTCCTACAGTGGTCCAACAACTGGTTCATATCCAGTTCCTGAAGCCCTTTGAAGAATCGGCAACCACCAGGTCGGTCTTCTAGCACTCTTCGTCGCTTATCCCGGCATACCCTTGAGAGCTCCTCCGGCGTTCCGGCGCTCATTTCCTTGTCGCGACGGACGAGAGGGCAGGTGCCCTGCCGGCCCTGTATGGCCACACCGAATATGGGAGCCTTCTCGTTGATCTTGCGCAATTCCAGGATGACCTGTTTCTCTTGAGAGTTGGTCCTGGTCAGATAAAGTACTTTTTTGCCACGGGCCAGGGCCGCTTGGAGCGCTCCGGCCAATGCACAGACCGTCTTGCCGCTACCAGTGCCGCTTTCGAGCACCAAGTGCCCTTGGTCCAGCATGGTCCGCTCCACGGTCCTGACGAACTCAGCTTGATTGGGACGGGGAGCATAAGGGAAAAGTTCCACGTTTCGTCAGATGACAGCTTGGATAAAGATGGTTGTCATAGGTTCACCGAAAGTGAACCCGGTCCTTCGATCACTTGGCCCTCTGCCAATGATCGTCGGGGATCTCGTCGTACACCGACGATGAGTCGTCCAGCATCGCCCCCATTAAATTGTTGGCGTTGATGAGCTGGAAAATTCTTTGTTTGCGGAAAAGCCAATAATGTATGCGCCATTCCCGCCCGTCGTACAGAGTAGTCTCTTCCCTCTCAGTGGTCAGTATCCCGGTGTCCTCCAACTGATAGAAGGCGTCCCTGTCCTCCGGTTCCAGGATATTGTCTATTATCCTCTCACTATAACCAAAGAAATTTAAAACGTGCTGGGCCATGGACCGGGCCTGTTCATCGGGCATGCCATCGCGGTCGATCCCGTTCTTAATGGCCAAGGACAGGTCCTCGACGGTCAAAGTAGTGCATTTTCCATCAAAACATATCTCAAAAGAAGCTTCCAAATCAGATCCCCCATTGCTTCCTAAAATTTCTATATTCCTTGCATTCGCATTTTCCATAATGGTGAAGGGAGCGGATTTTCGCGCGCCCTTTTTACCCAAAGGAAAAGGCTGAGATTTATCACTATTAACGCCTCTCATTTAGAAATCCCTCAGTATAACGTTGATGTGGAAATGCAATTAAAAAAAACTCACCCTTTTTACATTATTTATAGTTTTGTTATTCGCCAGAAATCTCGGGTCGTCTAATATATATTATTTCATTATATATAATTAAAAAACATCTTTAAATATTGACAAATGAAAAATTGAAGGGTCTACACACAAAATATACATATCAAAGGTGGTAGGATGTTAGCGGAATTTTCGGTCATACCGATAGGCTCAGGGACGAGCCTGAGCATGTACGTAGCGGAGTGTCTACACATCGTAAAAGATAGTGGGTTACGATATCAGTTGACCCCAATGGGCACGGTGATCGAGGGGGATGACGAGAAGGTCATGGCCGTGATATTACGTTGCCACCAACGGGTATTGGAGATCAGCGACAGGGTGGCGACCAACATTAAAATTGACGAACGAAAGGGACATCATGATGAGATGGAACGAAAAGTGAGCAGCGTGATGGAGAAACAGGCCTGCAATAGAAAGAGGGGTTTGGAAGGTTGAGGGCTGTGACCCTCAGATGTTCATGTATTCCCTATTTCGCATGTGGCTGAGGATCAGGGACCGGGCGTCCTTAAAGTTCGGCAGGGCTTTGAGCTCTTCCACCACCTTCTTGCCCACTTCCTGATCGACGGATATGAGCATCAACGCCTTGCCGCCCTTGTCCGCCCTTCCCACGCCCATGCGGGCGATGTTGATCCCCCGCTGTCCCAACAGGGTACCGATCTTACCGATCATGCCCGGCATATCGTCGTGCTTGGTCAATAGGAAGTCACCCTCCAGTGGCATGTCCAGATCGAACTCGTCCACACCTATGATGCGGCATAGGTCCGAAGGGAACACGGTACCGCGCACCTCTGCCTTGTTGCCGTTGGATGATATGCGCACCACCAGCATATTGGTGTAATGGCTGCTCTCGTCCACCTTGGCCTCGACGACCTGTATCCCCTTTTCCCGGGCGATGCTGCTGGCATTGATGATATTGGTGTTCTCGCCTACCATGATTGATAGTACACCGACCAAGGCCGACACCGTCACCATTCGGGTATCTAGGTTGGCTATCTCCCCGTGGCATTCCACCTCGATCTTCTTGATCGGTCCTTCAGAAAGCTGGACGCAGAAAGCTCCCATTCTCTCGGCCAGGCTCATGAAGGGGGCTACCTTGGGGTCCACGCGGCTTATCGGGACATTGACCGCGTTGGTGATCTTGTTGTCCACCAGGAACATCTTGACGTGCTCGGCCATCTCGATGGACACCTTCTCCTGCGCCTCCTTCGTCGAGGCACCGAGATGCGGCGTTGCCACCAAGTTTTCAAGGGTCATAAGTTTGGAACCTTTCGGCGGTTCGGTCTCGAACACGTCGAGTGCCGCTCCGGCGATGCGGCCGCTCTTCAGCGCCTCGTACAGCGCATCCTCGTCTATTATGCCGCCGCGGGCGCAGTTGATGATGAGTGCCGAAGGTTTCAGCATCTCCAGCTGGGCCTTGCCGATGAGATGGTGAGTGGTAGGGGTCAACGGCGCGTGTATGGTGACGAAGTCCGCTTCCTCCATGACCTTCTCCAACGGCAGAATCCGTACGCCCAGCTTGACCGCCATCTCCTGAGATATGAACGGGTCGTACCCGACCAGTTTCATCTGGAATGACTTGGCCCGCTTGGCCACCTCACCGCCGACGCGCCCAATGCCTACGATGCCCAGGGTCTTGCCCAGAAGTTCGACGCCGGTGAACTTGCTTCTCTCCCACTTCCCGGCCTTGACCGAGGCATCGGCCCATGGAATGTTGCGGGCCAGTGTCAACATCATGGCCATGGTATGCTCCGCGGCCGAGATTATGTTAGCAGAAGGAGTGTTCATGACCAGCACGCCGTGGCGGGTGGCCGCGTCCACGTCCACGTTGTCCACGCCCACGCCGGCCCTGCCGATCACGCGGAGCTTCTTGCCGGCATCTACCACCTCGGCGGTCACCTTGGTGCCGCTGCGGACGATCAGCCCGTCGTACTCCCCTATGATCTTGAGCAAATCCTCATGCGGTATCTTCGGTCGGACGTCGACCAGGACACCGGAGTCCCTGGTCAGCATCTCCAGGCCTTTCTTGGAAAGTTCGTCGGTGACTAATAACTTCATGCCATCTCCTCCATTACCTCATCCATCACGTTCAGCAGGTCCTGTATGTCTTTCTCGGAAAGGTCGCCCATGTGGCCAACGCGGAACGTCTCATCCTTTATGCTACCATATCCAGGCGATATCTCAAATCCTTTTTGCCTCAGGCGCTTGTCGAACTCTTTGAAGTCCATGCCGTTCAATCTCACCACGGAAATGGTGTTAGAACGGTAGCCCTCCTCGGCGTAGAGACCCAGGCGTTTGGAGGCCCATTCCCTGACCATGTCAGCCATGCGCTGATGTCGGTCGTAACGGTTCTGCACCCCTTCCCTCAATATCTTGTCCAACTGGTAGTCCAACCCATACATCAGGGATACTGGTGGGGTGGTAAGCGGAAGGTCCTTGTCCGACAGTCTCTTGTACTGCATCAGATCAAGGTAGTAACCGCGATACTTCACTTTGGCCGCCTTCTCCATAAGGCGATGGGAGGCGCAGACCACGGCCAATCCGGGTGGTAGGGCCAATGCCTTTTGGCTACCGAACACTAACGCATCCAGGTCCAGCTTGCGCGGCTTCAGGTCCACCGCACCAACCGAGGTCACCCCGTCGACCATGATCAGAGCCTCGCTTTGCTCCCTGATGCCTTCAACGATCTCGGATAACGGATTCAGTATTCCGGTGGAGGACTCGTTCGACACTACGGTCACCGCCTCCACGTCCTTCTCCAACTTACCGGCCACGTGTTCTTTGCGCAGGGCCTTTCCCCACTCGGCGCTGATCTTCTGCACCTTTTTGCCGTTCTCCTGACCGATCAATTGCCAGCGGTCCCCGAATGAACCGTTGGACAGACCGGCCATCTTGTTCTCCACTGCACTTCTCACACAGCCCTCCAAGAACCCGGAGGCCGAAGCCGGGGCCAGGAACACCTCCGTGTCCACGTCAAGGACCTTGCGGATCTTCTCCACAACCCCGTGCTGAAGGTCCTGGTAGTCCTTGCCTCGGTGGACCATCATGGGCCTGTTCATAGAATCGAGAGTGTCCGGAAATACCTCCACCGGACCAACCGTGAAAAGTCTCCTGCTCAATTGAATCCCCTCATAGTGAACGCTTACCATCAGATATGTTTTGCCTGCCGGAACCCTCGGCGGACCCCGATGTCGATCGGATGACGTTAGAGGGTAAAAAACCCGATTTGAAATATGTTTCCATGCCCGCTTACTGGCGCAGTAGGCGGTTCAACCGGGCCACAGCCTCGTCCACATCTACTGAATCGATGCCGTAATGGGTCACGAAGCGCACTCGGCCGATGCCGAACTCGAATACCTGCACCCCGATCTTTCCCAATCTGTTGACACATGTCTCAGCGCTCATTCCAGTACCAGTGATGTCGGCCATAACGATGTTGGTCTCGACTGCGTCCATGTCGACCTCTACACCGGTAAGTGATGATAGTCCCGAGGCCAACCTCTTGGCGTTACTATGGTCGTCCCTGAGCCGCCCTACCATCTTCTGCAACCCCACGATCCCGGGGGCGGCAATGATGCCGGCCTGTCTCATACCCCCTCCAACCATCTTTCGGTTCCTTTTTGCCTGCTCGATGAACTCCGCGTCCCCCACCACCATCGAGCCTACCGGACAGGATAATCCCTTAGATAGGCAGAAACTTAGACTGTCCAGATGCCTCATGTAGTCCTTGACGTCGACATCCAGGGCTACGGCGGCGTTGAATATTCGGGCGCCATCACAATGGACCTTAAGGCCATGATCGTGGGCCACCTTGGCCACGGCGGCGACCTCTGCCGGGGTCCACACCGATCCGCCTCCGCGGTTGTGAGTGTTCTCTATGCACAATAACCGAGAGATGGGATAGTGCAGGTCGGGGATCCGAATGTGCTCCTCCAACTGCTCGGGTGAGAACTTTCCTCTGGTCCCCGGTATCAGACTAGGAATCGCACCCACCAACGCCGATATGCCCCCCAGTTCGTAATAGTAGATATGAGCTTCCGATTCCATAAGGACCTCATCCCCTCTCTGACAGTGGGACATCAATGAGACAAGGTTGCCCATGGTACCGCTGGCCACCAGTAATGAGGCTTCGGTACCGAACATCTCGGCTGCTATGGCCTGCAGCTGGTTGACCGTGGGGTCCTCGCCTTCCACGTCGTCCCCCAGCTCGGCGGACGGTATGCTATCCATCATCTCCTTGGTAGGCAATGTGAACGTGTCGCTCCTGAGATCAATACGGCGCAAATCAACCTCTCCAGCCAGCGCGATGAGGGGCAGTGGATAAATAGTTAGCGACCTGCCTCTATGAAAAGTTGATATGCGCCCTGATCGGTACATTGTTCCTATGAAAAAGGACCTCGTAGAGATTTTGGCCTGTCCGGCCTGCAGGCACCACCCATTGAAATTGACGGTGGAGCGGGAGACCAACGGGGAGGTCATCGATGGTATGTTAGCCTGCACATCGTGCGGGGCGCGCTATCCGATCGAGGAAGGTATCCCCAACCTCCTACCGCCACAATGATCAAAGTTTGGCCAGGGCGACCTTGATGCGGGACATCCCTTCCCTGATATCATCCCGGCTGGCAGCATAGGACAACCTGAACCTGCCCTCTCCAGCTGGACCGAAGGCGGAACCGGGGGTGATCGCCACGTGTGCCTCTACCAAAAGATATGCGGCCATTTCCTCAGAGGACATATCGAAATCGTAGGAGGGCATCATGTAGAATGCCCCGCTGGGCATGGGGCAGTTGAGCACCGGAATATCGTCCATGAGCGAATGTACGAGATCCCTTCGGACCTTGAACTCGTCCTTCATGGCCTGGACCGAAGCCTGCGGACCGTTCAAGGCCTCTATGCAGGCCTGTTGCACGAACGACGTCACGCAGGTGATGGACTGGGTCTGCAGCTTGTTCAGCTCTTTGAAGATGGGCATGGGGGCTACGGCCCATCCGGCCCGCCAGCCGGTCATGGCATAGGTCTTCGAGAAACCGTTGACAGTG
>SPCU01000064.1 GCA_004525545.1 Methanomassiliicoccus sp. | reverse complement strand
GAATCGGATAAAGGAGCTGAGCATCGAGGCCATGGGGATCCTGGAAAGGGGTATGGACGCCCTGTTCCGCAAGGACATCGAGGAGGCCAACGAGGTCATCGATACTGGCAGGGAAGTGGTGCATCGCTGCGAAAAATTTGGACAGGGACTGCGCACCGAGGACAGCCGGGAGGCCATCATCACCAACATGGTGCTGGATTCCATCATTCGTTCGACGATGTACGGGATAGATATCGCGGAGATCGCTATCAATGGAGCTATAAGGAAGGAGAAATAAGTTGAGATGGTCCGTACTTCTTAGATAGGGTCATGGATCACTCGGGCAGGAACTCGATGACATTGCACGTCTTATCCATGGCCCTTGATCTGGCGATCATGCCCGCATCCAACCAAGCTGCGGACAGAACTCCGGAAGGTACGGCGCAATTGGCGCTCATCGTCACGTTGCGATAGCGGTTGATTATTCTGCTGTTGACCTTGTCCACCAGGTCTTCCATTGTCAGATCGGTCAGACCTTCCCCGAACTCCTTGACGTTGGGGCAGGAGGTGGCGATTTGCACATCATAGTTACCGTCCTCGTTGGTCGTGACCGTGATGGTCGATATCTTTTCGCATATGTTCATGTGCACTCTGACCTTCGATGTCATTTTTACACCTCCGTCCGTTCTTCGTTCAAACCTTTCCGCCACAGCAGCCAGGATCTTCCTCGGTCGATCCATCCCTGATCGTCAGAGGTTTGACCCAGGCGATCTTGGCGATCACCTTGTTCGTCAGGTCGCTCACCCGTCCTCGGTCCCCTTTCAGATCGTAGGTCTTCTTGACGCCCATGTCCGTTATGACCACGTTATCGAAATCTGTCAGGCCGGCGTGCTCCAAGGTCTTCCGTCCGCACTTGACCGCACAGCCGTCTATCACCAAGATGTTATTGGCGGCCTTGGCGTTCTGTACCATCGTGGATACGAGGGCACCGAGGCCGACCAGGCAACCCATGGAACCCCTTCCGGATTCAACTATGTTGATCGCTATATCATTTGCCAGCTGACCGACGTTCGATGCTCCGGAACACGAGTATACCATTAGTTTGGGAGAGCCGCACGTACAAACGTTCCTCGGCTTTTCCGTCATTGCTTCCCAGCCTCCGTCAGCATTCGTTTTATCTCTTCCTTCCCGGGGACGCGCCCGGCGGAAACAGCCTCCCCGTTGATGTAGAGCGCAGGAGTGATCATTACCCCCATATCCATCATGGCCTGGAGGTCCTCGACCTTGATCAATTCGGCCTCGATACCCATTTCTTTCACGGCTTCCGAGGCCACCTGGTAGAGCTTCTTGCACTTGGCGCATCCGGTGCCCAATATCTCGATCTTCATCGTTCCATCTCCATTATTCCTTCATCGCTCGATCATATCATCGGCTCATCCTACGATGTATCCGTACGATAGTCCGGCTATCGTGGCCATTACCACTGTAAGCCCCCAGTAGGTAAAAGTCTTCTTGTACCCCATGATCCTGGAAAGCACCACTATCGACGGCAGGCTGGTGGTCGGCCCTGCGAGTAGCAATGCCAGCGCGGGACCCGATGCCATTACCCCGGTGGAATAGCCGAAGGTGGTCCCGATGATCGGCACTTCCAGCAGGGTCGGCATATACAGCACCGCCCCCAGTAAGGAAGCGAGCAGGTTGGCCCCAACGCCATTGTCCCCCAGGAACGGCCTGAAGGTCTCCGGAGGAACGAAGAAGGCGAAAACGCCCACGAAGAACGTACCGATCACCAATATCGGGAATATCTTCTTGGTCAGGTCCCAGGTCTCGATCCCCCAGTCGGTCACCTCTTCCTTCCTGAAATAGTAGATGAGGAGCACCGCTACGACCAGGGTGAGAACGTAGACCATGGACAATCTGACGACCCAACCCAGCTGAGAAGCTCCGATGATCAGTATGCTCACCAGGATGGCGAAGAATATGGGTATCACCCATTTTGGCTTCTCCACCTCACCCTCGGGGGCCGCCATTGATCTCATGGGAGGCCTGGACGCGGCATCCTGTTTTCCGAAAAGGTAGGCCATGATAAGACCGATGATAATTGACATGGATACCGCGAATACGGCCCTGGCGATGCCTAGGTCCATTCCCAGCACCTGCGCGGTGTATATGATGGCCAGCACGTTAATGGCCGGTCCGGCGAACAGGAAAGTGGTGGCAGGCCCGATCCCACTCCCTTTTTTATATATCCCGGCGAACAACGGCAATATGGTACAGCTGCAAACGGCCAGTATGGTACCTGATACCGACGCCACAGAATACGATTTGAACTTCCTTACCTGTGGCCCGAAATATTTGAGGATGGCGTCCTTCTTCACCAGGGCTGCGATGGCTCCGGCGATGAAGAACGCGGGGATCAGGCAGGTGATCACGTGCTGAGCAAGATAGTCCAGAACGGCGATCAGTCCGCTGTTCAACGAGTCGAACAATATATTGGACGTTGGTATCACGACCGTGTTTCAATTATTTTTGAAATTATATATCCCTGAGTATTTCAACTTTTCTTTGAATACCTCGTTCATGATCGACCTGGTATCGAATTCATCGTACGGCACCGATCCTTTCGTTCTTATCAGGCGGACGAGCGGGTAAATGGGATTTGTACTGTCGTTGGAGCCCTTATAAAAGTTACTGGAACCGAATCAATGCTGGATTCAGAGGTTCGTCTGCACCATCGAGCAGAACAGTATCTGCAACTCGTGGGAAAATGAACCTGATCACACCGTTTTTTCCGTTCTTTCGATCAACATTTCCTCTACGAATTCGGCCATGCGCTTATCTCCGGCTCCACTGATGCGCGCGGCCAGGGAGATCGCTTCCCTAATGTCCTCATCTCCAATTCCCAACCCGATCGCCTTTATCAGATGATGACGGAAACAGGGCTGGCAATGTCCGGCGACCGATGCGGCCATGGCCACCAGTTCTATGGTCTTTGGGTCCATGCTTCTAATTCCCCCGAACTTTTTTATTTATTATTCCATTATTATCATAATATTTTTTACGGAAGTAAAGCGATAAGTTGACCAGGCTGATGAGCACCGGCACCTCGACCAGCGGTCCGATGACGGCAGCGAAGGCCACCCCGGACCCAATGCCAAAGACGCCCACCGCCACCGCGATGGCCAGTTCGAAGTTGTTGCTGGCTGCGGTAAATGATTGGGAGGCGGCGTGAGGGTAATCAAAGTTCAGCCGCATCGAAAGCCAGAACGACAGCAGGAACATTATGATGAAATACGACAGCAGTGGGAGCGCTATCCTGACCACGTCCAAAGGTAGCTCCACTATATACTCACCTTTTAAGGAGAACATGACCACGATAGTGAAAAGCAGGGCGAAAAGAGATACCTTTCCAGCCACTGGCATGAACTTGTTGTCGTACCAATCGGCACCCTTGCGGGGCAAGAGAGCGTAGCGGGTCAGGATGCCGGCGAAGAACGGTATCCCCAAGTAAATGATCACGCTGATGGCCACAGACACTATCGATATGTTCACGGCGATGCCTGATCCTGGCGAAACCACGTCGGAAAGCACGGTGATCAGGAAGTAGGCGTAGAACGAGTACAATACGATCTGGAACACCGAGTTCAGGGCCACAAGCATGGCAGCGTATTCCGAATCGCCTCTGGCCAGCTGGTTCCAAATGAGGACCATGGCGATGCAGCGGGCAACACCGGTCAATATCAGTCCGATGCGGTATTCCGGCTGGTCCGGCAGGAATATCCATGCCAGGGAGAACATCAGAATGGGGCCTATGATATAGTTCAGGATCAGCGAGGTCCCGAACATCTTCTTGGCGTCCTTCTGCTTGGTTATCCGCCCTAGCTGCTCGTACTTCACCTTGGCTAACGGTGGATACATCATCAGGATGAGCCCCACAGCGATAGGGATCGAAGTGGTACCGATGCTCAATTGGCCCAGGTAGTTGGCGAGGTCCGGTACCAGCACCCCTAAACCGACCCCTAAGGCCATGGCGGCGAATATCCAGATGGTCAGATATTTGTTCAAAAAGGACAAACGTTTCGGGACAGTATCTTCGTTCATCGGACCTTGCCTCATCTGTTAAATCGTCTCAATGTTTCAAATAATATTGAAGTAACTCATCTGGGCTTTAAAAAATATTCCCTAACCCTTTCATTAAGAATTTCAAAGGACCGTATATTGTTCATGCACCGTTATTCGATAAAAATTCCGATCGTGTGCGGTGAGCGCGGGGCACGGGTTCTCGATTCGGCCGACCTTACCGATCCACGTGCACCGCGCCTCTTACCGTATGTACATCATTCCCGCATCTTGTCGCTGTCGCCGGCTTGGAAGTCCTGGTAAATGTATATCAGTTCGTTCTCCGACAGGGACCTCTTCAGGGCGATGGAGTTGGCTCGAACTTGGGACAAAATATCTCCGGCCAGCTCGTCACTGACCTCGATGCCCTTATTGGCCAATATCTGCTTTATGGTGTGACGGCCGGAGTGCTTGCCGATGACGATCCTGCGGGAGAGACCGACCTCCTCGGGAGTATAGGGCTCGTAATTGCTCAGGTATTTGATCACGCCGTCCGTATGAATGCCCGCCTCGTGGGCGAAGCAGTTCAGACCAACGATCGGCTTCCATCCGGGGATGTCACGGTTGGCCGCCCTTGCTACGTACTCGGCCACCTCCCGCAAACGTTCGGTCCTGAAATCCACGTCCATGTGCAGCAGGTGCTTGGAGGCCATGACGATCTCCTCCAAGGGAGTGTTGCCGGTGCGCTCGCCTATGCCCAGGATGGTGGTGCTGACGAACTTGGCCCCGGCCTGCATACCGGCCACCGAGTTAGCTGTGGCCATTCCGAAATCGTTGTGGGTGTGCATCTCGATGTCGATGTCCACTGCCTCCCTGAGCGCCTTGATCTCATCGTAGGCCCGGCGCGGCTCCAACAGGCCGATGGTATCGCAGTATCGCAGGCGGTTGGCACCGGCATCCTTGGCCGCCTTGCCGAACTCGATAAGGAATGCGGGATCGGCCCTAGAGGCGTCCTCGGCGTTGCAGGATACGTACAGCCCATGGTCCTTGGCGTACTCCACGCTCTCAACGACCTTTTCCAGGACCCATTCCCTGGTCTTCATCAGCTTGTTCTTGATGTGAATGTCCGAGGAGGACATAGATATGGCCACGGAATCGACATCGCAGTCGATGGATTGAGCGACATCTTCCACGCTGGCGCGGTTCCATCCCAGGACGGAAGCGTCCAATTTCAACGAGGCGATGCTTTTGACCGACTTCTTCTCGTCCCCGCCCATTGCAGGGATACCAGCCTCGATCTGCTGCACCCCCAGCTCATCCAGCAGCTTGGCTATGCGCATCTTCTCCAAGTTGGCGAAGACTATCCCCGCGGCCTGTTCACCGTCACGCAGCGTAGTATCGCAAGTGATCAGGGGGCTCTTATCGAACTTGGCAAGGATCTCGGACCGGTCTCTCATCTCTCATACCCTCTACATCGTCGGCCATCCTCCGGATGCCGATGGGACATCCCCACCCACATCGAACGCTTTATTTCTCCCAGGCGCTCAATATCGGACATATGGACAAAACGAACGTCTTCCTGTCGACATATTCCTCAATTTATGCCTAGGAATTAGATAAATGGCTGACGGCCCTTCAATACTAAAAACCGTACAAAAGCGTTTCGGAGAACACCGGAGGTGAACGAGGCTATTTGCGCCAGTTGCCCTCGGGTACGGTGATGACGAAACGGGCCCCTTCACCAGGTATACCTACCTCCCTGATGGTCATGCCAGTGATGGCCAATATGGTTCGGACTAAGAATAGGCCCTCACCGGTGTTCTTGCCCACCCCCCGCTCGAAAATATTCTCCTTGTCGTTCTCATCCACCCCTTTGCCATCGTCCTCGCAGATGATATTAAGGGACCTTCCCTCCACCTCGGAGCGGAAACGGATATAGCTGGCGCCCTCGGTATGACGAACGGCGTTCTCCACGAGATTGTAAAGGGCATTATAGAAGAGCGGGTCCGCAAGGACCGTTTCTGTGTCCAGAAAGTTCTCCATCCGAATGATGTCCGATGACAAGGATTGGGCCATCTTTTCTACCTCGTTGTGAACCTTTATGAAATACGGAGTGACCGAGCCCAGACCCTCGTATTCGGCGGTGAAATCGATCAGGAACCTGGTGTTGTCCAAGGTCCTGAGGACCTTGTCCCTCATTTCAATGTTCTTTTTATCCTCTAGGCGCATCAGTTGTAGCCATCCGCCCAGGACCTGCAGCTGATTCATCAGGTCATGCCTGGTGAGGCGGGAGAGCATGGCCAACTTGCTGTTGGCCTCCTGCAGGGCCAGGAGGTGCGCCCGGCGCTCCGTGACATCTCTGGACAGGACCACGATGGAGTTGGGATTTCCTTCATCGTCCCGTATGATACGGATGGAATTGCCCACCCACATGGTCGACCCGTCCTTGCGAAATTCCTCAAGTTCCAAATATAGGACACGCTCAGGGTCGGTGTCGTCCTTCAGATCCATCTCCAGCTCCCTGTTCAAACTTTCCCTGACCACGATCAGGGATTCGGGGGTGAATATCTCGCTCATTTTCTGGTTCATGACCTCCTGGCTGGTGAACCCCCTGAGCTTCACGGTGGAAGGGCTGACATATGTGAAATTTAGGTCCATGTCCAGGACGGTGATGACATCGGACATGTTCTCCGCGATCAGTCGGAACCGCTTCTCCTTCTCCTGCAGCTCTCTCTCCGCCCGGATCCTGCTGGTGACATCGGAGAACGATACCACCGCGGCGTGGATCTTCCCCCCTTTCATGTAAGGCCGGGTATTGTTCGACACCCATCTTATCTCCCCGTCGCGGACCTTGATGCCCCGCAGGGTATTGGTCAGGGGAAGACCGGTGCGAAAAGTGATGGACGAAGGCAGGTTATCGAAGGTACAGGGCGATCCATCCTCCATCACCACCTCTGCCTCGGATATTCTTTTGGCCGTCAGTAGTTCGGCGTGAGGCAGACCGAACATCATGGCCGCCTCATCGTTGCATAGGATTATCTCCCCGGTGCTGTCCCTGACCAGCAGTCCCTCGGCCGTGGTCTCGAAAACAATCTGGTACAGGTCCTCCCTCTCCCGCGAGGACCGGCTGACCGCTTTTGACTCGGTGATGTCCTGCACCATTCCGAGCATATACACAGGTCGACCGCCTTGGGAGGTGGTCACCTCCACGATATCCCGGACGGTGATGATCGAACCATCTGCCCGGACCATGCGATGCTCCATGTCGAACTCCTTCTGATGAAGCATGGTCATGGACAGCGCGTCAGTCACCGCGAGACGGTCGTCCGGATGCACCATGTCGAAGAACTGGTCGTGGTTCGAGACCGATCCGGGAGGTATGCCTAGCAGCTTGCCAAGTCCGTCGGAGAAGGCTATCTCGGTCTCGTCGGCCTTCCAGACCCAGTAGCCCATCCGGGCCATGCTGGATGCTCTGGCTATGGCCTTCTCCTTCTCCAGGACCGCTTGTTCAGCCTTCTTCCTCTCGGTGACGTCGACATTGGTGCTCATATATCCGATGACGCTTCCCTCGGAATCGCGCATCGCTGTGACATCGCCCCATATCCACTTGATGTCCTTTTCATTCCCTGAATATCTGTATTCGAAGTTGGCCTTGCCCCCTTCGCTCAAAGCATTATGCCAGCTTTCGTCGAGGATGATACGGTCATCGGGGTGTATGCCGTGGGTCCACCCCCTCCCCTTCGCGCCCTCCTCGCTCAAGGAGGTGATCTCCAGCCATTTACGGTTGGAGTATATGCATTCGCCATTGAGGTCAACGAGGAAAATTCCCACTGTGGAATTGTCTATCAAAGAACGGTAACGAGCCTCGCTCTCCCGCAAGGCCGCTTCCGCCCTCGTTCGAGCAACGACGTTGCGTATCTTCTGCGCCAGTTCGGCGAAGACCGACTTGACGTCCCCGCCCTTCTGCGCATAGGAGTCCGCACCGCTATCGATGACCTTTATGACCACCTCTTCCCGGCCTTTTCCAGTGAAAAGAATGAACGGGGTGCGATTTCCTATCAGGCGTAGCTGGCGAACGAACTCGATGCCGTTGGTCCCGGGCATCTGGTAGTCGGATACTATCG
>SPCU01000047.1 GCA_004525545.1 Methanomassiliicoccus sp. | reverse complement strand
GATCTGAGAGGTGACGCCCCCCTTGGGCTTCAGCAATATGGGGTTCAGTTCTCCCCTGGGCCTCGTTCCCGCCGCTCGAGCCTGCAGCTCCTGTATGCGGGCGATCTCTTCCCCACGCTCGGTCACCATGGAGTTCAGGGACATGTTCTGGGATTTGAACGGGGCGACGGTAAGACCGCGGTTGCGGAACGCTCGGCATAACGCCGTCACCATCAGCGATTTTCCGGCGCCTGAGGTCGCGCCGAGCACCATGATGGCCTTGGCCCGGCGGCGGTGCCTCTTATCCAACGATGTCTTCAGGTCCCTTCGCGCCGCAAGGTCCAGACCTGCGGGTCCCACCTCCGGCATGATCTCGAAGAGCGAGGCGGCAACATCGTCCCTGTGCATCCAAAGACAGTTCTGGCATGACCACACTCGACCACCGGTCCGACGGGATGTGACGAACGTACCCAACGATGGGTCTTCACAAGGATATAGTGGACAGAAGCAGAAGGTGCAGTTCTGATCGGCGTGATGACAGGGAAAGTTGGCGCACTCCCTATCCCCGCGGATGAGCCCCCTGACCATCTGTGAGCGTAGAACACCGACGTGGGCATTGTAATTGCCCTCGGAATCGTTCTGGACCGGCTCAATTGGATTAATCATCCAATCGGTGAACCCCCCTATCGCCATAATATCCTTTGCCCGTCCCCTTGTAACCTTTTTAAAAGCAGGACCGCTTACAGCCAATTGAGCAAAATGGTACCACCTGCTGACTCCTTTAAGACCAAGAGCTTGCTTCAACTGAATGACGGGGCGCTACAGTTCTATTCCCTGAAGAAGATGGGAGAGAGGGTGGAAGGATTCCCCTTCTCCATCAAGGTCATTTTAGAATCGTTGCTGAGACAGGAGGACGGAGTGCTCGTCACCGCCGATGACATCCGAAAGATCATGTCCTGGACCCCCGCCGGGGACGAAGGTGTGGACATACCGTTCATTCCCGCTCGGGTGGTGCTGCAGGATTTCACCGGGGTGCCTTCGGTCGTCGACCTCGCCGCCATGCGGGACGCCATGAAAGAGCTGGGCGGAGATCCCTCCCGCATCAATCCGCTGGTGCCTGTGGACCTTACCATCGATCACTCGGTGCAGACCGATTACTACGGCACCTGTTACGCCCAGGAGCGGAACGAGGAAGTGGAGATGCAACGGAACCGCGAGCGCTATTCCCTATTGAAGTGGGCTCAGGGAAGCTTCGACAACTTCCGTGTGGTGCCCCCGGGAAACGGCATCATCCACCAGGTCAACCTGGAGTGCCTGGCACCGGTGGTATGGAAGCGAAACGGCGTTGCCTATCCCGATTCAGTCTTCGGCACTGACTCTCACACCACCCAGATAAACGGATTGGGAGTGGTGGGTTGGGGGGTCGGCGGCATCGAGGCCGAGGCGGTCATGCTGGGCCAGCCCTATTACATGCCCTTGCCCCAGGTCGTGGGGTTCAAGCTGAGGGGCAAGCTACCGAAGGGGGTCACCGCCACCGATATGGTGCTGACGGCGGTGGAGATGCTGCGCAAGAAGGGGGTCGTAGGCAAATTTGTGGAGTTCTACGGACCGGGGATCAAGAACCTGTCCCTGCCGGACAGGGCGACCTTGGCCAACATGGCGCCTGAGTACGGTGCCACCATGGGATTCTTCCCGGTGGACGAGGTGACCGTGGCCTATCTGCGGAAGACCGGCAGGAAGGACCTCTGCGATCTGGTCGAGACCTATTGTCGGGAACAGGGGCTGTTCTACGAGGGACAGGAGCCGGAATACAGCGACTATCTGGAGCTGGACCTTAGTAAGGTCGTCAGATCCTTGGCTGGACCGAAGAGGCCGCAGGACCGCATCGAGCTCAGCATGATGAAGGAAAGGTTCGATGAACTGGTCAGCAAGCAGGGAGGAGCGAAGAAAGGTGAGGTGATGAAGGACGGCGACGTGCTCATCGCCTCCATCACCTCCTGCACCAACACGTCCAATCCGTCGGTCATGATGACCGCTGGGCTGCTGGCCAAGAAGGCGGTGGAGCGGGGTCTGAGACCGAACCCCAATGTCAAGACCAGTCTGGCACCGGGCAGCCGTGCCGTGACCGCATATTTACAGAAGGCCGGCCTGATGCCCTACCTGGAGGCACTGGGCTTCCATGTGGTGGGATACGGCTGCCTGACCTGCATCGGCAACAGCGGACCGACCCGGGACGATCTGGCGGCGGACATCGTCAAACACGACCTCACCGTGGCGGCGGTGCTTTCTGGGAACCGCAACTTCGAGGGACGCATCTCTCCCTACGTCAAGGCCAATTACCTGGCGTCCCCACCCCTGGTGGTCGCCTTTGCCATCGCCGGACGCGTCGACCTGGACATGGAGAAGGACCCGCTAGGCACCGACCCAAACGGCGACCCTGTCTACCTTAACGATATTTGGCCCTCACCGAAAGAGGTGAACGCCGCTTTGACCAATGTTGACGAGAGGATGTATCGCCAAGCCTACTCCACCGTCTTCCAGGGCAGCGATCTCTGGAACAGGGTACCGGCGCCGAAAGGTAAAACGTTCAAATGGGAGCCATACTCGACCTATATCCGGAAGGTACCTTTCTTCGAGGGTATGACAGCCGAGGCTACGGAACCGAGGAAGATACACGGCGCCAGGGCGCTGGCGGTCCTAGGTGACAGCATCACCACCGATCACATCTCCCCGGCGGGAGGATTTTCGGCCGCGAGTGTCGCGGGCAAGTACCTGTTGTCACTGGGAGTGAAGGAGGTTGAGTTCAACTCCTACGGTTCCCGACGCGGCAACCACGAGGTCATGATGAGGGGGACGTTCGCCAACATCCGTCTCAAGAACGCCATGGCCAAAGGCAGGGAGGGAGACCTTACCGCCCTTCAGCCTGAGGACCAGGTCATGGACATCTTCTCCGCTGCCCAGGAATATCGGCGGAGGAATGTGCCGTTGATCGTCCTTGCGGGAAAGGAATACGGCACCGGAAGCTCTCGTGACTGGGCGGCCAAAGGCCCGCAATTGCTGGGAGTGAAGGCCGTCATCGCCGAATCCTTCGAGCGCATACACCGCAGCAACCTGGTTGGTATGGGCGTGCTGCCCTTGCAGTTCACCACTGGACAGAGCGCTTCGTCGTTAGGCTTAGATGGCAGCGAGGAGTACGATGTGGAGATCGCCGAACTGAGGCCCAGGGCCGTGGTCACCGTCAAGGCCAGGAAAGGGACGAGAGTGATCGAGTTCCAGGCCGTGGCCCGTCTGGACACCCCGGTAGAGGTGGACTATTACCGCAACGGGGGCATATTGCAGGCCGTGCTGCGAAAGCTGACCAGTAAGGGATAAGGTCATTATATTGGATATATCATCCATCCCCCCATGAACAATGGGAACGAGACGGTCATCTCCGTGAAGGACCTCACCAAGGTCTATCCGGCGGCGACTCGTCTCCTCGGGGACGGAGGGAAAAAGAAACTTGCGGTGGACAGAGTGGACTTCGAGGTCCGCCGTGGTGAGATATTCGGTCTGTTGGGACCAAATGGCGCCGGCAAGACCACCACCATCAAGATGCTCTCCACCCTGCTGATACCCACCTCCGGCAAGGCCACCGTCCTGGGGTTGGACGTCGTCAAGGACGCGGTCAAGCTGCGGCCGAGGATCAATCTGGTGTCCGGCGGTGAGCGGGGGTTGTACTTTCGTCTGACCGGAAGACAGAACCTGGACTTCTTCTCGGACATGTACAGGGTGCCGAGGGAAAGGAAGAAGGCCAAGGTCCAGGAGCTGCTGGACCAGGTCGGTCTGGGCGACGCGGCGGACATCCGGGTGGAGAACTATTCCCGGGGGATGAAGCAGCGATTGCATTTGGCGCGGGGGCTGGTCAACGATCCGGAGATGCTCTTCCTGGACGAGCCCACCTCAGGTTTGGACCCCGAGATAGCCCGGGAGACTCGCACGCTCATACGTGAGCTGTCTCGTAAAGGCATGACCATCATGCTGACGACCCACTACATGTTCGAGGCGGACGAGCTTTGCGATCGCTTAGCTATCATTTCCGATGGTCGGATAAAGGCCTTGGGCTCCCCCTTCTCCATGAAGGAATCGGTGCGCAACGACACGGTCATCGAGGTGGAGGCCCGCGATATCGGAGAAGTACAGCGACAGGGGCTTGCCGGTCTGCCAGGCGTTTCAGCCGTATCCATGGAATTTCTAGAGGGGCGTCAGCTGGCCCGAATGGTCGTGGAGGAGGCGGGGTCGCTCATACCCAAGGTGGCCGCGCTGCTCGAAGGCCGCAAGGTCATCAGCATCCGGGTGGACCAGCCCACCCTGGAGGACGCCTACATCAAGATGGTGAACGGAAAATGATCAGCCTGCGGGCCATGAAGGCCGCTCTCAAGCAGCAGTCCATCCATTTCTTCGTGGACCCCCAGTGGATCATTCCCAGCATCATCGCCCCCTTCATCTTCACCACCGTCACCCTTTTTCTGTTCCGACATGCCGGAGGGGACCTTTTGTTGTACGCCGTGCTTGGTGGAGGCGTCCTAGGGATGTGGGGGAACACCATTCACAGCAGCAGTTGGTCCATTGGATACGATAGAATGAACGGGACGCTGGAATCGATCATGGTCACCCCCGCGCCCCTCTCCTCCGTGGTCTTCGGCCGCTGCCTGTGGAACGCGTTCCTGGGTCTGCTGAACGCCCTAGCGGTCTTCATCGTCGCTCATTTCGCCTTCGCCATCGACGTGTCCGTACGCGACCCATTGGGTTTCGTGGTCGCACTTTTCCTCACTCTTCTCTCCCTCGCCGTCCTGGGCATGATATTCGGAGCCTTCTACGTGGTGACTAGAGCTTCCAGCGCTTTCTTCCAAATGCTGGAGTTCCCCATCTACGTCCTCTCGGGCGCGGTCTTCCCGCTGGTCATACTGCCGGAGTGGACCCGTCCGTTCTCCTACGCCCTCCCGGCAACCTGGGGGGCAGAGGCCCTCAAGATATCTGCCTTCACCGGCTATGATTCCCTGAGCATCGGCCTGCCAGGCGCATTGGGGCTGACCGCCTTGACGACCATCGTCTACCTGTTGATATCCTTCCAGCTCTTCACATATCTGGAGAAAAGGGCCAAGGTCAACGGCACCCTGGTGAGGTACTGACATGTTACGCGACATCGTCGGTGTCAAGGCCTCGACCCTGGTGGCCATGCGGTCGCAGTTCGCCGTCGTAGGCCCGACGCTGTGGCTGATGCAGATCTTGGCAACCTCCCTGTTCCAGATGTGGTTCTTCGTGCTGGTCAGCGATTTCGCCGGTGATCCAGGAGCCAGTCCAGGATACGTGGCCTTGGGGAACGCCGTGGCCTCGCTGACCTATGCCGCGATCTACGGCGTCTGCATGTCGTCGGGGGCGGAGAAGCACATCGGCACCATGGCGACCATAATGTCCACGCCGACACGGATGTACTACGTGTTCCTGGGAAAAGGGGTCTACCAGTCGCTCATAGGTCTGTTCACCGTGAGCATGTCCCTGCTCTTCGCCTCGGTGTTCTTCGGCGTGGACCTCTCCGCCGCCGAACCGTTCACCTTGGCCGCAGTGCTGCTGGTAACGTGCTTCAGCATGGTGGGCTTCGGTCTGATCATTGGTAGCATCGGCGTATATCTGCGCTCCTCCATGGTGCTAGGTTCCATCGTACTCTATCTGGGACTGCTGCTGTGCGGGGTGAACTTCCCCATATCGTACCTTCCAGATTGGGTCCAGCCACTTTCCTATGCCTTCCCCCTCACCTACGGTGTGGAGGCGGTGAGGGAGGTTGCTGTCGGGGGATCGCTGGGGGACGTCTCCGGGCTGATGGTGACCATGCTCGCCTTAGGCATCGCCGCTTACGTGGCTGCCTACTTCCTCTTCTGTTACTTCGAAAAGCTGGCGCTCAAGAATGGATCCTTGGATGTGTTCTAGACCCTTTCCAACACTCCTTTGAGAGATGTTCACAGCAGTCCGAGGACGATCAGTGCCATCCCGGCGATGGTGTATGGTAGGAACGTCGTCGCAACCTTACCTTGCAGGAACACCTGAGCGCCATCCCTGAGCCCTTTCTTCACCCATAGCGACTGGACCGTACGCCCCAGCACGAACGTGGCCAGAACGGCCATGGCCAGGGAGAACGCTCCCTGCTCCATGAAATGAAGGGCCCATACCACGAAGATGCCAGACAGCGATCCGATCATGGTCAGCCACGACCATTTCGGGCGTCCTCTCTCTCGCCCTGCGTCGGTGAATAATCTCGCCCACCTTCCAGGGAACACCCTCATGGAAAGCAGGAGGAACGAGCTGACCGACCCCAGGAATACGCTGATGGCGGAGAGCAGTTCCATGTTATAAAATTCAGCATTGATTATTTTAACTCTCGCATCCGGACCTATTTGCGCACCTTGCCGATCTCCTCGACCAGCAGCCAATCGTCCATGTTGGTGAAATGTGCGCGGGTGAACCGGAATTCCGGCAACTCCTCGAAACCGGCGACGGTGATCAGCACCAGGTAGCGCTTGCCGGCCATGCGCAGGAACTGTTTTTCGGAGAGCCAAAGGTTGCGACGGTAGCTCTCCAACAAGGAAATGCTCTCCTCGTGCGTCAGTTTGGGGGAGTCGTAGACCCGGGTGACCTTTCCCCGACCATGAACGATCTGCTTCCCGTCGTTCTCGGTGAAGTACAGCATGTCGTCCACGTTGACCTTGCCGTACGGTGAACGACGTCCCATTGCCGCCCGACCCACCATGGTCTTGTCGCCTCGGCGCATGGCCTCCAGGGCGCCGGCCGGTTTGTCAAGGTAAACAATGTGGTCCATCTAGTGAGGGAATGGCTGAGGGGAGATAAACTAATTGCCCGAAAATTCTTACAACGGCCGAAGAACTGAGATGATGCGATGCCCTTCCCCTTGACCCATGAATATCAGGTAACGCATGACATCGACCCTGGTCCCGTCCTTGCGCTGTAAAGTGGCGGGTTTAAAGATGCGCCCTCCGATGTTGAACCGGCGGTATGGTTTTACATCCTCGGCCGAAGGGACAAAAATTTTCTTGGTGTTCCCTAAAGCTGCCAGCTCCTCCCATGAATATCCCAGCTCAGAGCAGGCCGATTCGTTATAGAGGTACAGGTTGCCATCAATATCGTGGACCAGCACTGGACGGGGGTATTTGTTGAGCGTTGAGCCCAAGGGACCTTGGGGATCTCGGACCGCCGCCTTCAACTTCGGGGCCAAATCCCAAATTCCGGTCTGGGGAAACTCGGTCACCGGCTGCAGCCGGAATATGATCACGATCCGGTCCACCATGTCGCCCTTGAAAACCGGCACCCGGTGAACCTGGAATTCCATTCGGTCATGTATTAACTCGACCGACTCCTCGGTGACCGTGGTGTATCCATATCGGAAGATCTCCTCGTATAGGTACCAGTCCTCGGCGGGAAGTCCGATGAAAAGCTCGTAGATCGTCTTCCCCTCGAAGGCGGTGTCCAACCCCATCCCTTCCAAGAACTTCACGAAGGCGCTATTGCCTTGGGTGACCTTCAGCTTCCGGTCCACCATAAATACCATTTCCGTCATGGCGTCCAGCATGATCCTTTGATTGTTCTCCGCCTGTAGAAGAGCGAACTCCACCATCTTGCGTCGGACGATCTCCTCATGAAGGCGCTCGTTCGCGAGGATGAGCTGGGAGCGTTCCTCCTCGACCATCATCCTCTGGACGTTCTCTGTGCGTATCGTGTTCAATTGCTGGAAGAGATCGCGGGAGATATCTGTGGACCCACCCTCATTTGATGGAAGATGGAAGTAATTCTGACAAAGCATCCCCTGCTCGATGATGATAGGGTATGAGGTCAACGACCGCATCAACAGCTTAGGTGAGAGGGTGGTGAGGTCGTACATGCAGACCACTGTGATCTCCAGCTCGTCCCTGATCTGGTCCAGCTTTCGCCACGTTCCCTCCTCTGGTACTTGTTCAGCGAGCTCCTCGGGCACGTCCAGGATCAGACGGGCCCCGGAATATCCCTGCTCCCTCGCCTGATGGACCAGATCACGCATCTGATCGGCGATCGTTTCAAACGAATATTCTTCCATCTTCACTTGGGCGGTGGGAATGACAATTATGCCGGGGTATGAACCGATGTCGAGCCCTAATGCTTTGAACCGGTCCCTGATCTCCGACGAGGACGACCGGGACATGAAAACACATATCTCATGGTGCCTCACGCCCTCCTTCAACAGGGAGATCACGGTGTCATGCATCTCGTTCAAACGATGATAGAACAGGGCGACCTTGTCCCCGGGGCACATGGATGAAAGGGCGTAGGGCTTGGCTTCGATGAGCGTCTCTCCCGGTTCCCTTCCTCCCTTGTTCATTGGAAGGGCATGCATTATCTTTGATAAAATATTCACCACCAACCGGCAAAGGATAAGTCTGCCTTCTACGATCACCCCTTCATGTGCCTGGTCCCGGACCACGAGATCGAATCGATGCTGAACGATGGCTCCCTGGTCATCACTGATTTTATTCCGGAAGGCCTCACCCCTAACGGATACGACCTGAGGGTGGCCGAAGTGCGTTTGGAAGGAGGGGTGAACGTGACCGCTGGTACCGTAAGCATACCGCCGGGCAGATTGTTCTTCGTATCGACCATTGAACGGGTGGAACTCCCGGACGACCTGGCCGCCCAATTGTGGACCCGGACGTCATGGTTGAGGAAGGGATTGCTCATGGGTCTGGGCAAGATCGACGCCGGCTTTCACGGCACGTTGACGTTCAGCGGGCTCAACGCCTCCTCCTCGCCGGTGGAACTGCCGATCGGCAGCCGCATGGTGCAGATGGTCCTTGAGCGCATGAGCTCCCCGGTCGAACGTACCTACGCCAAGCGCAGCGGCAACTACCAGGGGCAGCAGGGGATCACATTAAAGCCAGCCGATAAGAAGTAGATCGGCGGAGAACACCGAAGCGCTGGGCGAGTAGGTCTTCAGCTCCTCGCTGCGCAGCACCTGGACCTCCACGCCCATGCCCCTGGCCTGCGTTACCAGTTCCTCCAGCACCGCCGGGAACTCGTCCTTCTCGCAGATGTGGTAGAAGTGCATGACCCCACCCATCTTCAAACGCGTCAGCGCGTCCGCGAAGAACTCCTTTGCCGTGTGGGGAAGGTTCATTATCACCCGGTCGGCGCAGGGCAGGTCGAACACCCATTGCCGGGCGTCCCCCTCCAACGGCACCACCCGGTCCACCTTGTTCAACTGAACGTTGTCCTTCATCAGCTCCACCGCTTCGGGGTTCAGGTCGATGGCGTAGACCAATGAGGGACGGGCCGTCTTGGCGATCATGATGGCGAAGGGACCGACACCGGAGAACATGTCCACGACCAGTTCCCCCTCCCTGACCAGGGACGCCACCCTCCGGCGCTCGTTTGCTAGCCGAGGATTGAAGTATGCTTTCCTAGGATCGATCTTGAAGCGCAGCCCGTACTCGACGTGCACCGTCTCGCTACGGTCCTCGCCGGCGATGACCTCCAGGTCCCGTACGCGAAGTTCACCGGCCACCCCATGGTCCATGAACACGGAGCGCAGGCGGGGAAACGCCAACATCAAAGCGTCGCCGATGGTCTTGGAATGGGGGAGAAGCTCATCGGGCAGGCGTATGATGGCTATATCCCCTAAAGTATCAAATGATGTGGGGAGCAACGCCCTCAGTTCCTCGGGCACTTGGCTCAGCGCCTTGTAGTCCCGCTCATCCCTTTCCCTTTCACGGAACTCACGTTCCTCCACATCCCCGACGTCTGGCCTTACGGTCACCGGCAGGTAAAGGTGGTCCTGGTCCTTCTCCACGTATAGGGATTGGTTCAGCAGCCCGTCCTCTAAAAGCTTTTTACGGACCGACTCCCCTTCTCCCTTCCGGACCCTGACACAAAGGGAACGCACGGTGTTGCCATGGGAGAATTGATATTTGTTGTTTTAGGGCTGGGAGGAACGGACGATCTGAGCACCAGGGCCGTGAACGCGCTGAAGGAATGCGACCAGGTGTTCGGGGAGTTCTATACCTCCAAGCTCATCGACTCCACCCCGGACGAATTGGAATCATTGATCGGTAAGAAGATAGTCCGCCTGTCCCGCCGGGAGGTGGAGGAAGAGGAGATCGTCATCGAGGCCAGCAAGAAAGGGAAGGTCGCTTTCATCACCGCCGGGGACACCATGGCCGCGACGACGCACGTGGATCTGAAGATACGTGCGATGGAGGATGGGGTCAAGACCACCCTCATCTACGGGATATCCATCTTCACCGCCTGCTCCTCCGCCTTGGGGCTGCAGCCGTACAAGTTCGGCCGGACCGTCACCATACCCTTTCAGGAGCCAGGATATACCCCCCTCTCCCCTTACGAGAACATATTCGACAACTGGTCTCGCGGACTGCACACCCTGGTGCTACTGGACATACGCGAGGAGGAGGATCGCTACATGACCGCCAACCAGGCCGTGGAATGGCTGCTGGCGGCCGAAAAGGCCGTGGGCAAGGGCATGATCACCGACAAACAGATCATCTGCGCCGCCGCCCGCGTCGGCTCCCGCACCGAGAAGGTGGCGGCCAATTATCCGCAGGTAATGCTGAACGAGGACATGGGACCGCCGCTGCACGCCGTGGTGGTGCCGGGCAAACTGCATTTCGTGGAGGCTTACGCACTAGTGAAGTTCGCTGGAGCGCCGGATGAGATCGCCGAAGATCAGAACCTGTAGGACAGGATCAATGACGCCTTGACCCTCCGACCCAATGAGGGGTCGTGATGCGTGGTGAACAGCAGACGTTTGATCGGCAGTGCGCTACGGACCTGCTTGACGCATTCCTGTACGCTGTCGCGGTCCGTCTCCCCTTGGGTCACTAACAACAGGGCGTTCTCGGGTACGAAGTCCGAAGATGGGAACCAGGGCGATGACAGAGCCTCTTCCACCGCCAAACGCTCGCGGTCGAAACCAAGTCCGTAGCCTATGCCTGCCCGTAGCTCCCTGCACGCGAAATTTTCTTTCAATAAGGGAAGCGCGTTGGCGGTGAGGCTGTGGCATATCTCCTCCGGCATGGACAGCATGATCTGGTCCATGACCCCGAAGGCCTTGCTCAATGGCAGGTTGGGCGCCAATTTTATCAGCGGGTCGTTGGCGTAAACCGCCACCAGGTCCGCGGAGCCTCTTAGGCGCTCCAGTCCTTCCTTGGCCATTACGCGGCGGCCTATCCCCTCCACCGAGAACGGCAGGCAGACGCTGACGAAGGTAAGGGTACTATGATGGGCCAGT